>NZ_CP104302.1:306840-613680 GCF_025215495.1 Mycolicibacterium brumae | reverse complement strand
TCACCGGCAACCGGGACTGGTCGATGGCCAGGTTCAGCGCCAGCGCCTTGTCCGGCAGCTTCTCGGCCATCCCGGCGGCGTCGGTCAGATCGGCGCCGGAGCTGAACACCGAACCGGCGCCGGTGAGCACCACGACGTGCACGTCGGGGTTGGCGCCCGCCTCCTCGATGGTCTCGCGCAGTGCGTCCACGAGTTCGCAATTGAGCGCGTTCCGCCGTTGCTCGCGCTGCATTTCGATGGTGAGGACATTGCCGTCCAAGTTCACTCCGATCATGGGCGGAGCGTAACTAACCTTTGGATATGACGTTGCGGCCAGGTTTGCCGACGCCCACCCGGATCAGCGCCCGGGAGCTGCTCGACGTGGTGCTGGATCCGGGTTCGTTCGTCAGCTGGGACGGTGCGCCGTACCCGGTGCCCGCGGGCCCGGAGTACGCCCGCGAGTTGGCCGACGCCCGCGCGGCGACCGGGGTCGACGAGTCCGTGCTGACCGGGTACGGGACGGTGTTCGGCCGGCCGGTGGCGGTGCTGGCCAGCGAGTTCGATTTCCTGGCCGGCTCGATCGGGGTGGCCGCCGCGGAGCGGATCACCGACGCCATCACCCGCGCGACCGAGCTCGGTCTGCCGCTGCTGGCCTCCCCCGCCTCCGGTGGCACCCGGATGCAGGAGGGCACGGTCGCGTTCCTGCAGATGGTCAAGATCACCGCGGCGGTGACCGCGCACAAGGCGGCCCACCTGCCGTATCTGGTGTATCTGCGCCATCCGACCACCGGCGGGGTGTTCGCCTCCTGGGGTTCGCTGGGCCACGTCACCGTCGCCGCGCCGGGCGCGCTGATCGGTTTCCTGGGCCCGCGGGTCTACTCCCAGCTGTACGGCCGGGAGTTCCCGGCCGGGGTGCAGACCGCGGAGAACCTGTGCGCGCACGGGGTGATCGACGCGGTGCTGCCGCCCGCGGCGGTGCGCGTCGCACTGGACCGGACGCTGACGGTGATGGCCCCGCCGTCGGGCGCCTCCGCTCCCCCTGAGTTCGACGAGCCCGTTGATCCGTCGCCCGCGGGTGCTGATTTCGCGGGCTCCTCCGCTCCGCGCTCCGCAAGCTCCGCGCTCACTCCGTCACCCGCGTGGGACTCCGTACTCGCCTCCCGTCGTCCCGACCGTCCCGGGGTCGACGACCTGCTGCGCGACGGCGCCGACGGGTCGGTGCTGTTGTCCGGGACGGGGCGCGGCGAGTCCGGCACGACGGTGCTGGCGCTGGCCCGTTTCGGCGGTCAACCGGTGGTGCTGCTGGGGCAGCGGCGGGTGGCCGGGGCGATGACGGGCCCGGCCGCGCTGCGCGAAGCCCGTCGCGGCATGGCGCTCGCCGACGGTTTGGCGTTGCCGCTGGTGCTGGTCATCGACACCGCCGGGCCCGCGCTGTCCCAGGAAGCCGAGGAGGGCGGGCTCGCCGGGGAGATTGCCCGCTGCCTGGCCGATCTGGTCACCCTCGATGTGCCGACGGTGTCGGTGCTGATGGGCCAGGGCTCCGGCGGCCCGGCGCTGGCCATGGTCCCCGCCGATCGGGTGCTGGCCGCCCGCAACGGCTGGCTGGCGCCGCTTCCGCCGGAAGGAGCGAGCGCGATCGTGTTCCGCGACACCGCGCACGCGCCCGAACTGGCCGACGCCCAGGGCATCTCGTCGATCGCGCTGCGGCGCAGCGGCATCGTCGACGTGGTGGTGCCGGAGTGCCCGGACGCCGCCGCCGAACCCGAGGCGTTCATCGCCCGGCTGGCCGGGGCCATCGCCGCGGAGGTCGCCGCGGTCCGCGACCAGCCGTCGTCGCGACGGATGACCGCCCGGCTGGCCAAGTACCGCCGGATCGGGCTGTAGCGGGACGCCGGAGTCCGTGAAAAATAGTGCCATGCGCCCGTCCGAACCGGACTTAGGCTGACCGCCATGACGTTTCAGGCCGCCGGGCTGCGCCGCGCGTTCGGCTCCCAGGTGGCCGTCGCACAGGCGGATCTGACGCTGACGCCCGGCCGGGTGACCGGCCTGGTCGGGCCGAACGGCGCGGGCAAAACCACCCTGTTGCTCATGCTCGCGGGGCTGCTGGCGCCCGACCAGGGCGCTATCCGCTACCAGGGCCGGGACCTGGCGCCGCAGCGGTTGCGCAGCCTGGTGGGCTGGATGCCCGACACCATCGGGGTGTGGGAGACCCTGACCGCCGCGGAGATCCTGACCGCGTTCGCCCGGCTGCACCAGCTGCCGACGCCGACCGCGCGGCAGCGGGTGGCCGAACTGCTGGACCTGGTGCATCTGCGCGAGTTCGCCAACACAGCTGCCCACGAGTTGTCCCGCGGGCAGAAACAGCGGCTGAGTTTCGCCCGCGCGCTGATCCAGCGGCCCGCGGTGTTGCTGCTCGACGAACCCGCCTCCGGGATGGATCCGCGCTCGCGGCTGGACCTGCGCGACCAGTTGCGCGAGCTGGCCGACGGCGGCGCCGCGGTTCTGGTCAGCTCGCACATCCTGTCCGAGCTGTCCGAGATGGTCGACGACGTGGTGGTGATGGCCGCCGGACGCACCACCGAACCGCTGGCCGCCACCGGGAACCTGTGGCGGATCCGGCCGGCCGGCCAGCCCAGCGCAGCGGCGGAGGTCCGCAGCTTCCCCGACGACGCCAGCGCCGCGGCCTACCTGGCCACGCTGATCGCCGGCGGCACGCTGGTCGCCGAGTTCGCCCGCGCTGGCAACGACCTGGAGGCGCTGTACCTGGCGTCGATCGAGGAGCGGGTCTGAATGACCAGCTGGTGGCAGCCGGTCGGGGTGATCACCGGCCTGGAACTGCGCCGGCGGGTGCGCGCCACCGGGTGGCGCTACAGCCTGGCCGGGCTGTTCGCGGTGATCTCGCTGGCGGTGTTCGGGTCGCTGTACCTGGTCCTCGCCAACGGCGACCGGTTCGAGGAGTGGTCGAGGTGGCTGTACACCCTGGCCATCTGCGTGGTGCTGTTCCTCGGCGTCATCATCGCCCCGACGCTGTCGGCGGCGTCGATCAGCGGCGACCGTCGTGACGCGACCCTCGCGCTGGTGCAGGCCACCCCGATCACCCATTGCCAGCTGGCCACCGGCAAGCTGCTGGGCAGTTGGGCGGCGAGCATGGTGCTGCCGCTGCTGTGCCTGCCGTACCTGATCTGGGGCATCATCGCCGCTCCCGCAGGCGTCGGCTGGTGCCTGCTGGGCGTGGTCGTCGTGGCACTGCTGCTGGGCTGCTTCTGCGCACTCGGCCTGGGATGTTCGGCACTGGCGTCGCGCCCGACCACCTCGGCGGTGCTGGCCCAATTCGCGGTGCTGTTCCTGGTGCTCGGCCTGCCCGCGCTGTTCGGGCTGCTGCAACCATTGACACACCGTGATCACGTGATTCCCACCATCGAGATCGAGGTGATCCCGGTCCCCGACGGGGAGTCCACCCGGACCGAACGCGAATGCGTGGACACCACCAAATCCCGGCGCTTCACCCACACCGAGCAGATCTGGTGGCTGCTGGCGCCCAACCCATTCGTGATCGTCGGGGACGCCGTCGGCCCGCACGAGCCCGGTCACACGTCCCAATACTCCGCGACCTTCCTCCGCGAGCTGTCCGAGGTGGTGTCCCAGGCCAGGTCTGGTCCGTACCTGACCGGACAGCGTTGCAACGTAGATCTCGCACCGAGCCGCAGCGAGCACGACGACGCCTACCTGGGCCGCAGTTGGCAATGGGGCCTGGCGGTGAACCTGGCGCTGGGCGCCGGCGGCTTCGCGTTCGCGGCCCGTCGGCTCCGCACACCCGCGAGGAAACTGCCCCGCGGTGTCCGGATCGCGTAATGCGTGACGCGGCGCGGGCACGGCGCATCCGCACCTCGCCGACCCGGTCAGGCAAAATGACAGCCATGGACAACGGATCCAATCCCCGGTTGCTGGTGGTCGACGACGACCCGGACGTGCTGAGCTCGCTGGAACGCGGCCTGCGGCTGTCGGGCTTCGAAGTGTCCACCGCCGTCGACGGGGCCGAGGCCCTGCGCAGCGCCACCGAGACCCGGCCGGACGCGATCATCCTGGACATCAACATGCCGGTGCTCGACGGGGTGTCCGTGGTGACCGCGCTGCGCGCCATGGACAACGACGTCCCGGTCTGTGTGCTGTCGGCGCGCAGCTCGGTCGACGACCGCGTCGCCGGGCTGGAGGCGGGCGCCGACGACTACCTGGTCAAGCCGTTCGTGCTGGCCGAATTGGTGGCCCGGGTCCGCTCGCTGCTGCGCCGCCGCGGCACCGCCGCGTCGACGTCGTCGGAGACCATCGCCGTGGGCCCGCTGGAGGTCGACATCCCGGGCCGGCGAGCCCGGGTCAACGGCGTCGACGTCGACCTCACCAAACGCGAGTTCGACCTGCTGGCCGTGCTGGCCGAGCACAAGACCGCGGTGCTGTCCCGCGCACAGCTTTTGGAGCTGGTGTGGGGCTATGACTTCGCCGCCGACACCAATGTCGTCGACGTCTTCATCGGATACCTGCGCCGCAAACTGGAGGCCAACGGCGCGCCCCGGCTGCTGCACACCGTGCGCGGCGTCGGCTTCGTGCTGCGGACCCAATAGTGCCCTTCGACGACGAGACCGTCAGCACCGGCGCGATCCCGCTGCCCGACGAACAGGGCCGCCGGTTCCGGACGCTGCAACTGCCGCTGCTGTCGCTGCGCACCATCGTCATCGGGGCGGCGCTGTCGGTGATCGCGACGGTGCTGACGATCGGCGCGTGGGTGTGGATCGGCATCACCAATGAGCAGTACAGCCAGCTGGACCGTCGCCTGGACTCGGTGAGCAGCCTCGGCGACGTGACCACCCTGCTGCGCACCGCGATGGACGCCGACGCC
Organism: Mycolicibacterium brumae; assembly: GCF_025215495.1. Classification (NCBI taxonomy): domain Bacteria; kingdom Bacillati; phylum Actinomycetota; class Actinomycetes; order Mycobacteriales; family Mycobacteriaceae; genus Mycobacterium; species Mycolicibacterium brumae. The sequence goes on along the minus strand of NZ_CP104302.1, from coordinate 608,810 downwards.
GATGAGCCCGAACTCAAGGGCAGCATGGTCCGCACCATCCGGGTCGGCCCGGTGGCGGTGTCCCAGCCCCACGACGTGGTGCTGCCGGATCTGCCCAGCGGCTACGCCGACACCACCATCGACGGGGTGCCGTATCGGGTGCGGACCTTCACCGCCGGGCAGGCCTCGATCGCGCTCGGCGAGCCGCTGGCCGACACCCAGCGTCGCATCGACGAGCAACACACCCGGGTGCTGATCATCTGCGGCTCGGTCATCCTGGGAACGTTCCTGGTCGGCGGCGTGATGTGGTTGATCATGATCAACCCGTTCCGGGTGCTGGCCCAGCAGGCGCGCGCGATCAACTCCCAATCCAACCCGGACGAGGTGCAGGTGCGCGGCGTCTGGGAGGCCGTCGAGATCGCCGAGGCGGTCGAGGGCATGCTGGCGCGGATCGGCGACGAGCAGGAACGCACCGCCGCCGCGCTCGAGTCGGCGCGCGACTTCGCCGCGGTGTCCGCGCATGAGCTGCGCACCCCGCTGACGGCGATGCGCACCAACCTCGAGGTGCTGGCGACGCTGGACCTGCCGGAGGCGCAGCGCAAGGAGGTGCTCGGCGACCTCATCCGCTCCCAGGCCCGCATCGAGGCGACCCTCGGCGCGCTGGAACGCCTGGCGCAGGGCGAATTGTCGACCGCCGAAGACCATGTGCCCGTCGACCTCACCGAGCTGCTGGACCGCGCCGCCCACGACGCGATGCGCACCTTCCCCGGCGTCGAGGTGGCGCTGGAGCCGGCGCCCGCAGTGCTGATCGTGGGCCTGCCGGCCGGGCTGCGACTGGCCGTCGACAATGCGATCGCCAACGCGATCAAGCACGGCAACGCCACCTACATCCGGTTGTCGGCCACCCCGTCGCGCAAGGGCGTGGTGATCGCCGTCGATGACAACGGCACCGGGCTGCCCGAGGAAGAGCGCAAGCTGGTTTTCGAGCGGTTCACCCGCGGCTCGACGGCGTCGGTGTCCGGATCCGGCCTGGGCTTGGCGCTGGTCGCTCAGCAGGCCCAGTTGCACGGCGGCAAGGCGGCTCTGGAGCAGAGCGATCTGGGCGGGGCGCGGCTGGTGCTGCGGCTGCCGGGGCATCCCGCGGCCGAATGACGAGCAGTGTAGTTCTGCGAGAAAAGGTCGGCCGCCGGCAAACACCGGCCGACTGACGGTCTTATCCGGCCCTCAGCCTCTGTCCAACTATTTACTTCCATTTGCCAAATCCGTTGCTAGACATGGTCTTACCCATTTCGGACCCGGGAAGCGCACAGGAGGTGAAGTGATGTCGAACAACAGCATGTTCGATCAAATCTCAGAGGCAATGTCCGGCACGGCGTACGGATTGCTGGCCGCGGTGGTCCTCAGCATCGTTTGCGGGATCGCCTGGCGGATCATCGCCTCACCGCGCAAGCCCGTTGTCGCGGAGCCGATCACCGCCACCGAGCTGGCCTGCCTGCGCTCCGAGGTGGCCCCGGTGGTGACCGCTGCGGTGGCGGCGGCGGGTGCGGCGGATGAGCGCCGTCAGCCGCGCCGTCCCCGGGCCTGGGCTCAAACTCGGGTTGGGGCATATCGGAATCGGCTGGCGGCGCGAGATCGCCGGGGTGATCGCCGATCTGCGGCCGGGGTTCTGCGAGGTGATCGCGGAGTCGGTGCCGCTGCGGTTCCGCCGGGTTCGACGAGCAAGGAACGAGCGAGGAAGAGGCCCGGCGCCGAAGTTCCGCCGTGCGCGACCGGACCCGGCATTGGCCGAACTGGCCGCGCGCGGTGTTCCGGTGGTGCCGCACGGGGTCGCGCTGTCTCTCGGCGGCGTCGAACCCGTTGCCCCGGCGCGGGTCCGGCGGCTCGCCGCCTGCGCGACGGCGCTGGGATCGCCGTTGGTCAGCGAGCACATCGCGTTCGTCCGGGCCGGTGGTGTCGAGGCCGGGCACCTGCTGCCGGTCCCCCGCACCACCGAAGCCCTGGACGTGCTGGCGGCGAACATCGGCCGCACCCGCGATCAGTTGCCGGTTCCGCTGGCGGTGGAGAACATCGCGGCGTTCCTGGAATGGCCCGAATCCGACCTCACCGAGTCGGAGTTTCTCACCGAACTGGTGGAGCGCACCGGTGCGCTGCTGGTGCTCGACGTCGCGAATGTCTATGCCAACGCGCGCAATCGGGGCCGTGACCCGCACCGCGAACTGGCTCGGCTTCCGGTGGAACGGGTCGCCTACAGCCACGTCGCGGGCGGCGCGCAAGGAGACGATTTCTACCACGACACGCACACCGACCCGGCGCCACCGGAGGTGCTGGATCTGGTCGCCGACCTGAGCGAGCGTGCGGACATCCCGTTCATGTTGGAACGCGACGGGGCCTATCCGCCGGCGGCGGAGTTGTTCGACGAGCTGGACGCGATCGCCGCGGCGGCTCGCGTCGCACCGATCACCGGGCAGGCGCGGGAGGTGTGGTCATGACGCGGAACACGTTGGCGCAGCGGCAGGAGGCGCTGGTGCGCGCGCTGGTCGACGGCGGCCCGGTTCCCGACGGGTTCGATCCGGCGGCCATCGCCGCGGCCGGACAGGTGTGCCGACACAAGCGTGACGCGCACAGCGCGGCCGCGACGCGTCGCCGACGGCGATGGTGGCGGCTGAGTTAGCCTGCGGCGTCGATCTTCTCGGCGATCGCGTTCAGCGCCAGCAGGCCCTGGTCGACCAGGTCGACGCGGCAGGCCTGCAGGTCGATCACCACATTGTTTCGGGCGCTCAAACCACGCTGGCAACGCCAGTTGTTGATGTCGTCCTTGGTGGTGACCATGGACAGCACACCGTTCTCGTCGACCAACGGGCCAAAGGTGGTGTGCTGCACCGGCTGGTCGGCAGCCAGCTGCGAATCGAAGGTGCGCCCTTGGCAGGCCTGCCACTGTGGCTTCTGGTTGTCGACGGCCTGCTGCGCGTCCGCCGGAGTCCGGTAGGTCACCACAGCCTGGTTGAGCATGTACAGGGTTCGCACCTCGGTGTCCTTGAGCAATTGCACTCGCGCGGAGTTCCATCCGGTGCCGGCGTAGACGCTGTACTGCCCGGGCAGGAAGACCGCGCCACACTCGTGGAAGAACTGTTCGGCAGCGGGATCGGTCGTCGGTGTGCTGACCGTGGCGGACACGACCAGCTGCGGGGCGCCGAGGATCTCGGCCGCCTCCGCCGGCGCCAACAGCAGATTCGCCAACTGGGACGCGACTATTGGCGCGGCAGATTCCGTCGTGGTCGTCGGCGTCGATTCCGATTCCGATTCCGGGGAGACCGAATTCGATCGCAGACCCACGGTCAGTCCGACGGCCAACAACACAACCGCCAGCACGGCGCCGGCCACTGCCAGCCACCGACCTCGGTTGCTCTTCCGCGGTGGGGGCGGTGGAGCCCCCGGAGCTGACGGCGGTGGCCAGCTCGCGGCCGGCGCGGTGGCCACCGAGTTGCCGGGGAACTCGGCCGTTTCGGCCAGCGGAGCTCCCGGGGCCCCGACCGCTCCGAGTGCGTGGGCGGCGGCGGCAGCCAACTCCCGCGCCGTGGCGAACCGTTGCGCCGGGTCCTTGGCCATCGCCGTCGCGATGACGGCGTCCATCCGCTGCGACATGCCCGGCACCCGGTCGCTGACGGTCGGGGGCGGGGCATGCAGGTGTGCGGCCATCACCGCGGCGATTCCGTTCGGCGAGGTGAACGGCGCACGGCCGGTGAGCATCTGAAACAGGGAGCAACCCAGCGAGTAGATGTCGGACCGGGAATCCACCGTCCCGCCGGCCAGCACCTCGGGTGCGGCGTAGGCGATGGTGGCCATCACCGACCCGGTGGCGGTTAGTCCGACATCGCCGAGCGCGCGGGCAATACCGAAGTCCCCCAACAACACTCGCTCTTCCGGTCCCGGCTGTCCGGAAAGCATGAAGTTCCCGGGCTTGACGTCGCGGTGCAGCACGCCGCGTTGGTGCGCGTAGTCGAGCGCCTTGCCGACCTCACCGGTGACGTGCACCGCGCGGCCCGGTGTCATCGTTCCGGCGCGCACCGCGGCGTCGGCGTCTGTCCCGTCGACGAACTGCATCGCGATCCACAATTGGCCGTCGAACTCGCCGCGCTGATGCACCGAGACGATGTTCGGATGGTCCAGCGCCGCAGCGACATCGGCCTCGCGGACGAAGCGAGCCCGGAAATCCGGATCGCCGGAGAGCTCCTTGGACAGCACCTTCAGCGCTTCGCTGCGCGGCAGGTCGGGGTGTCGGGCCAGGTAGACGGTTCCCATCCCGCCGGCGCCCAGCGTCCGCTCAATGGTGTAGCCGGCGAACACCGTGCCCGGGTTGAGTGTCACGTCAGTGAATCCTCAAGGACGCCAACTAGTTCGGAATATCAGCGGCGTCGGCATTGGCCAGATCCACACCCTGGCCGCTCACGTCGGTGCGGCAAACCTTCACATCGATGATGATGTTGTTCTGCACCTTCATGGCCCGGTCGCACCCGTAGCGCGGATTCCCGACGGCCTGCTGGCGCATGGACGCGACTCCGTCGACGTCGGTCACCTCGCCGAAGCTGAATTGAACCGGACCAGTTGCCACGGTCCGCCCGGCGCAGGTCTGCCACAATCCGAGCTGCCGCTGGTACACCTGCTCGGCCGCCGCGCGATCCGGGAACGAGATCAGCCCGTCGTAAACCACAGTCGGGGCCGGCGTCTCCTTGTTCTGCAGGATCCGGGAGACCGCGCGGATGTACCCGCTGTCGCGGTAGCTGGCCTGCAGCGACGGCACCCACACCGGATTGCACTCCGGGTCGTCGATGGCGGTGGAGGCGCCGCCCGGTGGCAGTCCGGCCACGGTGGGCCCTTCGAGCTTGCTGGATGAACCGACCAGGTCCGAGACCGCGGTCTCGCCGGGCAGCATCGCCATCGAGGCGAGGATGGGTGGGGCCGGCTGAGTCTCCGTGGCTTCCGCTGCGCTGACATCGCCGGCCCGCAGCGCGGCCGAGCCCACCCAGGCCGCCAGCAGCGCGCCAACCGCCGCGCCGACGATCCAGACCTTCGGCCGCACCACCGAGGCTTCCGGCACGCTCGCCGTCGCCGCGGGGACTTTGAGCACCTCGATCTTTTCGGTGGTCTTCGCCGCGTGATCGTCGACCTGCTCGGTGGCGGCGACGGCCAGCACCTCGGTGGTGTCCTCGGCGGTCACCGGCACACCCGCGCGGACATGCACCTGGCGCAGCATCGCGGCGACCGTGATCAGCGCGCCGAGCAGGAACGCCAACAACATCAGATACCAGTTGACGTCGGCCATCAGCGTGCCTCCGCCTTCGTCGCCAGGGCCGCCTCGGCCTGCTGGGCATTGGTCTCCTTGATGGTGACCGTGAGTATCGCCCAGGCGACGCCGGAGCCGATCAGGAACGCGGCCAGGTACCACAGCCAGGGAATGATGAAGTCCATTGCAGAAATCTCCTTAGCTGGCGCTGACCGTGACGTCCACGCGGCGATTCAGGGCCCGCCCGTCCTCGGTGTCGTTGGCCGCGATCGGCTGGGCGGCGCCGACGCCACCGGTCGAGATCGATTCGAACGGAACGCCGTTGGCGACCAGCAACCGGCCGACCGCGTCGGCGCGCTGCACACTCAGCGGGTTGTTGACGCTGTCGTCGCCGGTGTCATCGGTGTGGCCGATGATCGTCACCTTCGCTCCCGGGCAGGACGCCACCTTGCCGGCGATCGCCGTGACGGTCTGCTCGGACTCCGATGTGAGCGTCACTCCCCCGGTGTCGAACGTGATCGGTTTGCCGATCAGGGTCGAGACATCCGTGGGCAGGTCCTGGCAGTCCGGCGCGTCGGGCGCCGGTGCGGCCGCGGTCTCCGACGCCGAAGTTTCCGGAGCCGGCTGCGCCGGGGTGGTCGCCGGGGCGCCGCTGCTCGGCGGTTCGCCGATCTCGATCCTGTTGATGACGTGCAGGCCCGGCCAGGTCTCTTCGACGGCGTCGGCCACGGCGTCCACGTCGGACGAACTCGTGGCGTCACCTACCAGCAGCACACTGGATCCATCGATCCGAACCCCGAGGTACGACAAGTTCTTGGCGGCCTCGAACACGGGCGCGGCGCCGGATAGATCCGGCGGTGTCACCGCGGCAGTGGTGGCCGGGTCGACACCGATGTTGATGGTGGCGTCGGGCCCGGCCACCGCCCGGAGCTGACTGGTCGCGGCGTCCTTGGCCGCCTCGGTGGTGACCACGCCGACGGCGGTGAACTTGCCGTGATCCCAGATCAGGGTCGTCGGCGCGTAGCCCTCGGCGGGGATCTCTTCGCCCACCGATGACTCGGCAACCGTCGTGCCGGTGTGCGAACCCCACCCGGACGGCGCGCTCATGCCGATCCCGGCGATCAACAGCGGGACAGCCGCCGCGCCGATCAGCCAGGCGACGCCCGGTGTGCGGCGGTAGAACGCCGTGCGTGAGTCCGTCATGCGGCCCCTCCCCCTGTTGACTCCTCTAGCGGCCGCTGCCCATCAGCGGCGAGAAAAACTGCTCAGCGGTCTAGCGGACGCCGAGCAGGTCGATCACGAAGATCAGCGTCTTGCCCGACAGCCGGTGCCCCGCGCCGGCCGGGCCGTAGGCCTGCGCCGGCGGGATGGTCAGCTTGCGGCGGCCGCCGACGCGCATGCCGGGGATGCCGTCCTGCCAGCCCTGGATCAGGCCGCGCAGCGGGAACTCGATCGACTCGCCGCGATTCCAGGAGCTGTCGAACTCCTCGCCGGTGTCGTACTCGACGCCGACGTAGTGCACCTCGACCTGGCCGCCGGGAACCGCCTCGGGCCCATCGCCGACCACGATGTCTTCGATGACCAGTTCGGTCGGGGCCGGGCCGTCGGGAAATTCGATCTCGGGTTTCGTCGCCATAGCCGATGACATTACCGTTAGCTAGTGACCATGGCGCACGCTAAGTCCCAGGAAGAGAACGTCGATGTCGTCGTGGTCGGAGGCGGCCACAATGCGCTGGTGGCCGCGGGCTATCTGGCCCGTGCCGGACTGACGGTTCGACTGCTGGAGCGACTGGATTATCTCGGTGGGGCCGCGGTGTCCGCGCAGGCGTTCCCCGGCGTCGACGCCCGGCTGTCGCGCTACTCGTATCTGGTGAGCTTGCTGCCGCCGCAGATCAGCGAGGATCTGGGCGCGCCGGTCGAGCTGGCCCGGCGGGAGTGGTCGTCGTACACCCCGAACCCATCCGACGGCGGCGCGACCGGACTGCTGATCGGGCCGCGGTCCACCTTCGACGAGATCGGCGCGGCCGAGGACGAGGCCGGGTTCCACGAGTTCAATCGGCGGATCAACCTGGTGGCCCGCGGCCTTTGGCCGACGCTGCTGGAACCGCTGCGGACCCGGTCGCAGATGCGCGAGTTGGTGCTCGACCAACTGAGCGCCGACGACCGCCCGGACGCCGAGACGGCGTGGACGCAACTCACCGAGGCGCCCATCGGGTCGGCCATCAACGCCGCGGTCCGCAATGACCTGGTCCGCGGCGTGCTGGCCACCGACGCGCTGATCGGCACCTTCGCCGACGTCTTCGATCCGAGCCTGGCCCAGAACATCTGCTTCCTGTACCACCTGATCGGCGGCGGCACCGGCGACTGGGATGTGCCCGTCGGCGGCATGGGCGCGGTGACCGGCGCGCTGGCCGCCGCGGCGCAGCGCCTCGGCGCGGAACTGGTCACCGAGGCCGAAGTGCTGTCCATCGATCCCGACGGCTCGGTGCGCTACCTGCACGACGGCGCCGAGCATCAGGTCCGCGGCAAGAAGATCCTGGCCGGATGCTCGCCGGCCGAGTTGGCCCGGCTGCTCGGCGAACCGGTCCCGGACACCACCGGCGGGGCCCAGGTGAAGGTGAACCTGATGCTGCGGCGGCTGCCCAAGCTGCGCGATGAGTCGGTCGCCCCCGAGCAGGCGTTCGGCGGGACGTTCCACATCAATGAGACGCTGACCCAGCTGACCACCGCGCACGGGCGCGCCGCAGCCGGGGTGATCCCCAACCCGCTGCCGTGCGAGATCTACTGCCATTCGCTGACCGACCCGAGCATCCTGGGCCCGGAACTGCAGGCCTCCGGCGCGCAGACACTGACAGTGTTCGGGCTGCACGCCCCGCACTCGCTGCTGGAGGGCCGCGATCCCGACGCGGTGCGTGAGGAGCTGAAGGCCTCGGTGCTGGCGTCGCTGAACTCGGTGCTGGCCGAGCCGATCGAGGATGTGCTCTACACCGACGGCGACGGCAACCCGTGCGTCGAGGCGAAGACCACCGCCGATCTGGACGACGCATTGCGGATGACCTCGGGCAATATCTTCCACGGCGCGCTGGGCTGGCCGTTCGTCGAGGACGACGAGGTGTTGGAGACTCCGGCGCAGCGCTGGGGCGTGGCGACCGCGCACCCGAACATCCTGCTGTGTGGGTCGGGGTCGCGCCGCGGTGGCGCGGTGTCGGGCCTCGGCGGCCACAACGCCGCGATGGCCACCCTGGAAGAACTGCAGGACTGACGCGCCTGATCGAGCGCTCGTGTCGCGCGGCGGCGCGAGCGCTCGGCTGAGTTCGGTCAGCCCCGATGGACGGGCTCCTCATCGCGGCTCGTGCCTCGCCGCTTGATCGTCGCCCGTCAGCGCTTGGGCAGCGCGACGTAGTCGCGCTCGGTGTACCCGGTGTAGATCTGGCGCGGGCGGCCGATCTTGGTGGTCTCGCCGTTCATCTCCCGCCAGTGCGCGATCCAGCCGGGCAGCCGGCCGAGCGCGAACAGCACGGTGAACATCCGGGTCGGGAAGCCCATCGCCCGGTAGATGACGCCGGTGTAGTAATCGACGTTCGGGTAGAGCTTGCGCTCGATGAAGAAGTCGTCGGTCAGCGCGATCTCTTCCAGCGCCTTCGCGATGTCCAGCAGCTCGTCGTCGCCGCCGAGCTTGGCCAGCAGCTTGTCGGCCTGCTGCTTGACGATCTTGGCCCGCGGATCGTAGTTCTTGTACACGCGGTGGCCGAAGCCCATCAGCTTGACGCCGTCCTCGCGGTTCTTGACCTTGCGGACGAACTCCTCAACGTTGCCGCCGTCGCGACGGATGCGCTCCAGCATCTCCAGCACGGCCTGGTTGGCGCCGCCGTGCAGGGGGCCCCACAGCGCGTTGATGCCGCCGGAGATCGAAGTGAACAGGTTGGCCTGCGACGAGCCGACCAGCCGCACCGTCGACGTCGAACAGTTCTGCTCATGGTCGGCGTGCAGGATCAGCAGCATGTCGAGGGCCTGGACGATCTCCGGGTCCACCACATAGGGCTCGGCCGGGAAACCGAACGTCATCCGCAGGAAGTTCTCCACCAGCGTCAACGAATTGTCCGGGTACAGGAACGGCTGCCCCTCGGACTTCTTGTAAGCGTAAGCGGCGATGGTCGGCATCTTGGCCAGCAGTCGGATGGTGGACAGCTCCACCTGCTCGATGTCCATCGGGTCCAGCGAGTCCTGGTAGTAGGCCGACAGCGCGTTGACGGCGCTGGACAGCACCGGCATGGGGTGCGCGTTGCGCGGGAAGCCGTCGTAGAAGCGCTTGAGGCCCTCGTCGATCAGGGTGTGCCGCTGGATCTTGCCGGTGAAGTCGGCGAGCTGCTCAGCGGTGGGCAGTTCCCCGTAGATGAGCAGGTAGCTGACCTCGATGAAGGTCGACTTCTGGGCCAGCTGCTCGATCGGGTAGCCGCGGTAGCGCAGGATGCCGGCGTCACCGTCGATGTAGGTGATGGCGCTCTTGGTCGACGCGGTGTTGACGAACCCGCTGTCGAAGGTGGTGTAGCCGGTCTTGGCCAGCAGCGGCCCCAGCGCGATACCGTCGGAGCCCTCGGTCGCGTGGACGATCTGCAGGTCCAGCTCCCCGCCTGGGTACTGGAGAGTAGCGGTGTCCATCGAGTCGTCGGCCACAAGAACTCCTTCTGCGCTTCCGGCAGCACCACGCTGCGTAATAGAAGTTAGTCGGTAACCCACGCTCGCGCCTGCGGGGGGTCAGAATCCGGCAAACCCGGTTCCGTCGTGAGCCCGTCCACCAGCTCGGCGAACTGCCGAAAAGCGTCTTCGTAGCGGTCCGCGACCAGCTCCGGCGTCATCAGCGCCGGGTTGAAATCGGCGTCCAGGTCGCCGCACACCGAGGCCGAGATCGCCGTGAAGACAGCTGTGATCAGTTCGTGCTCCCGCTCCCCCGGACCGGAGCCGCTGCGCGCGGTGATCGCCTCGCTCATCCCGGCGCATCGCATCGCGGCCGGCACCCGCAGCTCCGGCGCGGAGTTCAGCACCACCATGGTAATCACCATGTTGTCCACGGTCACATCGGGAACGCCGCCGGACCGGATCCGCCGGAACACCGCGGCGTGCGCGTCGCACAGCGCCTGCAGCGCCGGGACACCCGCGTCCATCTTCATCAGCTCCGCCGACACCGCGTCGGCCAGGCCGTCCACCAACGTCAGCAGCACCTCGTCCTTGCTGCTGAAGTGTCGCGCGAAGGTGCGCGGGGACACTCCGGTCGCGGCGCTGATCCGCTCGACGGTGGTGTATTCGTATCCCCGGCTCAAGCAGAGCCCGACGGCGGCGTCCACCAGCCGCGCCCGGGTGCGCGCGGACTTCGGGATACGGCCCGGGCCGTCGCTGTGCTGGGACACATCGGCGATGCTATCCGGCGGGCCTCACGGCTGCAGGCGCTCGACCCGCCCGTCGGCGTGCGCCCGGATCCGGTTGTGCACCCGGTCACGGCGGCCCTGCCAGAATTCGACGACCTCGGGGACGATCCGGTAGCCGCCCCAGTGCGGCGGCGCGGGGATGGGCTCCTGGTCGGCGAAACGGGCCTCGACCTCGACGACGCGGGCCAGCAGCTCCTCGCGGGACGCGATGGGCCGGGACTGCTGCGACGCCCACGCGCCCAGCTGCGCGCCGCGGGGCCGGGCGGCCCAATAGGCCTCGGTGTCCTCGCGGCTGACCTTGTGCACCGCGCCGCGCACGTGCGCCTGACGGCTCAGCCGGTACCAGGGGAACGTCGCCGAGGCGTACGGGACCTCGGCGAGCTGGCGGCCCTTGTCGGAGTCGTAGTTGGTGTAGAAGGTCACCCCGGCGGCGTCGACGCTCTTGCACAGCACCGACCGGGTCACCGGACGGCCGTCGTCGACGGTGGCCAGCACCATCGCGTTGGGCTCGGTGGAGCCGGCCGCAGCGGCGTCGGCGATCCAGCGGAGCAGCAGCGCCACCCAGCCGTCGGCGAGGGCGTCGACATCGAGGTCGGCGCTCGCGTCACGCTCCGCCGACCCGTACTCCACCCGCATCCCGGACAGGCCCGCGTCATCCATGACGTGCAGGCTACGCCGGGCCGCTCGACTCAGACGGCGCTGATACGTCTGAGCTCTTCGCAGCCTCGTTCCTCGGCCGCTCGACTCAGACGGCGCTGATACGTCTGAGCTCTTCGCAGCCTCGTTCCTCGGCCGCTCGACTCAGACGGTGATGGCCTCGCGCAGGCGGTCGCGCCAGGTCGGCCGTGGCGCGGTGGCGGCCACCGCCAGCATCGGGGCGATGCGGGTGAACTTGTCTCGCGGCCGCACCCCGGCGCCCCGCGCGATCTCCGCGGCGTCGATGGCGTGCCAACCGGCCAGGTCCACCAGCTGCGGCTGACGCTCGCGCGCCAGGCGCTGCAACTCGCTCCGGTGGCGGTGCGCCGGGTCGGCCAGCGCCCCGCTGTTGAAGTCCTCGACCAGCTGGTGCACGGTGTGCTGCGCGCAGCTCTTGTTGGTCCCGATGAACCCCGTCGGGCCGCGTTTGATCCAGCCCGCGACGTAGGTCCCGGGACAGTCGGTGACGCGGCCGTCGTCGTTGGGCACCACACCGGCCTTCTCGTCGAACGGCAGGTCCGGCACCGCCCGGCCGTGGTACCCGATCGAGGTGGCCAGCAGCCCCGCCTCGAACCGGTGGGTCTCCTCGGTTCCGGTGCGGACGAATTCGACGGCCTGCACGCGGCCGTCGCCCACCACGCGTTTCGGGGTGAGCCGGTAGGCCAGCCGGATCCGGCGCTCGTCCCCGTCGGCGTCGGACAGGGTGGCCAGGATGTCCAGCTTGTTGCGGGTGAGCTCGTCGTGCTCGCCGGCCAGGTCCTCGCGAACCAGCCCCTGCGCGTACTCGTCGAGCACGACGCTGCGGTGCGCGGTCAGCCCGATGAGCTCCGGCAGCGTGAACGCCGAGTCGGCCGGGCCGCGACGGGCCGCGACGATCACCTCGCGCACCTTGGACTCCCGCAGCACCGCCAGCGCGTGGTCGGCGATGTCGGTGCGGGCCAGCTCATCGGCGTCGGCGGTGAGGATCCGCGCCACGTCCATGGCCACGTTGCCGTTGCCGACCAGCACCACCCGCTCGCAGGACAAGTCCACCGGCAGGTCGACGAAATCCGGGTGGCCGTTGTACCAGGCCACCAGTTCGGTGGCGGTGTGCACGCCGACGTTGTCCATGCCGTCGATGTCCAGGCGCCGGTCGTGCGGGGCGCCGACGGCGTAGAGCACCGCGTGGTGGTGCTGCAGCAGCTCCGCGTGGCTCACGTGCTTGCCGACCTCGACGTTCAGGTAGAACGTGAAACCCGCCTCGTTGGCGATGGTGTCGAAGAGCTTGGTGACCTTCTTGGTGTGCGGGTGGTCCGGGGCGACGCCGGCGCGCACCAGCCCGTAGGGCGTCGGCAACTTCTCGAACACGTTGACCCGCACACCGTGTTGGGTCAGCAGCTCGTCGGCGGCGTACATCGCGGCCGGGCCGGAGCCGACGATCGCCACCGTCAGCGGCATGCCGCCGCGCTGGATCTCCGGGGCCGGGGGCACCGGCGCCAGCTTGGACGTCGGGGGGACCTTCTGCCCGTGCCGGTCCGGGTAGTAGGCCCGGTTCAGCGGAATGAACGGCAATTGCTCGGGGACCAGCTTGCTGTCCGGCACGATCGCGCCGACCGGGCAGGCGCTGACGCAGGCGCCGCAATCCACGCACGCGTCCGGATCGACGTAGAGCATCTCCGCGCTGGCGAACTCCGGCTCATCCGGGCTGGGGTGGATGCAGTTCACCGGGCATGCGTAAACACACGACCCGTCGCTGCAGCACGACTGGGTGATGATATGCGGCATGTGCGCCTAGGCCGGGATCGACTCGACCGCGTCGGCGGTCGCCATCGGCGCCAGCGGCCGCGCCTCGATCGGCAGATGGGCCCGGTTGGGCTCGCTGCGGTAGCGCGACGCGTCGCCGCTGATCCGGCAGAGCTTCCACACCAGCCGGGCCAGCGGGTTCATCAGGCCGGTGTCGTGGCACAGCATCCGGACGTCGCCGAAGACGTCGGACAGCATCTGCCGCGCTTCCGGTGATTTGAAGAAGATGTCCTTCTTCACCGAGCGCGGGATGTCGAACTCCCGCCAGAAGGCTTTCGGCGGCTTGGTGATCGCCGAACACAGCACGCGCATGGTGATCGGCACGAACAGCGACAGCACGAACCGCGGCCCGCGGCGCATCAGCGGAACGCGGCGCTCCAGGAATTCGTGCGCGAACGAGATGTGCCGGGCCTCCTCGGCGACGTGGATCGCCATCACCCGTTCCATGATCGGATGCAGTTCGGAGCCCTCGCGCAGGATGGACTTCTGCAGGTGGTCGATCGGCTCCTCACCGGCGAGCACGCCGAAGAAGAACAAGCCGGGCAGCGGCTGGGCGGCCAGCGGGACGAACGGCGAGACCCACTTGAGCATCCGCGGCATACCCGGAACGTCCATCCCGATGTGGTTCACCATCTCCTGGAACATCAGGGTGTGGTTGCCCTCTTCGATGGTTTCGTGCAGGCAGTACCGGTACTCCGGGGAACCGTTCGGGTTCCAGAAGACGTAGCCGAGCATGCCGCGCATCAGGATCGACTCGAAGTGCAGGCCGACCTTGGCGACGTTGGCCTGACGCCACATGCCGATCTCGATCTGCTTCTCCAGCGGCTGCGCGCGGTACCAGGGATGCCGGCCGATGGGATCGCTGTTGGTCAGCACCCAGCGCGGATCGTTCGGGATGACCTCGAACGCGGGGTCGTCCCAATCGATGTCGACGTACGGGCTGAAGTTACGCCGCACCGAGCCTTCGGACAGGGTCTGCAGTCGTTCGGTGTACGCCTTGTCCTGGCGGACCTCCATATTGCTACGCCAGCGGCGCATGATCTTCGTGCGCGGCTGCTTGACGCGTGCCATCCTGCGAACCTCCTGTGAGGGGTCTTCGGGTGCTTCGGGGTTTAACGACGGTACCGCAGGTATCGGTACCGCCAAAAGCTTTCAAACGCGCCGAATAAAGTGAGGTTACCTGCGGAATCGGCGCTGGTGTGTCACAGGTCACTATTCGGCCGCTTCCGGCCGAGGGGCCCCGGATGGAACTCCCGGACCGGTCACTACGCTTGACGCCCATGGCTGACGAATTGACCATTCCCGCAGATCTCAAACCCGCCGACGGCCGGTTCGGCTGCGGTCCGTCGAAGGTGCGGCCCGAACAGTTGTCCGCGCTCGTCGGCAAGGGCGCCGCGCTGTTCGGCACCTCGCACCGCCAGGCCCCGGTGAAGAACCTGGTCGGCCGGGTGCGCGACGGGGTTTCTCAGCTCTTCTCCGCGCCCGAGGGCTATGAGGTGATCCTGGGCAATGGTGGCGCCACCGCGTTCTGGGACGCCGCGGCGTTCGGCCTGATCAACGAGCGCTCGCTGCACCTCACCTACGGCGAGTTCAGCTCGAAGTTCGCCTCCGCGGTCAAGAAGAACCCGTTCGTCGGGGACCCGATCGTGGTGTCCGCCGACGCGGGCAGCGCCCCAGAGGTGCAGTCCGACCCGTCGGTCGACGTGGCCGCCTGGGCGCACAACGAGACCTCCACCGGCGTCGCGGTTCCGGTGACCCGGCCCGACGGCGACGCCCTGGTGCTGATCGACGCGACCTCCGGCGCCGGCGGCCTGCCGGTCAACATCGCCGACACCGACGCCTACTACTTCGCGCCGCAGAAGAACTTCGCCAGCGACGGCGGGCTGTGGCTGGCCGTGATGAGCCCGGCCGCGCTCGAGCGGGTCGAGCAGATCAAGGCCTCCGATCGCTGGGTCCCGGAGTTCCTGTCGCTACCGATCGCCGTCGACAACAGCCTCAAGAACCAGACCTACAACACCCCGGCCATCGCCACCCTGCTGCTGATGGCCGAGCAGCTGGACTGGCTCAACGGCAACGGCGGCCTGGACTGGGCGACCGCGCGCACCGCCGACTCGGCGTCCCGGCTGTACGGCTGGGCCGAGGCGTCGTCGTTCGCGACGCCGTTCGTGTCCGATCCGGCGCTGCGCTCGCAGGTCGTCGGGACCATCGATTTCGACGAGGCGGTGGACGCCGCCGCGGTCGCCAAGGTGTTGCGCGCCAACGGGATCGTCGACACCGAGCCGTACCGCAAGCTGGGCCGCAACCAGCTGCGGGTGGCGATGTTCCCGGCGATCGACCCCGAGGACGTCAGCGCCCTGACGGCCTGCGTCGACTGGGTCGTCGAGCGGCTCTGACAGTCCGCGGCGTTTGATGGCGGCGTGTCACCGCGTTACGGCTTCGTTACTCCCGTAGGGTGCGCTGAAAGCGCGCTCGGCACCGGGCTCGCGGGGAGGTCGACATGCGGGATCTGAAGGTCGTCGGGCTCGACGGCCGGCACATCATCTGTGAGACCGCCTCGGGCGCCGGTCCCGCCGACAAGTTCCGGCTGCCGGTGAACGACAAGCTGCGCGCGGCGGTCCGCGGCGATCAGGCCGCCGCCGGCCAGACCGAGATCGACATCGAGTCGAGCACCCGGCTGCGCCCGCGCGACATCCAGGCCCGCATCCGCGCGGGGGCCTCGGTGGAGCAGCTGGCCGCGTCCTGCGGCGGCGACATCGACCGCATCCAGCGGTTCGCCGACCCGGTGCTGCTGGAACGTTCCCGCGCCGCCGAACTGGCCACCGCCGCGCACCCGATCCTGCCCGACGGGCCGTCGGTGCTGACCCTGCTGGAGACCGTCACCGGAACCCTGGTCAACCGCGGCCTGAACCCCGAGCAGGTGTCCTGGGACGCCTGGCGCAACGAGGACGGCCGGTGGACGGTGCAGCTGTCCTGGCAGGCCGGCCGCTCGGAGAACGTCGCGCACTTCCTGTACACACCGGGCTCGCACGGCGGGACCGTCTCGGCCGCCGACGACGCCGCGAACGCGCTGATCAACCCGTCGTTCGAGCGGCCGCTGCGCCCGGTCGCCGCGGTTGCGCAGCTGGACTTCGGGCCGCGCCGCGCGAAGGAGCCCGCCGCTCCCGTCGTTCCGGCCGCGCGTCAGGAAATGCTGGTCGACGAGGCGCCGGCCGCTCCCGCACCGTCAGCGCCGGCTGCTTCAACTGCTCCGGCTGCATCGACTGCGGACACCCCGGCCGACGAGGACTCCCCCAAGCCGCGTCGGCGCGCCGCCCACCCCACGGTTCCCGGCTGGGAAGACGTGTTGCTGGGCGTTCGCTCCGGCTCCGGCCGCTAGGCTTTCCCCTCGGCGTTGTCTACTCGGGGCCTCTTCGCGTCAGCTCGCAAGCTCGCTGACACTCAGCTCCCCTCGGCGTTGTCTACTCGGGGCCTCTTCGCGTCAGCTCGCAAGCTCGCTGGACACTCAGCTCCCCTCGGCGGCCGCCTTGATGCGGGCCAGCGAGGTGTTCATGCCCTCGACGAGCTCCTGCTCGAAGGTGTCGACGCCACCCAGCATGTTCTTGGTCAGCACGACGGACACCTTGCTGACGCCGTTGGGGGCGCGACGGGACTCGACGACGCGGGTGCCGTCCACCGTCGGCTCCAGCTCGTAGCTCCAGATGCTGCCGTTGGCGTCGACTTTGAAAGCCAGCTTCGATTGCGGCACCACATCGGTGATGGTGCAGGTGGTGGGCCAGAAGAGCATCCCGCGGCGGTTGAGGTTGAGGGTCTTGGTGCCGGGCTTGAGCGCGCCGAGGGCCTTCATCTTCCGGCACTGCGGGCTCCACTCGGGCATCCGGCTGAGGTCGCTGATCAGCTCCCACACCTTGGCCGGCGGGGCGGCGATGTCGATCTGGGCCTGCAGAAGTTCAGCTGCCATGGGTTCACTCCGATTCTTCAGGGATAACAACGGCCGCACCGTGGTTGGACGGCGCAGGGTCTACATATCGCGCAGCACGTCCTGGGCGCCCTTCGAGCCGCGCCGGGCGGCGCTGCGCTGCCAGGTGAACAGGAACAGTCCGAACGCGCCGACGCCCAGCCCGGCGACGGCGATCGGCCGCCAGGTCTGCAGACTCGGGACAGTGAAGGCCGCGATGGCCACCGCCAGCCAGATCAACGCGCCGACGGCGATCATCGGCATCGGATCCAGCAGCGACTTGGGCAGCGCGGGGGCCTGCACGGGAGTCTTGGGCTCGGGCATCGAGGTTCAAGATAGCCGATCGCATAGGTTGTCCGAGTGCCCTGCCCGCCCCAGCCTGAAACCGTCGGTACCGGATTGGTGATCGACATCGATGACCCGGCCGACCCGCGGCTGGACGACTTCCGCGACCTCAATAGCGTCGACCGTCGCCCGGACCTGCCCAGCGGCAAGGGCTTGGTGATCGCCGAGGGTGTGCTGGTGGCGCAGCGGATGCTGGCCTCCCGGTTCACCCCGCACGCGCTGCTGGGGGTGGAACGCCGTCGCGTGGAATTGGCACACGATCTCGCCGGGCATCCCGGCCTGCCCTTTTACCGGGTCAGCGCCGACCTGATGGCGCAGGTCGTCGGCTTCCACCTCAATCGCGGGGTGCTGGCCGCCGCCCGTCGTCCCGAGGAACTGGACGCCACCGCGTTGCTGGCGCAGTCCCGCACCGTCGCGGTGCTCGAAGGCGTCAACGACCACGAGAACCTCGGGTCGATCTTCCGCAACGCCGCCGGACTGGACGTCGACGCGGTGCTGTTCGGGCCCGGGTGCGCGGATCCGCTGTACCGCCGCGCGGTGCGGGTCTCGATGGGGCATGTGCTACTCGTGCCGTTCGCCCGGCTGCCGCAGTGGCCGCAGGGCCTGCGCCTGCTGCGCGACGGCGGCTTCACCCTGCTGGCGATGACGCCGGGCGAAGGGTCCGTGCCGCTGAGCGAGGCCATGCCCGACGACGCGAAGGTGGCCATCCTCGTCGGCGCCGAGGGTCCGGGTCTGACCGAGACCGTGCTGCGCGCCGCTGACCTGCGCGTCCGCATCCCGATGGCCCGCGGCACCGACTCGCTCAACGTCGCAACCGCTGCCGCCTTGGCGTTCTACGAGCGGGTTAGGGTCGGGTCATGACGCGGGAGCCGACGCCCTGGGGCACGGGCCTGACGTTGACCGCGTTCGTCGCCGTCGTCACCGCGATCGCCGTGGTGGTGCTCAGCACCGGCCTGGTGCGCGTGCATCCGATCCTGGCGGTCGGGCTGAACCTGGTGGCCGCCGGCGGTCTGGCGCCGACGGTGTGGAGCTGGCGGCACACCCCGGTGTTGCGCTGGGTGGCGCCTGGTCTGGCCGTCGGGACCGGCGGGGCGTGGGTGGCGCTGCTGGCGCTGGGCGCCACCGGGAGTCTTTAAACGCGGGCGAAGGACTCGCCTATGCCACGCAGGCACGTTTGCGGCCGCGAAAGACGACCGCCGTGCACGCAGGTTCGCGAGTGGCCTGTTAGCGCACGCAGAACGCCTTGAGCGGCCGGTTAGCGCACGAGGGCTCCGTGGCGTACGCCTCGCGCGGGGCAGTCCTGGGCCGTTGTGTTCCTGGTCGGCCGCTCGTGCCGTCGTTGGCCGCTCGCTATGGAAAACGTGCCGTCGTTGGCCGCTCGAGAAGGAAAACGTGCCGCCGTTGGCCACTCGCGGTCAGGAGACGACCGCAGTTGCACACTCGCGCCGGGAACGACCCCTGCGGGCACACCGCACCCAAAACGGCTGGCGCATGCTCGCCGGCGCGGAACCCCATCCGCAACACCGCCGCCACCAGCAATCTTTCTAGACGCTGGTCGGGTTCTCGCTGACGTCGAGCACACCGTCGTCGAACGGGTCGAACAGCGGGGAGCCGTTGCCGGGCGCCGGCGGAGTGTCGGAGTGCGCGCCGCAGCCGTAACCGAAGTCCACCACGTGCCCGTCGGCCGCGAATTCGTTGGCGCACACCCCGAAGAGGGTGCCCAGCTCGCCGGACAGCGGGACCAGATAGCCGCAATCCCGGCAGGCGCGCTTGGTGGATCGCGCCATCGCGCTATTGGGACCGTAGTCGCCGTCGTGCCAGCGCTCGGCGGCGTCGGCACGACCCCACGGCGAGAGCACCTGCTTGCGGCCGAACCCGAATTCGGGCGCGGTCTCATCGACCGCCGGATCGCCGGACAGCGTGTAGCCGGGGACCAGCCGCGTGTCGTCGGCGGGCGGGGCGAGCAGATCGCCGGGGCCCAGGTCTCCGGGGCGCACCCGCTGATCCCACGGCAGCCAGTCCGGGGCCAGCAGCGCGTCGGGCCCGGGCACCAGCACCACTTCACTGACGGTGACGTGCTGGGCGCCGGGGTAACCGGCCACCACGACGGCCCACTGCCAGCCGCCGTAACCGGGCACCTGCGCCAGGAATCGGTGGGTGGCCGCGGTCGGGTCTTCCAGTTCGGCGCCCAGGTAGTCGCCGACGGTGTCGCCGCTGTGCTCGGTGACCGCGTCGCGGGCCTGCTCGGCCGCGCCGAGCAGTAGCTCGGCCAGGGCCGCCAGCAGCGCGGGGTCCGGCTCGGGTTCCGGTTCCGGCTCGACGGCCGGTTCTTCGTCGACGGCTTCATCGACGACGGGTTCTTCACCAACAACGTCGTCGACAACGGGCTCAGCGTCGATGACGGCCTCGGTCACGTCCTCGACCTCGATGGCCTCGGTGGTGACGACCTCGGGAACGTCGGCCGCGGTCTCGTCGGCCTCCGTCGCGAGGATGCACGCGTCCTCGATTTCAGGCGCGGCGACCTCGACGTCGGGCGTGGTCTCGTCCGGGGCGAACTCGGGTGCGTCACTGGGGCTGTTCATAGCGCCTCTATCTTGCCCGACACCTGCCCCGATAAGCCACACCGCCGGTGGCTTTGCCGACACCGGCAGACGGTGCGCATAGCTGTCGCCCGGATAGGGAACAATCTCACTGTGTCCAATAAGCAGCGACGGCAACCGGGGAACGGCCCCGGGTCCGGTCGCCGCGACGAGCATCCGGGAATGGCGAACTATCCCACCGACCCGCCGGGACACCGTCGTCCCGGGGTGGCCTACACCGGCCCGAGTTCCAATCGCTACCTGCCACCGCTGGACGAGGACTGGGACAGCCGTCACCCCGACGAGCCCACCGATCCCGATCAGCGGATGGACGGGGCGTACCGGATCACCGTGACCCGCGCGGCCGCCATGCGCAGCCGCGAGATGGGCACCCGGATGTACGGCCTGGTGCACCGCGCGGCCACCGCCGACGGCGCCGACAAGTCCGGTATGACCGCGCTGACCTGGCCGGTCGTCGCGAACTTCGCCGTCGACGCCGCGATGGCCGTCGCGCTGGCCAACACGCTGTTCTTCGCCGCCGCGACCGGGGAGTCCAAGAGCCGGGTGGCGCTGTACCTGCTGATCACCATCGCGCCGTTCGCGGTGATCGCGCCGGTGATCGGGCCCGCGCTGGACAAGCTGCAACACGGCCGGCGGGTGGCCCTGGCGATGTCGTTCGTGCTGCGCACCGGCCTGGCGCTGGTGCTGATCCTCAATTACGACGGCGCCACCGGCAGCTTCCCGCCGTGGGTGTTGTACCCCGCCGCGCTCGGCATGATGGTGCTGAGCAAATCGTTCTCGGTGCTGCGCAGCGCGGTCACGCCGCGGGTGATGCCGCCGACCATCGACCTGGTGCGGGTGAATTCGCGGCTGATGATGTTCGGCCTGATCGGCGGAACCATCATCGGCGGCGGCATCGCGGCCGGCATCGAGTACCTCTGCAACACGCTGTTCGACATGCCCGGGGCGCTGTTCGTCGTGGTGGCGGTGTCCCTGGCCGGCGCCGCGCTGTCGATGAAGATTCCGAGCTGGGTGGAGCAGACCGCAGGCGAGGTGCCGACCACCCTGAGCTATCACGACCAGTCGGCCCCGTCGCGCCGTCACCCCGGGCCCGTCGAACAGCCGCGTCAGCAGCTCGGCCGCAACATCATGACCTCGATCTGGGGCAACTGCACGATCAAAATGATGGTCGGCTTCCTGTTCCTCTACCCGGCGTTCGTCGCCAAATCGCACGACGCCAGCAGCTGGGAGCAGCTGGCCATCCTCGGCGTGATCGGCGCGGCCGCGGGGGTGGGCAACTTCGCCGGCAACTTCACCGCCGCCCGGCTCAAACTGGGCCGCCCGTCGATGCTGGTGGTGCGCGCGACGATGGCGGTGACGGCCGTCGGGCTGATCGCCGCCATCGTCGGCAACCTCGCCGCCGCCGCGGTGGCCGCCGGGGTGACCTCGGCGGCCAGCGCCATCGGCAAGTCGTCGCTGGACGCCGCGCTGCAGGACGACCTGCCGGAGCGCTCGCGGGCGTCGGCGTTCGGGCGCTCGGAGTCGCTGCTGCAGCTGGCGTGGGTGCTCGGCGGCGCCCTCGGCGTGCTGGTCTACACCGACCTGTGGGTAGGGTTCACCGCGATCACCGCGCTGCTGATCCCGGGGCTGGCGCAGACCATCGCCAGCTTCGAGGGCGGGTCGCTGATCCCCGGCTTCGGCGGCAACCGCCCGGAGTTGGTCGGCACCGAACGACCGGCCCCCAAGACCGGGAGTCCCCGATGAAGCGCTTGGCCCTCATTGCCGTCGCGGGTGTGCTGTTGCTGATGGCGGCCTTCGGCGTCGGCGGCTACCTGGGCACCCGACATTCCGCGGAATTCCCGCGGGTCAGCGCGTTCACCCGGGGCGAGCTCAGCACCCCGGGCCCGTTCGTCTACTGCGACCCGCTGTTCACCGAGTGCTTCGACCCGCAGGACAGCGGGGCGCTCGATGTCGACCCGGGCAATGTGGTGCAGCTGTCGGTGCCCGACGAGATCGGGAAGCACCTGTGGCGGCTGCTGCTGGTCCATGAGGACGGCGCCATCGAGGCGATCTTCCGCCCCGGTGAGCGCTCCGCGGTCACCATCGCCACCGTCGACCCGAATCAGGGCAAGCTGCAGCGGATCGTGGTGCAGCTGCCGACGATCGTGCTGGTCGACGGCGAAGAGGCCGAGACCTTCCACGCCGAGTGGAGCGTCGCGGCCAACTGGCCGGCGGGCTAGGCGGGGTACGACGGCGGTTCTAGGCCTCAGTCGCCTGCCGGCGCTGCGACTCAGAATGGAAACGCGTCCCGAACGCCGGACTGCGAGGCCCTGCGCCAGGCTGCAACGACGGCACGTTTTCGTTCTCGAGCGGCCAACGGCGGCACGAGCGGCCGACTAGGAACACAACGGCCCAGGACCGCCCCGGCCGAGGCGTACGCCACGGAGCCCTCGAGCATCAACTGACCACTCGAGGCGTTGTGCGTGCGCCAATTGGCCACTCAACACGTTCTGCGTGCGCCAACTGGACCCTCGCTGCACGCACGGCAGTCGTCGCTGGCGGACGCGAACGCGCACCCCGGATCCATCTCTGACGGCGACGGTCCATGTCAGGATTTTCATGACACGACCCAGGCGAGGCTAGGCGTCGAGCTCCCGGGCGACGGCCTTGACCACCTCGGAGACCCGACGGGCGATCTTGCGGTCCGGGTAGCGGCCCTTGCGCAGCTCGGGCTGAACCGTGCTCTCCAGCAGGGTGATCATGTCCTCGACCATGCCGTGCAGCTCATCGGGGGTGTGCTTGTGCTCAGCCGGCCCGCTGGGTTCCCGACGGGGGCGCGAGGACAGCGTCGGCGGCGCCTCCAGCAGCGTGACCTGCAGGGCCTGCGGGCCGCGGCGGCCCGAGGCGATGCCGAACTCGACCCGCTGGCCGGGCTTGAGCGTCTCAACGCCCGCGGGCAGCGCCGAGGACCGGACGTAGACGTCCTCGCCCTCTTCCTGGGACAAGAACCCGAAGCCCTTGTCGGCGTCGTACCACTTCACCTTGCCGGTCGGCACTGTCTTCACCTGCTCATCTCGCGGCCATCGGGCCTGTCACAACAATTAAGCGCCCCACGTGGAGACGCTGTCCGAGTCATGCTACTCGGCCGGGTGGCGTTGCGGCATTCGGATTTGATCGCCGCCGCAATCCGGTGGGTAGCCTCGAAATATGCGCGTCGTTCTGAATGTCATCTGGCTGATCTTCGGCGGCCTCTGGCTGGCCATCGGCTACTTCCTGGCGGCGCTGGTGTGCTTCGTGCTGATCATCACCATCCCGTTCGGGTTCGCGTCGTTGCGGATCGCGTCCTACGCGCTGTGGCCGTTCGGGCGGACGATCGTCGCCAAGCCCGGAGACCGGCCCGGCGCGCTGATCGGAAACATCATCTGGGTGGTGCTGTTCGGGTGGTGGCTGGCGCTGGGACACCTGGTGTCCGCGGCTGCGATGGCGATCACTATCATCGGGATCCCGTTGGCCCTGGCGGACCTGAAAATGATCCCGGTCTCGCTGGTTCCGCTTGGCAAGGAGATCGTTCCGGTCGACGGAAAACCGGTTGAGTACGCCCGATCCTGAGGGTTTAAACCCCTCAACCTGAGAATTTCATTGTGATTTGGCTCACATAACGAACAGGTCACGAAATGTCCAACACTCGTGACAGCGCGACGCCGTCCTGCGGAAACGCGATCGCGTAGTGGCGCTTTAGAATCCTCTTAAAGTTTGCTGGCGGGCGAATCGCTGCTTTAGCGATCGCGTGACGAGATTGCCGATAGGCATTAGCGTCTCCTCTCGTGCCTGCCCGTCATGGACGACGGCACGCACGCCTGAACCCGGTTGCGCCGAGCTCCATCCACCGGGTAAGGGCCACAGCAACCCGCGGATGGAGACGGGGGACCCAACCGGTCCCGCCGATCGGACCTGGGGCCAACGGCCCCTTGGGGTGAAGCCGACGTTTGGTCATTCGTGGCTAGACGACGGCCGGGCAGCCTCTCCAGCCCGAACCCGACAGCTGACCTCGTGGGCGCGTTGCAGAGAGGAATACAGACTTATGAGCGGACGTCATCGCAAGCCTTCGTCATCGGCCGCGAACGTGGCCAAGATCGCCGTGACCGGCGCGGCCCTCGGTGTTGGCAGCCTCGCTGCGGCCGGCGCCGCCAATGCGGCCCCCGACAGCGAGTGGGATCAGGTCGCAGCCTGCGAGTCGGGCGGCAACTGGGCCATCAACACCGGCAACGGCTACCACGGTGGCCTGCAGTTCTCCCCCAGCACCTGGCGTGGCGCGGGCGGCGGCGAGTTTGCCCCGGCCGCCTACCTGGCCACCAAGGAGCAGCAGATCGCTGTCGCCGAGCGCGTGCTGGCCTCCCAGGGCCGTGGCGCCTGGCCGACCTGCGGCCGTGGGCTGTCCAGCCCCACCCCGCGCAACGTGAGCGTGGAGACCGCCCCCGAGGCCCCCGTTGACGCCCCGGACATGCTGGCGCTGCAGAACCCGGCCCCGGCCGCTCCTGCCCCCGCCCCCGAGGCGCTGCCGCCGGCCCCTGAGGCCCCGGCTCCGGCCCCCGAAGCCCCGATCGACGCTCCGGAGCTGAACGCGGTTCCCGAGGCCCCGGCCCCCGAGCTGCTGCCCGCCCCCGAAGCCCCGGCCGCCGAGCCGATGGCCGCCCCGGCCCCGGCCCCCGAGGTCGTGCCGGTCGCCGCGCCGACCACCGAGGACTACATCGCTGCGGTCCAGCAGGCCGTCGCCGCCCAGGGCCTCAGCCAGAACGTCGTGCTGAAGGGCTAACAGCCCCCAAATAGTTCGGCCCGGAGGGATTCCCTCCGGGCCGAACTGCTTTGCGTGGGTCGCGAGACTGCTTTGCCTGGGTCGCGAGCGCCACTTTTTGCACGACGGCCAGTTTTCGCACACCCCGTCCTGGGCTTTCGCGTACCAAAAGTGGCGCTCGTGCAAAAAGTGGCGCTCGCGGGCCGCGCGGGATACGCAGGCAGGCGTAAGCAGCCACGGGCAAGGAAAAGCGCACGGCGAGCCGGAGCCGTCGTGCGCTGAACCCGCGAAACTACCGACGCCTGACGCGGTAGAACCTGCGAGAACTTACCGGTTCACCACCGTGTACGGCTGGATGTAGGGCAGCTCGTCGGCGGGCAGCGGGAAGTGGGTGTCGCCGAACGGCGACAGCGAGCCGGTGCGGTCGCTGACCAGCTCGGAGACGGCGTGCTCGCCCGGGGCCACCTCGGGCCAGCCCGGATCGACGTACTGCTTCTTGGAGTTCGCGTTGTCAGCCACGAGTGTCATTGTGACAGCCATGGTCGGCCAGCGTGCGACAGAGGCTGTTTTACGCTGGTCGACGATGAAAAAACAGTCCCGGGGCACACCGCTCGGCGCGTGGCTCGCCGAGCTGCCCGACGACGGCCTGGTGCGGCTGTTGACGCTGCGGCCCGACCTGGCGCAGCCCGCCCCGGCCAGCATCGCCGCGTTGGCCTCCCGCGCGCAGGCTCGGCAGTCGGTGCAGGCCGCCACCGACGAGCTGGATCTGCTGCGACTGTCGGTGCTCGACGCGCTGCTGGTGCTGCACGCCAATGTCAGCCCCGTCCCGCCCGCGGCGCTGACCGACCTGCTCACCGGACGCGCCGACCCCGCCCAGGTGCGCCACGCCCTCGATGAACTGAAGGCCCGCGCGCTGGCCTGGGGCGACGACGAGATCCGGGTGGCGTCGGAGGCCACCGCCGGACTGCCCTGGTACCCCGGCCAGGTCATGCGCGACGGCGGCGACCTGACCAACGACGAACTCGCGGCCCTGATCGGCGGGCTGGACCCCGAGCAGCGCGAACTGCTGGACCGGCTCGCCGAGGGTTCTCCCGTCGGGCGCACCCGCGACGCCCGCCCGGACGCTCCCCAGGCCAACCCGGTGCCCCGACTGCTGGCCGCCGGCCTGCTGATGCGCGTCGACGACGAGACCGTGCTGCTGCCCCGGCGGGTGGGCCAGCTGCTGCGCGGCCAACAGCCCGACCCGATCGAGCTCACCCCGCCGGACGCGGCGGTCGCGCAGGTCAGCCAAATGGAGGCCGACGGGGCCGCCGCGGTGGCCGTCATCGACCTGCTGCGCGAAGTCGACACGGTGCTCAACACGCTGGCCGCCTCCCCCGCGCCGGAGCTGCGCAGCGGCGGGCTCGGGGTGCGGGAAGCCAAACGGCTGGCCAAGGCGACCGGCATCGGTGAGGACCGGCTGACGCTGATCCTGGAGCTGGCCGCCACCGCGGGGCTGATCGCTTCCGGCATGCCCGACCCGGCGCCCGAGGACGGCAACCCGCCGTACTGGGCGCCCACGGTGGCCGCCGACCGCTACCAGGACACCCCCGCCAGCGGCCGCTGGGCACTGCTCGCCCAGGCGTGGCTGGCGCTGCCGGCCCGGCCCGGCCTGGTCGGCCAGCGCGGGCCCGACGGCAAGCCGCTGGTCGCGCTGTCGCACGCGCTGCACTCCTCGGCCGCGCCGCTGGACCGTCGGCTGCTGCTGACCATGCTCGACGAGTTGCCCGACGGCGCCGTCACCCGGGCCGAGGAGGCGTCGGCGGCGCTGGCCTGGCGTCGTCCCCGCTGGGCCGCCCGGCTGGCCCCGGAGCCGGTCGGGCATCTGCTAGCCGAGGCGCAGATCCTCGGGATTCTGGGCCGCGGCGCGCTGACCACCCCCGGCCGCGCGCTGCTGCGCGACGGCGTCGAGGCCGCCGCCGAGGCGATGGAGCAGGCGCTGCCGGACCCGGTCGACCACTTTCTGCTGCAGGCCGACCTGACCGTCGTCGTGCCCGGGCCGCTGGCTCCCGAACTGGCCGAGGAACTCACCGCGGCCGCCGACATCGAGTCGGCGGGGGCGGCGTCGGTGTACCGGATCAGCGAGGCCAGTGTGCGCCGCGCGCTGGACGCCGGACACAGCGCCGGCGGGCTGCACGGGTTCTTCGAGCGCCACTCCAAGACCCCGGTTCCGCAGGGGTTGACCTACCTGATCGATGACGTGGCGCGCCGGCACGGGCAGCTGCGGGTGGGGATGGCGTCGTCGTTCGTGCGGTGCGAGGACCCGGCCCTGCTGGCCCAGGCGATCGGCGCGCCGGCGGTCCGGGTGCTGGAACTGCGGCTGCTGGCCCCGACCGTGGCGATCTCCCAGGCGCCGATCGGCGAGGTGCTGGCCGCGCTGCGGGCCGCGGGGATGGCGCCGGCCGCCGAGGACGCCTCCGGCGCCATCGTCAACCTGGCCGCCCGCGGCGCCCGGGTGCCGGCCAATCCGCACCGGCGGTCCTTTCGACCCCCGCCGAACCCGTCCAACCACGACAATCTGGTCGGGCTGGTGTCGGTGCTGCGCCGGGTCGAGGCCACCCCGGACGGCGAGGTCATCGACCCGAACCAGGCGACGGTCGCGCTGCTGCGCGCGGCGATGCAGCGCTCCGACGTGCTGATCGGCTACCGGGACAACGCCGGGGTGTCGAGCCGACGGCTGGTCACCCCGGTCAGTGTGCGCGGCGGCATCCTCACCGCGTTCGACGAGACCTCCGGCCGGGTGCGGGAGTTCGCCGTGCACCGCGTGACGTCGGTGGTGTCGGACCTTGGAGGATAATGGCGGGTTATGACTGACGGCCCGCTGATTGTGCAGTCCGACAAGACCGTGCTGCTGGAGATCGACCATGAGCAGGCCGGCGCCGCGCGGGCGGCGATCGCGCCGTTCGCCGAGCTGGAACGCGCGCCCGAGCACGTGCACACCTACCGGATCACCCCGCTCGCGCTGTGGAACGCCCGCGCTGCCGGGCATGACGCCGAGCAGGTGGTCGACGCGCTGGTCACCTACTCCCGGTACCCGGTGCCGCAGCCGCTGCTGGTCGACATCGTCGACACCATGGCCCGCTACGGGCGCCTGCAGCTGGTCAAGCACCCCGCGCACGGCCTGACGCTGGTCAGCCTCGATCGCGCGGTGCTCGAGGAGGTGCTGCGCAACAAGAAGATCGCTCCGATGCTCGGCGCCCGCCTCGACGACGACACCGTGATGGTGCACAACAGTGAGCGCGGCCGGATCAAGCAGATGCTGCTCAAGATCGGCTGGCCCGCCGAGGACCTCGCCGGTTACGTCGACGGCGAGGCGCATGCCATCGAACTGACGCCCGATGGCTGGGAGCTGCGGGACTACCAGCAGCTGGCCGTCGACTCGTTCTGGGCCGGCGGGTCGGGCGTGGTGGTGCTGCCCTGTGGCGCGGGCAAGACCCTGGTCGGCGCGGCGGCGATGGCCAAGGCCGGGGCGACGACGCTGATCCTGGTCACCAACACCGTCGCCGGTCGGCAGTGGAAGCGCGAGCTGCTGGCCCGCACCTCGCTGACCGAGGCCGAGATCGGCGAGTATTCCGGCGAGCGCAAGGAGATCCGGCCCGTCACCATCGCCACCTACCAGGTGATCACCCGTCGCACCAAGGGCGTCTATAAGCATCTGGAGCTGTTCGACTCCCGCGACTGGGGCCTGATCGTCTACGACGAGGTGCACCTGCTGCCGGCGCCGGTGTTCCGGATGACCGCCGATCTGCAGTCGCGCCGGCGGCTCGGCCTGACCGCCACGCTGATCCGCGAGGACGGCCGCGAGGGCGACGTGTTCTCGCTGATCGGCCCGAAGCGCTACGACGCGCCGTGGAAGGACATCGAGGCCCAGGGCTGGATCGCGCCGGCCGAATGCGTCGAGGTGCGGGTCACCATGACCGAGAACGAGCGGATGACCTACGCGATCGCCGAGCCGGAGGAGAAGTACAAGCTCTGCGCGACGGCGCACACCAAGATCGCGGTGGTGCGCTCCATCCTGGCCCGCCACGAGGGCGAGCAGACCCTGGTGATCGGCGCCTACCTGGACCAGCTCGACGAACTCGGCACGGAACTCGACGCCCCGGTGATCCAGGGGTCGACGAAGAACGCCGAACGCGAGGAGCTGTTCGACGCGTTCCGCCGCGGCGAGATCAAGACCCTGGTGGTCTCCAAGGTCGCGAACTTCTCCATCGACCTGCCGGAGGCGTCGGTCGCGGTGCAGGTGTCCGGCACCTTCGGCTCCCGCCAGGAGGAAGCACAGCGGCTGGGCCGGCTGCTGCGGCCCAAGCACGACGGCGGCGGCGCGGTGTTCTACAGCGTGGTCAGCCGGGATTCCCTGGACGCCGACTACGCCGCGCACCGGCAGCGTTTCCTGGCCGAGCAGGGCTACGGCTACATCATCCGCGACGCCGACGACCTGCTGGGACCAGCCATCTGAGAGCAGCTCGTTCCATTTGCTGTGATGTTCGACACGACGGCCGATCCGGGGAATAATCCTACTTATGTTCCGCTGCTCACAATCGCCCTTTCGGCGCGTCTGTATTGCGTTGAACAGGAGTAACGTCCACTTCGTGGACGTACGTGGATGCAAGATTCTGATCACGGGAGCGTCGAGCGGCATCGGCCGCGCACTCGCCATCGAGCTTGCTGAGCGGGGCGCGACCCTGGCCATCGCAGCACGCGGCGCAGACCGGCTCGCCGAGGTCGCCGACCGAACCGGCGCCACCGTGCATCCGGTGGATCTGTCGATCCGCGGCGAGGCCGCCCGGCTCGCGGCGGAGGTCGGCCCGGTCGACATTCTGATCAACAACGCGGGGCGCCGGACTCGCCGCTCCGGTCGCGACCATCGGGGACAACGACGAGGCCCGCGCCGCATATGAGCTCAACTATTGGAGTCCCCTGGCACTGATCCACTCCCTGCGCCCGGAGGCGATCGTCAACGTCACCTCGCTGGCCCCGGTCACCCCGTGGCCACTGTCCGGCGGTTACGCGTCGGCCAAGGCGGCGCTGTCGGTGGCCACCGAGATCATGCGGATGGAGCTACCGGACTCCCTGGTCATCGAGGTGGTCCCCGGACCGGTGGACACCCCGGTGCAGGCCGAAGTGCGACTCATCCCGGGCACCGGCGAGATGCTCGACCGGTTCCCCGTCGGGGACGCCGGAACCTGCGCGAAGCGGATCATCAAGGCCATCGAACACGGTCGGCGCACAGTGGTGTACCCGCGGGAGTACGCCCCGGCGCTCGCGTTCCCGACGATCGGCCGTCGATTCCTGCGCTGGCGCACCCGCAACGTCCGCCTCGGCGAAGTCATCCTGCGGACCGGCAGCCACGGCGACCCGGAGGCCCAGGCGGCCCGTCGATCCTGGACGCCCCGCCAGCACGCCTCCTAACCTGGAAGCCATGGCTCTCTCCAAGGATGATCGCGAACAGTTTCTGTCCGAGCCGCACATCGCGGCCCTGTCCGTCAGCGCCGGCGCCGACCGCGGCCCGTTGACCGTGCCGATGTGGTACCAGTACTCCCCCGGCGGGCAACCGTGGGTGCTGACCGGCAAAGGCTCCCGCAAGCACCGGCTGATCGAGGCCGCCGGGTGCTTCTCGCTGATGGTCGAGCGGCTGGACCCGTCGGTGCGTTATGTCGCCGTGGACGGCGCGGTGGACAGCATCGAAGCGGCCTCCGACGAGCATCTGGTGGAGCTGACGCGGCGCTACCTGCCGGCCGACAAGGTGGAGGGGTATCTGGAGATGGCCCGCGCCGAGCACGGTGAGAGCGTGATCGTCCGGATGCGCCCGCAGCACTGGAACGCCTCCGATCTCGGCTCCCTGTGATCGCGAAACCGTGATCACACAGCTCGACGTTCCGCTGGTCGCGGCGCCCATGGCCGGCGGGCCCACCACTCCCGCCATGGTGATCGCGGCCGGTTGGGCCGGTGGGCTGGGTTTCCTGGCGGCCGGTTACCAGACCGTCGAGACGATGGCCGCCGCGATCGCGGAGGTGCGCGCCTCGGGAATCCCGTTCGGGGTCAACGTCTTCGCTCCTACCCCGGTGCCGATCACCGCCGAGCGCTACGCGCAGTACGCGGCGCTGATGCAGCGCGAGGCCGACCGCTTCGAGATCACGCTGCCGACGGTCCCGGTCGACGGCGACGACGATTTCGACGTGAAACTCGGCGCGCTGCTGGCTGACCCGGTCCCCGCGGTGAGCTTCACCTTCGGCCTGCCGTCGGCCGCGGTCATCACCCGACTGCGGCGCGCGGGGACCTTCGTGGCGCAGACCGTGACCTCGGCCGCCGAGGCCCGCGCTGCCGCGGACGCTGGCGTGGACTGCGTTGTGGCGCAGGCTTATACGGCCGGCGGGCACAGCGGAACCTTCACCCCCGACCGGATGCCCGAGCCGCTGCCGATCACCGACCTGGTCACGGTGGTGAGCGCCGAGGTGAAGCTGCCGGTGATCGCGGCCGGCGGATTGAGCACGGAGTCGGAGGTGGCCGCGGCGCTGGCGGCCGGCGCGGCAGCCGCGCAGCTCGGCACGGCGCTGCTGCTCGCTGAGGAAGCCGGCACGTCGGCGATCCACCAAGCGGCCCTGCGGGATCCGGCGCGCACCGAGACGGTGCTGACGCATGCGTTCACCGGACGCCCGGCCCGCGCGCTGCGCAACCGGTTCACCGACGAGTACACATCCGCGGCGCCGCTGGGGTATCCGGCGCTGCATTTCCTGACCAGCCCGCTGCGCAAGGCGGCCGCCGCAGCTGGCGACCCGGAGTTGGCGCACCTGTGGGCCGGGACGGGTCACCGAAATATCCGTCGCGGCGGCGTCGGGCAGATCTTCGGCGAACTCTCCCCCTAGCGGAGAGTAGGGATCACCGCGCGTTCGAAGAGCTCGATCCCGGAGCGGTCGTAGGCGGCTTCGGGGAAGTAACAGATCAGGTACCCGCAGCCCAGATCCTTGAGCCGCGAAAGCTTTTCGATGACCTGCTCCGGGGTTCCGGAGGCGGGGCCGCGCATGGTGTCCACGCCGGTCTCGGCGGCCTTCTCCCCGACCAGCGAGCCGTAGCGGCCGCGCAGCTGCGCCAGCCGCGCGTCGACGTCGGCCTCGATCTGTCCGATCACCACGTTCACGCACGCCGAGCGGACGATGGCGTCGTAGTCGGTCCCGACGTCGGCGCAGTGCGCGGCGAGCACCTTCGACTTGTGCTCGAACTCCACCGGGTTGCCGCTGAAGTTGGTGTAGTCGGCGTAGCGGGCCGCGATCTTGAGCGTGACCTTCTCCCCACCACCGGCGATCCACAACGGAATCCCGTTCTCCTGCAGCGGTTTCGGCGCGACAATCGCGCCGTCGACCTGGTAGTGCTTGCCGTCGAAGCTGACGAGGCCGTCGCGCCAGGCGTCCCGCATGATCTGCACGCCCTCGTTGAGGCGGGCCAGCCGGACGCCGGCCGAGGGGAATCCGTATCCGTAGGCGCGCCATTCGTGCTCGTACCAACCGCCGCCGATGCCCATCTCGGTCCGGCCGCCGGAGATGATGTCGACGGTGGCCGCGACCTTCGCCAGGTACACCGGGTTGCGGTAGCTCATCGCCGTGCACATCTGGCCGAGCCGGATCCGCGAGGTGCTCGCTGCCAGCGCGGCCATCAGGGTCCAGGCCTCGTGGGTGGCCTCGCCGGTCGGCTCGGGCACGGTGTGGAAGTGGTCGTACACCCACAGCGATTCCCAGGCGTCCCCGGCGTCGGCGTGCCCGGCCAACGAGTTCATCACCGCCCAGTGCTCGGCGGGTTCGATCCCCACCAGATCCAGTCGCCAGCCCTGTGGAATGAACATTCCGAAACGCATGAGTTCGACTGTAGCCGCGGGCCGGTGCGGCGCATACCCTGACGGAACCCCGACCCACGGCGATAGGCGCAGTGCCAATGGACAATTATTTCGACCTTGGCGACTACCACCGCGCGGTGAGCACTTCATCCGAGCAGGCGCAGATCTGGTTCGACCGGGGCCTGATCTGGGCCTACGCGTTCAACCACGGTGAGGCCGTCGCCTGCTTCGAGCGCGCCCTGAGCCACGACCCGCAACTCGCGTTGGCCCGGTGGGGCATCGCGTACGCCATCGGACCCAATTACAACAAGGCCTGGGACGCCTTCGACCCGCTGGAACTGGGCGTCGCGCTGGCTCGCGCCCGCGACGAACTGCGCCTGGCGCGAGACGGCCGGGCGACCCCGGCCGAACGTGGTTTGATCGACGCGCTCACGACGCGGTTCGCCGACGTCGACGCCGATGACCTCGAGGCGCTGGCCGCCGGGCACGCCGCCTACGCCGACGCCATGGCGGTGTTGGCCGCCCGGTTCCCCGACGACCTGGACATCGCGGTGCTGACCGCCGACGCGCTGGTGAACGTCACCGCGTGGGCGCTGTGGGACACCCGCACCGGCGAACCGGCGCCGGGCTCCCGGGTCGCGCAGGCCCAGGCGATCCTGGAGGCCGGCCTGGCCACCGAAGCGGGCCGGGCGCATCCGGGCCTGCTGCATCTGTACGTGCACACCATGGAGATGTCGGCGCATCCCGAAACCGCGCTTCCCGCAGCGGATCTGCTGCGCGGGTTGGTCCCCGATTCCGGGCATCTGGAGCACATGCCGACCCACATCGACGTGCTGTGCGGGGACTACCACGCCACGGTGGAGTCGAACCTGGCGGCCGTCGCCGCGGACCACAAGTTCCTCGCCGCCGAAGGACCGCTGAACTTCTATTCGCTCTACCGCGCGCACGATCTGCACTTCGTGGTCTACGGCGCGATGTTCAGCGGGCAGTCCGCGGTGGCGCTGCGGGCCGCCGACGAGCTCGCCGCGCAACTGACCCCGGAGCTGCTGTCCATCACCTCACCGCCGATGGCGGACTGGCTGGAGGCGTTCGTCCCGCTGCGCGCGCACGTGCTGGTCCGGTTCGGGCGCTGGGATGAGCTGATCGCCGAGCCGCTGCCGAGCGACCAGCAGTTGTACTGCGCCACGACGGCAACCCTGCACTACGCAAAGGGCGTCGCGCACGCGGCGAAAGGCGAACTGCCCCAGGCCCATGCGCAGCGTGCGGCGTTCGCCGCCAGTTACGCGGCGATTCCGGAGTCGCGCTACCTGTTCAATAACACCGCCCGCGACATCTTGTCCGTCTCCCAAGCCATGCTCGACGGTGAAATCGCCTACCGGGAGGGCGATTTCGAGGACGCGTTCGCACATCTGCGGGAGGCCATCGCCCGTGACGACGCGCTGCCCTATGACGAGCCGTGGGGGTGGATGCAGCCGACTCGGCACGCCTACGGAGCGCTGTTGTTGGAGCAGGGCCGGGTCGCCGACGCCGCCACGGTGTACGAGGCGGACCTCGGCCTGGATCCGACGCTGGCCCGCTGCTGCCAGCATCCGGGCAACCTGTGGAGCCTGCACGGGTACCACGAGTGCCTGCGGCGGCTGGGCCGAGAACGCGAGGCGAACATCATCGGCAAGCAGCTGGCCCTGGCGGCCGCCCGCGCCGACGTGCCGGTGCGCGCGTCGTGCGCCTGCCGGCTCGACTAAGCGCCCGGCTCGCCGAGGGCCTCCAGGCCGAACGCTCCAGCGGCCAGCCAGGCGCCCAGCCGGCTGCGGCGTTTCGGCGCCGACGGCGCGGGGTCCCGGTAACCCAGCCACACCGGCTGGTCCCACGGCGCGTACTGCGGCACTCCCATCGGCGAATGGGTCACGGCGTCCTCCTGCTGTCGGCTTCGCTTGCATCCGAAGCCAACCGCGGCCAACGCCCATACCGTGCACAAGTTTTCGCCGCCGTGGACGACGGGCTCAGCCCTCCGGGGATGCCGGGGGCGGGAGGTCACTGACCGGATTCAGGCCGGGACCGACGGCCGCAGGGTCGCCACCATCTGGTCGATGACCTCGGGGGCGGGGGCGCCGGCGACGCCCTGACCCATGCTGATGATGAACAGCACGGTGCCCTGCTGACCGTCCACCGTGGTGGCGACGACGGAATGCAGCCCGGCCGGGCCGTCGCACTGGTCGGCGACATCGCTGACAGTGGCGAGGATCTGCACGGCGTCGCGGCCGCCGACGGTCAGCGGGCGCGGCTGGCTCAGCGAGACCGTCGGCACGTGCCCGCCGGTGGTGAAGATGTCGACGACCTTGGCGGCCTCGGCGTTCGCCGCCTGGTAGATGTCGTCGATGTCGGAGGATCCGGGCACGCCGGCCACCGCGAGCGACTCGTCGGCGCACTGGCCGGGGAGTTCGGAGGCGCCGGTCATGGCCCGGATCGGGCAGTAGCCGAACGGCCCGTCCGGGCACTCCTTCTGCCAGCCGACCATGGTGTCGCAACTGAGGATGTTCCAGTCGGCGGGCACGTCGTAGGTCAGCTCGCGCTTGGTGGTGACGGTCTGCCAACCGGCCGGCGTGGCCGGTCCCGGTTCGGCGAGATACCCCTGGCAACCGGCCACCTCCGCTTCGGCCGGTTGCTCGACAGACGGGGTCATCGACGGCGTGTTCTGCACCGGTTGCGCGGTGACCGACCCCTTGGTCGTCGTCGCGGTGTCGCTCCCGCTGAGATCCGGGGACGCCCCTTTGCCCAGGACCACGGCCACCGCGCCACCGGCCATGATCAGCGCGAAGACGAGGACGGCCGCCAGCCACAGCGGCCACCGCGACGGGCGCTTCGGCGGCGGCCCGACGGGGCCATAGCCCACCAACTGGCTCGGCGCCCATTGCCCGTAGGGCCCCTGCGGATAACTCACAACGACCCCTTCCGGTCTGACCTGCGCACCAAACCTAACGCCGCCCCGGACCTGTCCAGGGCGCCAATTTCGGGCGCGGGCCTACATTGGAGTCATGGTCTCCAAGCAGCTGATTTTTCGGGTGATGTACCGGCTCGGATTCACTCCGTGGGACGGGCATCCGATCGCCCAGAACCTGCAAATGCTGGTCGCGGAACTGCCCGCGGGCCGGGCGCTGGACCTCGGGTGCGGCACCGGGGACGCCTCGATCTATCTCGCGCAACGTGGCTGGACGGTCACCGGCGTCGACTTCGTGCCGCAGGCGCTGGACAAGGCCCGGGCCAAGGCGGCCGCGGCCAACGCGCCGGCGGAGTTCGTCGAGGCCGACGTCACCCGGCTGAGCTCCGAAGGAGTCGGCGACGGCTTCGGGCTGATCGTCGACAACGGCTGTCTGCACAATATGAGCGACGCCGACCGGGACGGCTATGTCCGGGAGGTCGGCGCCGTGGCCGCGCCGGGCGCGCGGCTGCTCATCGTCGCGTTCCTGCCCGGCGGCCGGATGGGCGTCCGGGGCGTGTCGGCCGATGAGATGCGGCGGCGCTTCAGCCCCGGGTGGACGCTGCTGTCGTCGGGCAATGAGCGTCAACTCGACAAGGAGCAGACCCCCGCGCCGTTCTATCTCTACGAACGCAAAAACCCCTGAAATCACCGGGATTCCAGGGGTTTTCGCTCGTACTTGTTAGTTGCGCAGCCTAGTTAGTCGCGCAGCCTGGTCAGAGCAGCGACGCCGGGGGCAGGAAGCGGTCGCCGTAGCGCTCCGCCAGCTGCTTGGCGCGGGCCACGAAGGCCTCCTGACCGATGCCCAGCTCACCTTCGTAGCCGACGATGAACTGGTGCGAGCCGCCGGTGTAGGGCGGGAACCCGATGCCGAAGATGGAACCGATGTTGGCGTCCGCGGTGGACATCAGCACACCTTCGTCGAGGCACTTCTGGGTCTCGATGGCCTCGGCGAACAGCATCCGGTCGATCATGTCCTGGAACGGGATTTCCTTCGAACCGGAGTTGAAGGTCTCGATCAGGCCGGGCCACAGGCCGGTGCGCTTGCCGTCGGCGTACTCGTAGAAGCCGGCGCCCTTGAGCTTGGACGGGCGGCCCAGCTCGATCATCTTCTCGACCACGTCGCCGGCCGGGTTTTCCGGCGGGGTGCCACCCTCGGCGATGATGCCGTCGCGGGTGGCGACCGCGATCTTGTGCATCAGCTCGAGGTTGAGCTCGTCGGACAGCTGCAGCGGCGCGGCCGGGTAGCCCGCCTGCAGACCGGCCTGCTCGATGCTGGACGGCAGCACGCCCTCGTTGAGCATGGCCAGCGCCTCGTTGACGAAGGTGCCGATCACGCGCGAGGTGAAGAATCCGCGGCTGTCGTTGACGACGATCGGGGTCTTCTTGATCGCCAGGGTGTAGTCGAACACCCGGGCCAGCGCCTCGTCGGAGGTCTTCTCACCCTTGATGATCTCGACCAGCGGCATCTTGTCGACCGGCGAGAAGAAGTGGATGCCGATGAAGTCCTCCTGGCGCTTCACGCCGGTGGCCAGTTCGGTGATCGGCAGGGTGGAGGTGTTGGAGCCCAGCACCGCGTTCGGCTCGACGATGTCCTCGATCTCCTGGAACACCTTGTGCTTGAGCTCGACGCTCTCGAAGACGGCCTCGATGACGAAGTCCACGCCCTTGAGGTCGGCGGCGTCGGCGGTCGGGGTGATCCGGGCCAGCAGGGCGTCGGAGCGCTCCTTGGTGGTGCGCCCGCGCTCCAGCGCCTTGGCCTCGATCTTCTCCGAGTAGTTCTTGCCGCGCTCGGCGGCCTCCAGAGAGACGTCCTTGAGGACGACGTCGTAGCCGGCCTTGGCCGAGACGTAGGCGATGCCCGCGCCCATCATACCGGCGCCCAGCACACCGATCTTGGCGATCGGGGTCTTCTCGATGCCGTCCGGGCGGCTGCTGCCGCCGTTGATGGCCTGCAGGTCGATGAAGAACGCCTGGATCATGTTCTTCGCGGTCTGGCCGGTGACCAGTTCGGTGAAGTAGCGACTCTCGATCCGGCTGGCGGTGTCGAAGTCGACCTGGGAACCCTCGACCGCGGCGTCCAGGATCTTGCGCGGAGCTGGCATCGGCGCGCCCTTGAGCTGCTTGCGCAGCAGCGACGGGAACGACGGGAGGATGGCCGCCAGCGCCGGGGACGACGGGGTGCCGCCCGGGATCTTGTAGCCCTTCTTGTCCCACGGCTGCTCGCCGCCTTCGGGGTTGGCCTTGATCCACGCCTTGGCGGCCGGGATCAGCTCATCGACGCTGCCGACGAGTTCGTCGACCAGGCCGACGCTGTGCGCCTTGGCCGGCTTCATTCGGGCGCCCTGGGAGAGCACCTCCATGAAGGCCTTCTGGATGCCGAACATCCGGACGGTGCGGGTGACGCCGCCGCCACCGGGCAGCAGGCCGAGGGTGACCTCGGGCAGGCCGATGATGGAGCCGGGCACGTCCGCGGCGATGCGATGGTGACAGGCCAGCGCGATCTCCAGGCCGCCGCCCAGCGCCGCGCCGTTGATGGCGGCGACGACGGGCTTGCCCAGGGTCTCCAGGGCGCGCAGGTCGGCCTTCATGCCCTCGACCTCGGCGAAGATCTGCTCGGCGTTCTCCGGGCCGACCTGGAGCATGCCCTTGAGGTCACCGCCGGCGAAGAAGGTCTTCTTCGCGCTGGCGATCACCACACCGGTGATGTCGTCCTTCTCGGCCACCAGTCGCGCCACCGCGTCGCGCATGGAGTCGCGGTAGTGCTCGTTCATCACATTGGCCGAGCCGGTGGGGTCGTCCATGGTGAGGGTGACGATGCCGTC
This sequence comes from Mycolicibacterium brumae, assembly GCF_025215495.1. Lineage (NCBI taxonomy): Bacteria > Bacillati > Actinomycetota > Actinomycetes > Mycobacteriales > Mycobacteriaceae > Mycobacterium > Mycolicibacterium brumae. The sequence continues at coordinate 570,315 of NZ_CP104302.1, read as the reverse complement.
GGCATCCTTATCCCACTGAATGGTGTTCTCGCTCATGTCTTTTCAGGCTCTCTTCTTCAGGTTCCGGGGCGGGCGATCAGACGCGCTCGATGATGGTGGCCACACCCATGCCGCCGCCGATGCACAGCGTGATCAGCGCGCGCTTGCCGCCGCGCCGCTCCAGCTCGTCCAGCACGGTTCCGGTGATCATGGCGCCGGTGGCGCCCAGCGGGTGGCCCATGGCGATGGCGCCACCGTTGACGTTGAGCTTCTCGTCGGGGATGTTGAGGTCCTTCTGGAACTTCATCACCACCGAGGCGAACGCCTCGTTGAGCTCGAACAGGTCGATGTCGTCGACGGTCAGCCCGGCCCGCTCCAGCGCCTTCTTGGTGGCCGGGGTGGGGCCGGTCAGCATGATGACCGGGTCGGCGCCGCTGGTGGCGGTGGCCACCACGCGAGCGCGCGGGGTCAGGTTCGCGGCCTTGCCGGCCTTTTCGGAGCCGAGCAGCACCAGGGCGGCGCCGTCGACGATGCCGGAGCTGTTGCCGCCGGTGTGCACGTGGTTGATCTTCTCGACCCAGTGGTACTTCTGCAGCGCCACATCGTCGAAGCCGCCCATCGCGCCCAGGCCCTCGAAGGCCGGCTTGAGCTTGCCCAGGTCCTCAACGGTGGTGCCCGGACGCATGTGCTCGTCGTGATCCAGCACGACGAGGCCGTTCTGGTCCTTGACCGGGACGACCGACTTGGTGAAGTAGCCGCCGGACCAGGCCGCGGCGGCGAGGTCCTGCGAGCGCACCGCGTAGGCGTCGACGTCCTCGCGGCTGAAGCCCTCGATGGTGGCGATCAGGTCGGCGCCGATGCCCTGCGGCACGAAGCCGAGCCGGTAGCTGGTCTCCGGGTCCATCGCCCAGGCGCCGCCGTCGGATCCCATCGGGATGCGACTCATCGACTCGACGCCGCCGGCGTAGACGAAGTCGTCCCAGCCGGAGCGGACCTTCTGCGCGGCCACGTTGACCGACTCCAGACCGGAGGCGCAGAACCGGTTGAGCTGGACGCCGCCGGTGGTCAGCGGCAGGTTGGCCAGCAGCGCGGCGGTGCGGGCGATATCGGCACCCTGGTCGCCGACCGGGGTGACACAGCCGATGATCACGTCGCTGATCATGTTCTCGTCCAGATCGGGATGCCGGGCGCGCATCTCCTCGATCAGGCCGACGAGCAGGTTCACCGGCTTGATCTCGTTGAGGGCGCCGTTGCGCTGCTTACCGCGGGGGGTGCGGATGGCCTCGTAGATGAAGGCTTCTTCGGACATGTGGTTGCTCCAGGTCCTGTTCTTGAGTCGAAGACGTGGTCCCGGGCGGGCCGAGCCACTGGAGGGTGGTCCTCGTGGGCTCAGACTAGCAGCATCTCCCAACCAGTCGGTTGGGTGGTTGGTCACGTAGCCTGTACTGCCATGACGGTCTCCCGGCTGCAGCCCTACGCGACCACGATTTTCGCCGAGATGTCCGCCCTCGCCGCGCGGTTGGGCGCGGTGAATCTGGGCCAGGGCTTCCCCGACGAGGACGGCCCGCACCACATGCTGACCGTCGCCAAACACAGCATCGCCAGCGGCGTCAACCAGTACCCGCCCGGAGCCGGCATCCCCGAATTGCGCGACGCGATCGCCGACCAGCGACTGCGACGCTACGGCGTCGACTACAACCCCGACACCGAGGTGCTGGTGACCGTCGGCGCCACCGAGGGCATCGCCGCCGCGGTGCTCGGCTTAATCGAACCGGGCTCGGAGGTGCTGCTGATCGAGCCGTTCTACGACTCCTACTCGCCCGTGGTCGCGATGGCCGGCTGCGACCGCATCAGCGTGTCCCTGGTCGCCGACGGCGCCGGGTTCGCCCTGGACCTGGACGCGGTGGCGACGGCCATCACGCCGCGCACCCGGGCGCTGATCTTCAACAGCCCGCACAATCCGACCGGCTGGGTGGCCTCCGACGACGAGCTGCGCGGGCTGGCGGCGCTGGCCGTCGAACACGACCTGCTGGTGATCGCCGACGAGGTCTACGAGCACCTCACCTTCGACGGGCACACCCACCGTCCCATCGCCGGATACCCGGGGATGGCGTCGCGGACGGTGACGGTGTCCAGCGCGGCCAAGATGTTCAACGTCACCGGCTGGAAGATCGGCTGGGCCTGCGGTCCGGCGAACCTGATCGCCGGGGTCCGCGCGGCCAAGCAGTACCTGACCTACGTCAGCGGCTCACCGTTCCAGCCGGCGGTCGCCGGCGCGCTCAACACCGGCGACGAATGGGTCGACGAGCTGGCCGACACCCTGCGCCGCCGCCGCGACAAGCTGGCCCACGCGCTGACCGACATCGGCTTCGGCGTGCACGCCAGCTCCGGCACCTACTTCCTGTGCGCGGACCCGCGGCCGCTGGGCTACTCCGACAGCTCACAGTTCTGCGCGGAGCTGCCGGAGCGGGCCGGGGTGGCGGCGATCCCGATGTCGGCGTTCTGCGACCCGTCGTCGCCGTCCTTCGCCGAGTGGAACCACCTGGTGCGCTTCGCGTTCTGCAAGCGCGACAAGACCCTCGACGAGGCGATCAAACGCCTGCGGGTGCTGCGCTGAGCTAGTTGCCCTGCACCGAAAGGACCTGCTTGCGCAGCCGATCGGTCGCGGTCTCCATGACGCCCTTGAGGATCTTCTTGACGATGAACCCGGGCAGCGGGATGGACGGCTCGACGGCGATCTCGAAGCGGACCCGGGTCTTGTCGCCCTCCGGGGTCAGCACGTAGCTCGCGTCCTGGGACTTCATCTGCCCCGCCGACACCATCGTCCAGCTGACGCCGTCGTCGGCCCAGGTGTACTCCAGCACCATGGTGTCGGTCATCCCGGCGGCCTTGGCGACGAACTTCACCTGCTGCGGCTTGCCGTCGTCGTAGCGGCTGAGCACCTCGGCGCTCTCATACTGCGGGGACCAGCTCGGCGCGGACTCGGCCTCGGAGAGGACGTCGAGGATCTCGGCGGGGGTGGCTTCGATGAGGATCTCGCGGGTGTCACTGACGGCCATGCCCGGAACCCTAGCCGACCCGTCTCGGACACCTGGCCCGTCCATACCCCTGCGGGCATATGGTCGACAGATGAGCGAAGAACTCCACAACCACGACCTGCTGACCACCCTCGGCGCCCAGGGCCGCGAGCTCCGCGAACTCATCCCGGACGTCTACAAAGGCTTCTCCGCCACCAGCAAGGCCGCGATGGCCGAGGGCGCGCTGTCGACCAAGGTCAAGGAGTTGATCGCGCTGACGATCGGCGTGACCAACCGCTGCGACGGCTGCATCGCCAGCCATGCCCGCGGCGCGGCCCGCGCCGGGGCCAGCAAGGAAGAGGTCGCGGAGGCGCTGGGCGTGGCGATCCTGATGAACGGCGGCCACTCGACGGTGTACGGACCCCGCGCGTTCGCGGCTTTCAGCGAGTTCTCCCAGGTCCAGGCCTAGCCACAGGCCTGGTCAGAGGTCGATGCGCCAAGTGTGGCCCGGATCACACACGCGGCGTACGCTCGTCGCAGGGGGCTGCAACCCATAGGGGTCCGCCATGAGGAATGCGAGCCGTTTCTTCATCGCCGCCTGCGCCGTCACACTGGCGCTGGGCCATAGCGCCGCGGTGGCCGGCGCCGACCCGGACCCGCCACCGGCGCCCGGGTCCTCCTGCGGGGACAGCAAGGTGATCACCACCATCGGCACCTGCGAGCCGATCAACTCCGATTGCACCGGGTACGACTTCATGGTCATCGGCCGGGTCGCGGCCAACGGCCGCTGCGTGTTCCCGGGCGTCGACGGCACCACCTGGTGATCGAACCGGCGTGACGTACCTGCTGGTCGGGTTCGTCGGCGGATTCCTCGCGGCGATCTCCCCGTGCGTGCTGCCGGTGCTGCCGGTGGTGCTGCTCGGCGGGGCCACCGGCCCGGACGCCGACGGCGCCGTGGCGACCCGGACCCGGACCTGGCTGCGACCGGTCGCCGTCGTCGCCGGGCTGACCCTGAGTTTCAGCCTGGTCACCCTGTTCGGCGCGCTGCTGCTGCGGTTGCAGCGTCTGCCGCCGGACCTGCTGCGCTGGATGGGCATCGCCGCGCTGGCCATCCTCGGGGTCGCCATGCTGGCGCCGGGTGTGGAGCGCCTGCTGGAGCGCCCGTTCGCGCTGATCCCGCAGGCCCGCGTGGAGAACACCGGGGCGGGCAGCGGCTTCGCGCTGGGACTGGCGCTCGGCGTGGTGTACGTGCCGTGCGCGGGCCCGGTGCTCGCCGCCATCGCGATCGCCGGGGCCAGCGGCGAGGTCGGCGGGCAGGTGGTGGCGCTGACGCTGGGCTTCGCCGTCGGCACCGCCATCCCGCTGCTGGCCATCGCGCTGGCCGGCAGCCGACTGCGCGCCCGGACCCGATTCCTGGCCACCCACGCCCGCGGCGTGCGCGCGGCCGCCGGAGTGGCGATGATCGCGCTGGCGGTCGCCCTGGCGCTCAACGTGACCGACCTGATCGCCCGCACCGTCCCGGACTACACCAAGACGATCGGCGCCGCGCTGCCCTCGGCGGCGGTCGCCGCGCCCCGGGTCAGCGGGACCGGCGCGCTGGAGCCCTGCCTGGACGACGCGCTGCGCGGCGCGGCGAAGCTGACCGACTGCGGACCGGCGCCGGAGTTCGCTGGCATCTCGGAGTGGATCGACTCGCCACCGCTGACCCTCGCCGGGCTACGCGGCAAGGTGGTGCTGGTCGACTTCTGGGCCTACTCCTGCGTCAACTGCCAGCGCGAGTTGCCGCACGTGCAGGACTGGTACCGGACGTACGCGCCGTTCGGCTTCCAGGTCGTCGGCGTGCACACCCCTGAGTACGCCTTCGAACGCGACCCGGACAACATCACCGCGGGCGCGAAACGGCTCGGCCTGACCTTCCCGATCGCCGTCGACAACGACTACGCGACCTGGAAGGCCTACCAGAACATCGCCTGGCCGGCCGGCTACCTGATCGACGCCAACGGGGTGATCCGGCTGGTGAACTTCGGCGAGGGCCGCTACGCCGAGACCGAACGCGACATCCGGGCGCTGCTGACCGCCGCGCAGCCGGGCGTCGCGCTGCCCGAGCCCAGCGGCATGACCGACCCAGCCCCGGCCGACCGCCGCCAGACCCACGAGATCTACCTCGGCGCCCAGCGGGCGCGGGACTACGCCGGCAGCGACGACGGAGGGCTCACCGAGGGGACCCGGGACTTCACCGCCGCGGACCCGCCGCCGCTCGGCGAGTTCAGCCTGACCGGCCAGTGGAGCGTCGGCGGCGAGTCGCTGACCGCGGGCCGCGACGCCGTCATCACGCTGTCCTTCCACGCCGCGACGGCCTATCTGAACGTCTCCGGGGAGGGCGCGCTGACCGCCACCGAGGGCAGCCACATCTCCCGGCTGCCGGTCGGCGGGGCGCCCAACATCTACCCGGTCGCCGAGCATCCCGGATCCGACGACCGCGTCGTGTCCGTCGCCGTCTCCCCCGGGCTGAGCGTCTACTCCTTCACCTTCGGCTGAATCGTTCGCCCGGCGCTACCGTGGCCGGGTGGACTTCGACGACCTGGCCGGCCGGCAGTTGAGCTACCCCGAGGTCGGCGAGGAGTTCTTCGCGGTGCGCCACGATCCGGACACCGACCGGGTGTTCGCCGAAGTCGTGGCGTTCTCCCGGCACGGGCCGTGGTGGATCCGGCTGGGCGCCCCGGTGGCCTCGGCGGCCCAGCGGCTGATCACCGACCGCTATCTGGCCGCGCTGCGGGAAACCTAGGGGCCCGCGCCGAACGCTCTCAACCGACGCGGTGGCCGAAGTTCTGTGACGATGGACCGATGGCAGAACCTGGCAACCCGATTTCGGCGGCGCAACGCACCCGGATCGACGTGTTGCTGGCCGAGGTCGACGCCGAACTCGCCGCCCGCTACCCGGATCCGTCCGACGACGCCCAACCGGCGCACACCGTCTACCTCAGCGCGGCGGACGCCACCGCAGACACTCCGCGACGCTGGGGCGCCGCGGCCCTGGACCTGGCCGACCGGCACGGGGAACTGCTGACCGAACTCGGTGGTCCCGACGTCCTCGCCCGCGTCCGGGACCGCCTGGCCGCCGCGCCGATCCAGGACCTGCGGCTGGACTTCGAGGACGGCTACGGCCGTCGACCCGACGAGGTGGAGGACCGCGACGCGCTGGCCGCCGGCCGCACGCTGCGCGCGCTCGGACTCCCGATCAGCGGCATCCGGATCAAGGGGTTGACCACCGCCGAGCGGCGCCGCGCCATCCGGACCCTCGAGCTGACCCTCGACGGCGCCGGCGGGGCGCCGCCGGGGTTCGTGTTCACCGTGCCGAAACTGCGGCTGGCCCAGCAGGCCACCGCCGCGGTGTGGCTGTGCGAGGCGCTGGAGCAGGCGCACGGATTGCCGTCCGGGGCGCTGCGCTTCGAGCTGCAGATCGAGAGCCCGCAGGCGGTGCTCGGCGCGGACGGCGCCGCCACCCTGGCCAGGGCGCTGCACGCCAGCGACGGCCGCTGCCTCGGATTGCACTACGGCACGTACGACTACAGCGCCGCCTGCGGGATCAGCCCGCAGCAGCAGGCGCTGGACCATCCGGTCGCCGACCACGCCAAGGCGGTGATGCTGGCCGCGGCGGCGCAGACCGGTGTCCGGGTGGCCGACGGCTCCACCCAGGTGCTGCCGGTCGGCGACGACGAGCAGGTCCGCGCCGCCATCCGGCGTCATCACCGACTGGTCACCCGCTCCCTGGAACGCGGCTACTACCAGGGCTGGGATATGCATCCCGGCCATCTGGTCACCCGCTGGCTGGCCGTGACCGTGTTCTTCCGGGCCGCGCTGGCGGCGGCCGCGCCGCGGCTGCAGGCCTACCTGGACCGCCGGGGCGGGACGATCGTCGACGAACCGGCCACCGCCGAGGCGCTGGCCACCGTGGTGCTGCGCGGGTTGGCGCTGGGCGCGTTCGGCCCGGAGGATGTGCTGGCCGCCGCTCCCGGCGCCGAACTGACCGTGCTGCGAAACCTGAAGGAACGCAAACACTCATGACCGACTCGCTGCCCGACTTCACCTGGTTCCCCGACCTGGCGCTGCGCACCGTCGGCGGCGCCGTCGTCTGGGCCAACGACGACGCGTTCGCCGAGAAGGAGAACCTGATCCGGCCCGGGCCGGCGAAGTACCAGCCGGCCACCTTCGGCCACCGCGGACAGGTCTACGACGGGTGGGAAACCCGTCGGCGCCGCGATGTCGGGTACGACGAGGCGATCGTCCGGCTCGGGGCGCCCGGGGTGATCCACGGCGTGGTGATCGACACCGCGTGGTTCAAGGGCAACTACCCCACCTCGGCCTCGGTCGACGCGCTGGAACTCGACGGCCACCCCAGCGTCGACGAGCTCATCGACCATCCCGGCTGGACGTCGCTCATTCCGGAGTCGAAGGTGTACGGGGACACCAGGAATCTGTTCGAGGTGGAGTCGCAGCGGCGCTGGACCCATGTGCGGCTGCGGATCTATCCCGACGGCGGGGTGGCGCGGCTGCGGGTGCACGGCGAAGGCCGGCCCGATCCGCGGTTCCTCGGCGTCGGACCGCTGGACCTGGCGGCGTTGGAGAACGGCGGACTGGTGCTCGACGCCTCCAACCGGTTCTTCAGCTCGCCGCAGAACCTGATCTTCCCGGGCGTGGCGAAGGTGATGGGCGACGGCTGGGAGACCGCCCGGCGCCGCGATGACGGCAACGACTGGGTGCGGATCAAGCTGGCCGGCCGCGGCCGGATCCGGATGGCGGAGATCGACACGTCGTATTTCATTGGCAACAGCCCCAATTCGGCGCGGCTGCTGGGCCGCGACGGCGACGGCGACTGGGTGACGCTGCTGGAGCCGGTGGATCTGCAGCCCGACACCCGGCACCGGTTTCTGGTCGAGTCGGACGCGCCGGTGACCGAGGCGCAGTTGGACATCTATCCCGACGGCGGGCTGGCCCGGTTGCGGCTCTACGGGGAACTCTTGTGAGCTATCCGCGCGACATGGTCGGCTACGGCCGGCGCCCCCCGGATCCCCGCTGGCCCGGCGGCGCGGTGATCGCCGTGCAGTTCGTGCTCAATTACGAAGAGGGCGCGGAGAACTGCGTGCTCGACGGCGACCCGGCCTCGGAGACGTTCCTGTCCGAGATCACCCCGGCCGAGGCGTTCGGGAACCGGCACATGAGCATGGAGTCGATCTACGAGTACGGGTCGCGGGCCGGGCTGTGGCGGATCCTTCGGCTGTTCGAATCCCGCGGACTGCCGCTGACGGTGTTCGCGGTGGCCCGGGCCATGCAGCGAAATCCCGAGGCGGTGGCGGCGTTTCGCGAACTCGGCCACGAGATCGCCTGCCACGGGCTGCGCTGGAAGTCCTACCAGCTGATCGGCGAGGACACCGAACGCGCGCATATGGCCGAGGCGGTGCAGATCCTGACCGAGCTGACCGGACAGCGGCCGCTGGGCTGGTACACCGGCCGGGACTCGCCGCACACCCGGGCGCTGGTGGTCGAGCACGGCGGGTTTGTCTACGACTCGGACTCCTACGCCGACGACCTGCCGTACTGGGTCGACGTCGGCGAGCACACCCAGCTGGTGGTGCCGTACACGCTGGACACCAACGATATGCGGTTCTCCTCGCCCGCCGGGTTCGCCAACGGCGAGGAGTTCTTCGCGCACCTGCGGGACGCGTTCGACGTGCTCTACGCCGAGGGTGTCGCCGGGGCGCCCAAGATGCTCTCGGTGGGCCTGCACTGCCGACTGGTCGGGCGTCCGGCCCGCGCCGCGGCGCTGGCGCGGTTCCTGGACCACGTGCAGTCCCACGATCGGGTGTGGGTGGCCCGCCGGATCGAGATCGCCGAGCATTGGCGCGCCACGCATCCCGCCTGACGACCTACGTCGCCCACGTTCAACCCGCGCGCGGCAACACCATCAGCCACATCGCGACAGGTTCAGCGCAACTGTTTGACCGGCGGCTTCGCGTACTCCCCCAGCTTCCCGGTGCGCAGCCCCATGGCCACCAGCGACTGCACGGTCAGCGTCGCCGCGGCGACCCCGTCGACCACCGGCGCCCCAATCTCCGCGCTGATCTGCGCGCACATGTCGGCCATCCCGGCGCAACCGAGGACCACCGCGTCGGAACCGTCGACCGCCAGGGCGGTCCGGCAGGCGTCGGTGACGATCCGGCGGGCCTGCGGGTCGGTCTCCAGCGCAAGCACCGGCAGGTCGCAGGCGTGCATGCCCCGGCAGAACCGGTCCATGCCGTAGCGCTCGGCCAGTTCCTCGGACCGCCCGATGGAGCGACTCAGCGTGGTCACCACGCTGAACCCCCGGCCCAGGTGGCTGGCGGCGTGCATGGCGGCCTCGGCGATGCCGATCACCGGTCCGGTGGCCAACTCGCGGGCGGCGTCGAGTCCCGGGTCGCTAAAGCAGGCGATGACGAAGCCGTCGGCGCCCTCTTCCTCGCCGCGCGCCACCGCCTCGAGCACTCCGGGCACGCTCATCGCCTCGTCGTAGTGACTCTCCAGCGACGGAACGCCGCGGGCGTTGGTCACCGGGACCACCACCGTGCCCGGCGCTGCCACCGCGCGGGCGCTGCGGCCGATCCCGTCGGTCATCGATTCGGTGGTGTTGGCGTTGATCACCCAGATCGTCGTCACGACACCGACTCTGCCACCAGCCGGTCCCGGGACGCCATCCGGAGGTACAGCGCGAAGGCCACGCCGCAGCCGATGAACCAACTGTACTGCGCGGCGGTGTGCATGCCGGTCACGCTGCCGCTGAGCAGGACCGGGATCATCGCCAGCACCGCGCCGACGGCGGTCGCGAGCACCGCCACCCGGTTGTATCCGCCGGAGTACCAGTACTTTCCGTCCTGCGACATGGTGAACAGGTCGTCGACGATCACCTTCTGTTTGCGCACCAGGTAATAGTCGGCGATCAGCACGCCGAACAGTGGGCCGATGAACGCGCCGAGGGTTTCCAGCGTGTAGTGGATGACCTCCGGGTTGGCGTACAGGTTCCACGGGGTGATCAGCACCGAGCCGACCGCGGCGATCATGCCGCCGGCTCGCCAGCTGATCCGCTGCGGGCTGACGTTGGAAAAGTCGAAGGCCGGGCTGACGAAGTTCGCCACGATGTTGATGCCGATGGTGGCGATGGCGAAGGTCAACGCGCCCAGCACGATTGCGAAGGTGCTGTCGATGCGGGCGACCGTCTCCACCGGGTCGGTGATGAGTTCGCCGAACACCGGCACGGTCAGCGAGGCGGTCACCACAACCAGCACCGAGAACACCAGGAAGTTCACCGGCAGCCCGAGAAAGTTGCCCTTCTTGACGGCCTGGAAGGACTTGCCGTACCGGGAGAAGTCGCCGAAGTTCAGCATCGGGCCGGAGAAGTAGGACACCACCAGTGCGATGGCGCCGAGCATGATCGGCGCCGACGACCAGCCGGTGTAGGCCACCCCGCCGAGGTTCATCTTGATCGCGCCCCAGCCGGCCTTGTAGATCAGGTAGCCGCAGAGCAGGAACATCACCGCGTAGACGGCCGGTCCGCAGAAGTCGATGAACTTGCGAATGGACTCCATACCGCGCCAGAACACGCAGGCCTGCAGCACCCACAGCAGCAGGAAGCTGCACCAGCCCAGCAGCGACAGCCCGGCGAACCCGTAGTCCTCCACGATGGCGTACGGCATTAGCGAGGGGAACAGTTTCAGCAGCACCACGTCGAGGGCGGCCGAAGCCAGGTAAGTCTGAATTCCGTACCAGGCCACCGCGATCAGGCCGCGGATGATGGCCGGGATGTTGGCGCCCAGCACGCCGAAGGAAGCGCGGCAGATCACCGGGTACGGCACGCCGGCGGCCTGGCTGGGTTTGGCGACCAGGTTGCAGAAGAAGTAGACGATGGTGATGCCGACCAGCAACGCGACCAGCACCTGCCAGCTGGCCAGCCCGAGGGCGAACAGGCTGCCCGCGGTGACGTACCCGCCGACGCTGTGCACATCCGACATCCAGAACGCGAAGATGTTGTACGACGACCAGGTCTGCTTGCCGAGCGGGGCGAGGTCCTCGTTGGTCAGCCGCGGGTCGTAGCCGTCCTTGATGACGCCGCCGCCGACCGGGTGGCCGGCGGCCTCCACGATGTCGCCGGCGCCGACGACCGATCCTGGTGGAAGTTCACGGGATTCGGGTCGATCTGCGATCTCGGTCATGCTGAAAAACGTTAGGAGCGTGGTGTTTCCGCGTTATTTCCCGGGCAATATGAGCTGATTGCCCGCGGGAAATTTCAGGTGGCCTCAGATCGCCATCGCGGCGCGCACATCCGCCGCGGAGTCGACGCCACCGGCGCCGGAGGCGGTCAGCCGGCCGGACTCCAGGATGTAGTAGGTCTGCGCGGCTTCCAGCGCGAACCCGATGTGCTGCTCGACCAGCAGCACCCCCAGGTCACCGCGGCGGGTGAGCGCGGTGATGGCGGCCTCGATCTCGGCGACCACCGACGGCTGGATGCCTTCGGTGGGCTCGTCGAGGATCAGGCACTTCGGTCCGGTGATCAGCGCCCGGGCGATCGCCAGCTGTTGCCGCTGCCCACCGGAGAGCAGGCCGGCGCGCCGGGTCAGCAGTTCCTTCAGGGCCGGGAACAGGTCGAGTTGTTCGTCGATCAGCGCCTTGCCGTTCGGCCGTCCGTCGGCCACCACCTGCAGGTTCTCCGCGGTGGTGAGTTGGCCGAAGGACTGCTGGCCCTGCGGCACGTAAGCCAATCCTCGTGCCACCCGGGCGCTGGGCCGCAGTCGGGTGATGTCCTCGCCGTCGAAACGCACGGCGCCGGAGGTGGTTTTCAGCAGCCCGACGGCGGCCCGCAGCAGCGTGGTCTTACCCGCGCCGTTGTGTCCCATCACCGCCGCGACGCCGTCGGTGGGCACCTCGATGGACACTCCGTGGATCACTTCGGAGCGGCCGTACCCGCTGCGCACGTCGATCATCTCCAGCATCAGGGCTTCTCCTCGATCATCGCCTCCGGCACGTCCTCGACGCCGGCGGCCGCGGACCCGAGATACACCTCCTGCACCTTCGGATTGGCCTGCACCTCGGCGACGGAGCCCTCGGCGATCATCTGCCCGCGGGCCAGCACCGTCACCGAGGTGGCGAACGCGCGCATGAAGTCCATATCGTGCTCGACGACCACGACGGTGCGTTCGGCGCCGATGCGCCGCAACAGGTTTCCGGTCTCTTCGCGTTCCTCGTGGCTCATCCCGGCGACGGGCTCGTCGAGCAGCAGCACGTCGGCGTTCTGCACCAGCAGCATGCCGATTTCCAGCCACTGCTTCTGGCCGTGCGCGAGCACGCCCGCCGGTTGCCCGGCCAGCGAACTCAGACCGATGGTCTCCAGCGCCTCCTCGATGGCCGGTTCGACGGTGTGCCGGCGCCGCAGCAGGGTGCGCCAGGATCGGCCGGCGCCGGCGGCGATGTCGAGGTTCTGCAGCACGGTGAGCTGTTCGAACACCGACGCGGTCTGGAAGGTCCGGCCCACCCCGAGGCGGGCGATCTGGTGGGTCTTCTTGCCCAGCAGTTCGACACCGGATTTGTTCACCGATCCGGTGGCCGACACCAGTCCGGTGATCGCGTCGATCACCGTGGTCTTGCCGGCGCCGTTGGGGCCGATCAAGAATCGCAGGTCGCCCTGGAAGAGGGTCAGGTCTACCTCCCGCACGGCTTTGAACCCGTCGAATTCCACACTGAGGCCGCGAACTTCGAGGTACTCAGTGCCCATGCCGACGTTGCCGCCTGCGACCGGCCCGGTGCTGGTCTTCTCGGTCATCGGGACACCTCCGCCTTCTCGGGCGACCGGAGTCGGCGCGCCAGCGCCCCCAGGCCGGCCAGCCCGGCCGGGAAGAACCCGACCACCACGATGAACAGCAGGCCCTGGGCGTAGATCCACTCCGACGGGAACCGCTCGGAGAAGGTGGTCTGCGCCCAGGCGACTCCGATCGCGCCGAGCACCGGGCCCAGCAGGGTGGTGCGCCCACCGATCGCGACCCCGATCAGGAAGGCGATGGACGGCGCCACGCCGACCTGCGCAGGGGTGATGAAGCCGATGATCGGCGCGAACAGCGCGCCGGCGATGCTGGCGAACAGCGCCGCGGCGGTGTAGGCGACGACCTTGATATTGGCCGGGTCGTAGCCGAGGAACCGCACCCGCTCCTCGCCGTCGCGCACCGCGACCAGCAGTTCGCCGTAGCGGCTGTGCATGAGCTGGCGGACCACCGCGACCACGATCAACAGGGTGGCGGCGGCGATGAAGTACAGCATCTGGCGGTTCACCGGATCCGAAAGCCGGAACCCGAAGAAGGTGCGAAACCCGTTGAGCCCGTTGCTGCCACCGAGGGTGGACTGACCGACCAGCAAGATCGCCAGCGCCGCGGCCAGCGCCTGGGACAGGATCGCGAAGTAGGCGCCTTTGACCCGGCGTTTGAACACCCCGAGTCCCAGCAGCACGGCCACGCCGACCGGGATGACGACGATGGCGGCGAGAGTGAAGGCCGCGGATTCGAAGGGTTGCCAGTAGCCCGGCAGGGTGGCGATGCCCGCGGTCTGCATGAAGTCGGGCACCGACGCCTTGGCGTGCGCGGCGTCGGCGATCTTGAGGTGCATGCCCATCATGTATGCGCCGAGGCCGAAGAACACGCCCTGGCCGAGGGTGAGCATTCCGCCTCTGCCCCAGGCCAATCCGATGCCGGCGGCGACGATGGCGAAGCACAGGTACTGGCCGAGCAAACCAAGCCGGAAGGTGGACAGCGCGGCCGGGGCGACGCCGAACAACAGCACCGCGGCGACGGCGAATCCGGCCCAGGTCTGCCAGCGTCCGAGCATTTCTCGTACCGGGATCGTCATACCAGGCTCCTCGTCCGGACGGTGAACAATCCCTGTGGGCGGACCTGCAGGAAGATCACGATGATCACGAACACGATGACCTTGGCCAGCGACGCGGTGGTGCTGTACTCGATGAAGGAGTTCAGCAGGCCGAGGCCGAACGCTGCGATGACAGTGCCCTTGATCTGGCCGAGACCGCCGACCACCACGACCAGGAACGCGTCGATCAGATAGCTCTGTCCGGTGGTGGGGCTGGTGGATCCGATCAATGTCAGCGCGACCCCGGCCACGCCGGCCAGCCCGGAGCCGATGAAGAAGGTGGTCAGGTCGGTGCGCCGGGACGAGATGCCGCTGGTTTCGGCGAGGTCCCGGTTGGCCACCACGGCCCGGATCCGGCGGCCCATCGGACTGGCCTTGAGCACCAGCGCCAGCACCGTCACACAGACCAGCGCGAGCACCAGGATGAAGATCCGGGTCTTGGGCACCACCGCGCCGAGGATCTCCACCCCGCCGGACAGCCACGACGGCGCGGTCACGTTCACCGCGGGAGCGCCGAAGATGTCCCGGGCCACCTGCTGCAGGATCAGCCCGACCCCGAAGGTGACCAGCAGGGTGTCCAGCGGCCGGTGGTACATCCGCTGGATCAACGTCGTCTCCAGAAGCACCCCCAGCAGCCCGCCGACGATGAATCCGAGCACCAGTGAGATCAGCAGCGAGGCGCCGGCGTTGGAGATGATCTGCTGGGTGAGGAAGGCCGTGTAGCAGCCGGCCATGATGAATTCGCCGTGCGCCATATTGATGACGCCCATCTGACCGAAGGTCAGCGCGAGGCCCAGGGCCGCCAGCAACAGGATGGAGCCGAGGCTCAATCCCGTTGCCAGCTGGCCGATCAGCGCGTCCATGCCCGCCTCAGCCGGACAGGCCGGCAGCCCACGGGTAGCCCTTGAGGAATGGATCCGGCTTGATCGACTCCGGGGACTGCCACACCGTGTAGATCAGGCCGTCGGGGTGGATCTCACCGATCCGCGCGGTCTTGTAGATGTGGTTGTTCTCGCCGTCGATCTTGACCTCGCCCTCCGGGGCGGCGAAAGTGACGCCGTCGGCGGCCTCCTGGACCGCGGCCGTGCCGAAGTCCTGCGCCTTCTCAACGGTGTTGCGCCACAGGTAGACCGAGACGTAGGCCGCTTCCATCGGGTCGGAGGTGACGCGGTCGGCGCCGTATTTCTGTTTGAACGCGGCGACGAACTTCTCATTCTCCGGGTTCTCGACGGTCTGGTAGTAGTTCCACGCGGTCAGCTGGCCGTCGATGTTCTGCGCGCCGATGCCCTTGACCTCTTCCTCGGCGATCGACACCGACAGCACTGGCATGGTCTGCGGGTTCAGCCCGACGTTGGTGTACTCCTTGAAGAACGCCACATTGGAGTCGCCATTGAGGGTGTTGAACACCGCGCCGGCCCCCGAGGCGCGCACCTTGTTCACGATGGTGGAGAAGTCGGTGGAGCCCAGCGGGGTGTAGTCCTCGCCCTTGATCTCGATGCCATTGGCCTCGGCGTAGGCCTTGATGATCCGGTTGGCGGTCTGCGGGAAGACGTAGTCGCTGCCCACCAGGTACAGCGAGGTGACGCCCTTCTCCTTCAGGTAGTCCAGGGCGGGGACGATCTGCTGGTTGGTGGTCGCGCCGGTGTAGAAGATGTTCGGGCTGGACTCCAGTCCTTCGTACTGCACCGGGTAATACAGCAGCGAGTTGTTGCTCTCGAACACCGGCAGCATGGCCTTGCGGCTCGAGGACGTCCAGCCGCCGAACACCGCGGCGACGCAGTCGTCCTGGATCAGCTTCTCGGCTTTCTGGGCGAACACCGCCGGGTCGGACGCGCCGTCCTCGCCAACCAGCTGGATCTGCTTGCCGAGCACGCCGCCGTCGGCGTTGATCTCCTCGACGGCCAGCTTGATGGCGTCGCGGACGGTCACCTCGGAGATCGCCATCGTGCCCGAAAGCGAGTTCAGCGAGCCGACTTTGACGCTCGGGCCGGAGGTGTCGACGCAGGACGCGGCGGCGCCGGACTCCTCGTCGCCGGCGCGGCTGCCGCATCCGGCGAGGACCAGTGACGCGGTGGCGGCGACTGCGCCCGCGGCCAGCAGGGAACGGGAGAAACGAATGTGTCCGGGCATCGAAAGCCTTTCGGTGGGGCGGTGATCGCTCCCCACGCTAAGGACGGTCCGGTTTCAGCCAGGTGACTTCAAGTTACGGCCGGGTTAGGTCTGTCCGCGCACTCCCAAGCGCATGCCGCGCACCCCGGTTCCGGCCGTGGCAAGATCCTCGCCATGCGTCTGACTCCGCATGAGCAGGAGCGTCTGTTGGTTTCCTACGCCGCGGAACTGGCCAGGCGCCGCCGAGCCCGTGGTCTGCGGCTCAATCACCCGGAGGCCGTCGCGGTGATCACCGACCACCTGCTGGAGGGGGCCCGGGACGGCCGCACGGTCGCGGAGCTGATGAGCAGCGGGCGCGAGGTGCTGACCGCCGACGATGTGATGGAAGGGGTGCCGGAGATGCTGCACGACGTCCAGGTGGAGGCGACGTTCCCGGACGGGACGAAACTCGTCACCGTCCACCACCCGATCAAATGACGATCCCCGGCGAGATCCTGTTCGCCCCCGGGGAGATCGAGCTCAACGAGGGCGCGCCGCGGCTGGTGCTGGAGATCGTCAACACCGGTGATCGGCCGGTGCAGGTGGGCAGCCACGTGCACATCACCCAGGCCAACGCGGCGCTGGAGTTCGACCGTGTCGCCGCCTACGGGCGCCGCCTGGACATTCCCGCGGGAACCGCGGTGCGGTTTGAACCCGCCGTGGCCCAGCAGGTTTCGCTGGTGCCGCTGGGCGGCAGCCGCGAGGTGCACGGCATCAGCCTGACCCCGCCCCATAAGTTGGACGAGCGCTCATGACCTCGCTGTCCCGCGCGCACTACGCCGCGCTGTTCGGGCCGACGGCCGGTGACCGGATCCGGTTGGCCGACACCGATCTGCTGATCGAGATCACCGAAGACCGCAGCGGCGGGCCCGGACTCGCCGGCGACGAGGCCGTGTTCGGCGGCGGCAAGGTGCTGCGCGAGTCGATGGGTCAGTCCCGGGCCAGCCGCGCCGACGGGGCGCCGGACACCGTCATCACCGGCGTGGTGATTCTCGATCACTGGGGAATCATCAAGGCCGATATCGGGATTCGCGACGGCCGGATCGTCGGGATCGGCAAGGCCGGCAATCCCGAGATCATGGACGGGGTGCACCCGGACCTCGTCGTCGGGCCGTCGACGGAGATCATCGCCGGCGGCGGGCGGATCGTCACGGCCGGCGGCATCGACTGCCACGTGCATTTCATCTGTCCGCAGATCATGGAGACCGCGCTGGCCGGCGGCATCACCACGCTGATCGGTGGCGGGACCGGGCCCGCCGAAGGATCCAAGGCCACCACGGTCACCCCCGGCGCGTGGCACCTGGCCCGGATGCTGGAGGCCCTCGACGGCTGGCCGATGAACATCGCGCTGCTGGGCAAGGGGAACACCGTCGGCGCCGAAGCGATGTGGGAGCAATTGCGCGGCGGCGCATCGGGTTTCAAGATCCACGAGGATTGGGGGGCCACTCCCGCGGCGATCGACGCCTGCCTCACCGTGGCCGACGCCTCCGGCGTGCAGGTCGCGCTGCATTCGGACACCCTCAATGAGGCGGGTTTCGTCGAGGACACCTTGGCCGCCATCAAGGGCCGCGGGATCCACGCGTATCACACCGAGGGCGCCGGCGGCGGGCACGCGCCGGACATCATCACTGTGGCCGGGCATCCGAATGTGCTGCCCAGTTCCACCAACCCGACTCGGCCGCACACCGTGAACACCCTCGACGAACACCTCGACATGCTGATGGTGTGCCACCACCTCAACCCGGCGGTGCCCGAGGATCTGGCGTTCGCCGAGAGCCGGATCCGGCCGTCCACCATTGCCGCCGAGGACCTGCTGCACGACATCGGCGCGATCTCGATGATCGGCAGCGACGCGCAGGCGATGGGCCGGATCGGCGAGGTGGTGCTGCGCACCTGGCAGACCGCGCACGTGATGAAACGCCGTCGCGGCGCGCTGCCCGGGGACGGCGCCGCCGACAATCTGCGGGCCCGGCGCTATGTCGCCAAGTACACGATCTGCCCGGCCATCGCGCACGGCCTGGATACCGAGATCGGATCGATCGAGGTCGGCAAGCTGGCGGATCTGGTGCTGTGGGAGCCGGCGTTCTTCGGGGTGCGCCCGCACGCGGTGCTCAAGGGCGGCATGATCGCCTGGGCGGCGATGGGCGACGCCAACGCCTCCATCCCCACCCCGCAGCCGGTGCTGCCCCGGCCGATGTTCGGCGCCGCTCCGGCCGCCGCGGCGGCCACCTCACTGCACTTCGTGGCGCCGCAGGCCCTGGAGGACGGGCTGGCCGACCGGCTGGCGGTCAACCGGCGTCTCGCCGCGGTGACCGATGTGCGCGGCGTCGGCAAGGCCGATATGCCGCACAACGACGCGCTGCCGCATATCGAGGTGGACCCGGACACCTTCACGGTGCGGGTCGACGGCGAGGTGTGGGCCGAGCAGCCGGCGGCGGAATTGCCGATGGCGCAACGGTATTTCTTGTTCTGATGGCGCGGGTGTCCTGATGTCGCTGGTGTCGCTGCTGGTGCTGGCCGATTCCCGGCTGCCGGCCGGCGGGCACGTGCATTCCGGCGGGGCCGAGGAAGCGGTCACCGCCGGCCTGGTCTACGACGTCGACACGCTACGCGCCTATCTGCGGCGGCGGATCCGCAGCTGCGGGCTGGTGACCGCGTCGATCGCGGCCGCGGTCACCGACGGCCGTTTGGCGCCGGTGGCCGCCGACCGGGAGACCGACGCCCGCACGCCCTCACCGGCCGCCCGGGCGGCCTCCCGCGCCCAGGGCCGCGGGTTGACCCGATTGGCCCGCCGGGTCTGGCCCGACGCCGAGGCGTGGGACACCCTCGGCCGCACGCCGCATCTGCCGGTCGCGGCCGGTGTGGCCGGCATGCTATCCGGCCTGAGCGCGACGCAGACCGCGGTCTCGGTGGTGTACACCACGATGACCGGGGTGGCCACCGCCGCGCAGCGCCTGCTCGCGCTGGACCCCGCCGACGTCGCCGCGCTGACGTTCGAGTTGGCGGGGCTGTGCGAGGAGACCGCCGCGATGGCCGCCGCCGAGTTGACCGACCTGTCCGACCCGCTGCTGGATGTGCTCGCCGAGCAGCACACCTGGCGTGACCGTCCACTGTTCGCATCCTGAAAGGCCGACCATGCCACCGCATTTCCTGCCCGACGGCGCCGCCCACGTGCATCACCCCAAGCGGGAGCGCAAACCCGGCGAGGCGCTGCGCGTCGGGATCGGCGGCCCGGTCGGCTCCGGCAAGACCGCGCTGGTGGCGGCGCTGTGCCGCGAGCTGCGCGAGGACACCTCGCTGGCGGTGCTGACCAATGACATCTACACCACCGAGGACGCCGATTTCCTGCGCCGGCACGCGGTGCTGCCCGACGAGCGGATCACCGCGGTGCAGACCGGCGGCTGCCCGCACACCGCGATCCGCGACGACATCACCGCCAACCTGGACGCCATCGACGATCTGATCGCCGCGAATCCGCCGCTGGAGTTGATCCTGGTGGAGTCCGGCGGCGACAATCTGACCGCGATGTTCTCCTCCGGGCTGGTGGACGTCCAGATCTTCGTCATCGACGTGGCCGGCGGCGACAAGGTGCCGCGCAAGGGCGGGCCCGGGGTGACGTATTCGGATCTGCTGGTGATCAACAAGACCGACCTCGCGCCGATGGTGGGCGCCGACCTCGAAGTGATGCGTCGCGACGCCGCGGCGGTCCGCGACGGCCGTCCGGCGGTGTTCCTGTCCCTGACCGAGGACCCCTCCGCGGCGCCGGTGCTCTCCTGGATTCGCGGGCATCTGCGTTCCTGATGCGCTCGCAGGTCCTGATCGTCGCCGCCCCGGGCCGCTACCCGCGGATCGAGGCGAGCGGCGCGATTGCGGTGCGCCACACCGCATCCGACACGCTGCACCTGGTTTCGGCCGCCGCGACACCGCTGGGCGGGGACCACACCCGCATCCGGGTGGTGGTCGAGCCCGGCGCGCTGCTGCGGATCCGCAGCGTCGCGGCGGCGGTGACGCTGCCGGGCCGGCACAGCCGGGATTCGCACACCCGCTTCGACCTGGAGGTGGCCGGCGATCTGAATCTGGATCCGGAGCCGACGATCGTCGCGGCCGACTCCCGGCACTTCAGCGACATCCGGGTGCGGCTGGCCGACGGGGCCCGGATCGCGCTGCGCGAACGGGTGCAGATCGGCCGGACCGGCGAGCGCGACGGGTTCTTCAGCGGTTCGCTGACCGCCGACCTCGACGACGGGCCGTTGCTGCGGCACCGGGTGGAACTCGGCGCCGGTTCGATCGCCGACGACGCGCTCGGCTCGCCCCGGGCGCTGATCAGCGAGTTCGGCTACCCCGATGTCGCCGAGGCGCCGTTGGGGATGGCGCTGACGCTGGCGCACGGCGGGGTGCTGTCGACCTGGCAGGGCGACCGATTGCCCGCGCAGCCATCGAATCCGCCACTCCGATAGACAGCCTCACGCGATCGTCCTAGGCTTTTCGGAATGGTCGAGTCAACCGTCGCGATGCACATGGGCAATGGCATCGTCAATTCCCCCACCTGCGCGTTGTTCGGTGTGATCGCGCTGTTGGCAATCGGATTCAGCGCCGTGCG
Organism: Mycolicibacterium brumae; assembly: GCF_025215495.1. Classification (NCBI taxonomy): domain Bacteria; kingdom Bacillati; phylum Actinomycetota; class Actinomycetes; order Mycobacteriales; family Mycobacteriaceae; genus Mycobacterium; species Mycolicibacterium brumae. The sequence continues at coordinate 549,636 of NZ_CP104302.1, read as the reverse complement.
GGCCCGCGCGGAGCTCACCGAACGGACCGCCGAGTTCGACGAGCGGGGAACGAGCGCGGAAAAGGCCCGACGTGTCACACCCGCGGGGCTGGCCGCGCTGGTCACCGCGTTCATCTTCGCCACCCAGATGGTGAACTTCCCGATCCTGCCGGGTGTCAGCGGGCACCTGCTCGGCGGCACGCTGGCCGCGATCCTGGTCGGCCCCTACACGGCCGTGCTGTGCGTCAGCGTGGTGCTGACCGTGCAGAGCGTGCTGTTCGCCGACGGCGGGCTGACCGCGCTGGGGGCCAATATCGTCAATATGGCGGTCATCGGGGTGGCGGCCGGGTACGGCGCGGCGGTGCTGCTGGCCCGCCGATTCGACGCCGGGCGCAGTGTCGGCAGGCTCGGCGCGGTGGCCTTCGTCGCCGCGGCGATCGGGACGGTCTGCGCGTCGATGGGCGTGGTCATCGAGTACGCGATCGGTGGCGCCGGGGACGCGTCGCCGGCCGATCTGGCCGGGTACCTGCTCGGCACACACCTGCTGATCGGCGTCGGCGAGGGCGTCATCACCGCGCTGACGGTGATGACGGTGGCCCGGACCCGGCCGGACCTGATCTTCCTGACCGGACCCGCCGGTTCCCGCCAGGCGGTGCCCGCGTGAAGGGCACGCGGTTCTGGGTCGGGTTCGTCGCGGCGATCCTGCTGATCGCCGGCGGGGTGTCGTATCTGGCCAGCCCGCACCCCGACGGCCTGGATTCGGCGACCCTGCGGGGCTGCGAAGTGACGGAGGTCGACGGGGCGACCGAGCTCACCGGCGACTGCATCGCGCAGCACGCGACCGAGCACCAGTTGGCGGCCTCACCGCTGGCCGACTACACCCTCCTGGGCAATGACGGCACGAGCGGAATCGCCGGTCTGCTCGGCGCGGTGGTGACCTTCGGAATCGCGTTCGGCCTGTTCTCGCTGCTGGCCCGGAACCGGCGTCACCCGGCGACGGCGGCCCGGAACTCCTCGGAGACGTAGAACGGCAGCAACCGCCGGCGCAGCAACTCCTCGAGGTGGCCGCGTTCGTCGAGCATGGCCAGCACCGGCGGGCCGAACCGCAGGGCTTCCTCGATCATGTCCTCGCGGCCGACGCCGACCTCGGCGAGCAGCTCGTAGAGGCTGACATCGCCGTACTTGGCGAAAAGCTGGTCGATGGCACCGTCGAGCAGCGAGCGGAAGTAGTCGCTGTGCCGGAACGACCGCCAGAACTCGAAGACGACGACGATCAGGTCGTCGACGTCGCGTTCGGTCAGCACCGAGGCCACCACCGACACCGGGGTGTCCTGGTTGCGCCGCCACAGGTCATTGGCGATCTCGGCGAGCAGTTCGGTGTCGGCGCTGATCCGGTTGAGCACGAACCGGGCGCCGACCCGGGACAGTCGGTCGGCGCTGCGCTCAAGGCGGTCCCCCGCCCCGGCGAACGGCAGCCCCAGCGGGGCCAGCAGCCGGCCCACCCGGCTTTCAGCCACCGACCGACGGGCCTCGTCGGCGCCGTCGGTGATGGTGTGCCGGATCAGCGAGGCGCACAGTTCGGCGAACTCGGCGCTGTCCAGCACCTGTTCGAGCAACCGGGTGACGAGCGCGGTGTCGGCGACCGCGGCGGACAGCTCCGCGAAGCGGGCGACGTCCAGCAATTCGCCGACGGAGGTCTCGGAGGTCGCGGTGATCTGGTGCAACTGGGCGGCGATCTCCCCGGCGAGTTCCAGGATCGCGCCCTCCACGGGCATCTGCGCCGCGTACTTGGCCGCGGTGTCCTTGATCATCTTCGGCGTGACGGCGTCGTTCAGGGTGACCGTGGAGGCGTTGGACAGCGCGTGGTCGACCTCGTCGATCACCAGGGCGTGGTAGTTCTCGCCGCGCAGCTGGTCCAGGGCGAACCGCACCTGCGCGTCGAGCAGCCGGGTGGCCAGCGGGTCCAACATCGTCTCCTGGTCGGTCATCAAGATGCACCCTACCGAGCGGCGCGGCCGTAAGGTCGGCGCCATGCACGACGATCGGCGGTTGACCGAGGAGCGCCTCGACCGGTTTGTGAATCACTTTCTGGCCGGCGCGGTCTACGGCGCCACCGCGCCGGTCGAGGTGCGCGCCTGGGCGGCGCCGGGCGAACCCGTGCCGTTCGCCGAGGCGGTGGCACAAGAGTTCGCCCCGATCGCCGAGGGCGATCCGTGGGGCGCCCCGTGGTCGACGCTGTGGCTGCACGTGACGGGCGCCGCGCCGGCCCAGTGGTCCGACCAGGCCGGAAAAGCGACGGAACTGCGGGTGGAGCTGGGCTTCACCGGCGGTCCGGGATTCAACGCCGAAGGGCTCGTCTACCGGCCGGACGGCACTCCGGTGAAGGGCATCTCGCCGTTCAACGCCTATGTGCCGGTGGCTCCCGGTGAGCCGGTCGACTTCTACGTCGAGGCGGCGGCAAACCCCGATCTGGGTGGGGACTTCGTCTCCCCCACGCCGCTGGGCGATCCCGGCACCGCCGGCACGGACCCGCTGTACCGGCTGGGCCACATCGAGTTGGCGCAACGCGAGGTGGACGTGTGGGAGCTGCAACAGGACATCTGGACGCTCAGCGGGTTGATGCGTGAACTGCCGTTCGACCTGCCGCGGCGGCACGACATCCTGCGGGCGCTGGAGCGGATGCTGGACATCGTCGACCCCGACGACATCGCCGGCACCGCTGCGGCCGGGCGCGCCGCGCTCGCCGACTGCCTGTCCCGCCCAGCGTATGCCAGCGCGCATCGGATCACCGCGGTGGGCCACGCGCATATCGATTCGGCATGGCTGTGGCCGGTCCGTGAGACGGCCCGCAAATGCGCCCGCACCTTCGCCAATGTCATCGACCTGATGGACCGCGACCCGGAGTTCGTCTTCGCGTGTTCCTCGGCGCAACAGTTCGCCTGGGTCAAGGAGAATCACCCGGATCTGTTCGCCCGCATCGCCGAGAAGGTAGCCGACGGCCGGTTCGTTCCGGTGGGCGGCATGTGGGTGGAGGCCGACACCAACATGCCCGGCGGGGAGGCGATGGCCCGGCAGTTCGTGGCAGGCAAACAGTTCTTCCTCAACGAGTTCGGCGTCGACACCACCGAGGTGTGGCTGCCCGACTCCTTCGGCTATTCCGCCGCGATGCCGCAGATCGTCACCGCCGCGGGCGCCGAATACTTCCTCACCCAGAAGCTGTCCTGGAACCAGACCAACCGGATGCCGCACTCGACGTTCGTCTGGGAAGGCATCGACGGCACCGGGGTGTTCACCCACTTCCCGCCGGTGGACACCTACAACTCGAGCCTGTCCGGCGCGGAGCTGGCTCGGGCGCAACGCAATTACCGGGAGTCCGGGGCGGCCAACAGCTCGCTGGTCCCGTTCGGCTGGGGCGACGGCGGCGGTGGGCCGACCCGCGAGATGCTGGCCGCGGCCGCTCGCACCGCGTCGCTGGAAGGATCCCCGACGGTGCGGGTGGACGCGCCGTCGGAGTTCTTCGCCCGCGCCCGCGCCGAGTACCCGAGCCCGCCACGCTGGTCCGGGGAGCTGTACCTGGAATACCACCGCGGGACCTACACCTCGCAGGCGAACACCAAGCAGGGTAACCGCCGCAGTGAAGCGCTGCTGCGGGAGGCGGAACTGTGGTCCGCCACCGCCGCGGTGCGCGCCGGATTCGACTATCCGGCAGCCGAATTGGAGCAGATCTGGCGGCTGGTTCTGCTGCAGCAGTTCCACGACATCCTGCCGGGCAGTTCCATCGCCTGGGTGCACCGCGACGCCGAGCGCAATTACGCCGCTATCGCCCGGCGGCTGGAGGGGATCATCGACGACGCCACCCGGGCGTTGGCAGGCCCAGGATCCCAAGCCCTGGTGTTCAATGCCGCGCCGCACCCGCGTGACGGTGTGCCCGGCATGGGCGCGGTGACCGGCCAGCCCGCCGCGCCGGTCGCGCCGACACCCGACTCCGATGGGTTCCTGCTGAACAACGGCGTGATCGCGGCGCGGATCGACGCCGAGGGTCTACTGGTGTCCCTGGAGGACGCGGCGTCGGGCCGCGAGGCGATGGCCGCACCCGGCAATCTGCTGCAGCTACACCGCGACATCCCGAACCATTGGGAAGCCTGGGACATCGACGAGTTCTACCGCCGCAACGTCACCGAGCTGCGGGAAGCGGAGTCGGTCGGCGTCGTCGACGACGCCGTCGAGATCCGGCGTTGCTTTGGCGGTTCCACCGTGGTGCAGCGCATTTCGCTGCGTGCCGGCTCACCGGCGCTGGACATCGAGTTGGACATCGACTGGCACGAGACCCAGAAACTGCTGAAACTGGCGTTCCCGTTCGATGTGCGGGCCGACCGCAGCGCCTCGGAGATCCAATTCGGCCACGTGTTCCGGCCCACCCACGCCAACACCAGCTGGGACGCGGCGAAGTTCGAGATCTGCGCGCACCGCTGGGTGCACGTGGGCGAACCCGACTACGGGGTCGCGGTCGCCAACGACTCCACCTACGGCCACGACATCACCGCCCGGCCCGACGGATCCGGAACCCTGGTGCGGATGTCGCTGCTGCGCGCGCCGCGCTACCCCGACCCGCACGCCGACCAGGGCCGACACCTTCTGCGGTTCTCGGTCCGCCCGGGCGCCGGCATCGGCGACGCCGTCGAAGAGGGTTACCGACGCAACCTTCCGCCTCGCGTCGTCGGCGGGTCTGTCGCAGCTGTGGAACCGCTAGTCCGCGTGGATGATCCGGCCGTCGTCGTCGAGGCGGTCAAGCTGGCCCAGGACGGCAGCGGGGACGTGGTGGTGCGACTGTACGAGTCCCGCGGTGGCCGCGCGGAGGCGACGATCACCGCGAACTTCGACCATCGCGGCGTCGTGCTGACCGATCTCTTGGAACGCCCGATCGAGGATGTTCGCGAGGCCGGCGATGTGCGGCTGACGCTGCGGCCGTTCAAGATCGTGACCCTGCGCTTCCAGCGCGCCTGATCCAGTGCGCGTGACCCGGCGCGCGAACGCAACCGACCGCCTCTACGTCGTCGCGCAAAGTGGCGGCATCGCCGGCTGTGGCGGCCGAATTGCCGGCCCGGTACGCTGAGGGAAGCCCAGTCTCGTTCCTTTCCCCCCGTATCGGTGCGAGCCTGGGTCTCACTTTCTCAAGATTCAGCCCGCGAGCAGCCCCTTGGCCACGTGTGTCACCTGGATCTCGTTGCTTCCGGCGTAGATCATCAGCGACTTGGCGTCACGGGCGAGTTGCTCCACGCGGTACTCGTCCATATAGCCGTTCCCGCCGAACAGCTGCACCGCTTCCATCGCCACGTCGGTGGCGGCCTTGGTGGAATAAAGCTTCATCGCTGAGGCCTCCGCCAGCGATGGTGTCTTGCCCGCCGCCATCGCCTCCAACGCGTTGAACACCATGTTCTGCACGTTGAGCCGTGCGATCTCCATCTCGGCCAGCTTCAGCTGAATCAGCTGGAACGTGGCGATCTCCTGGCCCCACAATGTGCGGGACTTCGCATATTCCACGCACAGTCGATGGCACTCGTTGATGATCCCCAAGGACAGGATGGCGCATCCGATCCGCTCGGTGGTGAAGCTCGACCGGGCGCTCTCCCGGCCATCCCCACCTTTGTGCTGCTCGGTCTCACCGAGCAGCCGGTCGGGCGAAAGCCGGATGTTGTCGAAGAACAGCTCACCGGTGGGCGAGGAATGCATGCCCATCTTTTTGAACGACCTGCCCTGGGTCAGGCCCTCCATGCCCTTGTCCAGGACGAAGGTCAGCACCTTGCGGTCCCGCTTGTCCACCTGGTCGCCCGCGTCGAGCTTGGCGTAGACGACGATCAGGTCCGCGTACGGCCCGTTGGTGATGAACGTCTTCTGGCCGTTGAGGATGTAGTCCTCACCGTCGCGGCGGACGTAGGTCTTCGTGCCGCCGAACGCGTCCGAACCGGAGTCCGGCTCGGTGATCGCCCAGGCGGCGATCTTGTCGAGCGTGACGATGTCCTTGAGCCAACGCCGCTTCTGTGCCAGGGTGCCGCGCGAGGCGATGGTCGCCGCGCCGAGGCCGAGGCTGACGCCCACCGCCGCGACGCTGCCGAGGCTGACCCCGGCCAATTCGCTGACCAGAACCGCGGCTAGGGAGCCCTGCGCCCCGAACGGACCGCCGCCGGACTTGCCATCGCGCTTCTTCTTCTCGGGCTCGGGCTCGCCGGCGGCGATGCGGTCGGCCTTCGCTTGCTGCTTGGCCAGCATCTTCTCGACCTGCTCACCGAGCATCACGTCAATTCCGAACTCACTGAAGAGTTTGCGCATGATGCCGTACGGCGGCAGATCGCCGTGCTCCAGATCGTCGATGTTGGGACGAATCTCCCGGTCGATGAAGGTGCGAACGGACTCGCGGATCATCTCATCGGTCTCGGACCATTCGAACATGGCCAGTCTCCTCCGTGTCAGGGCAGCCGGGCGGCGATGTCGTCGATCGCCCAGTCTTCTTCGGTCTCAATGGTTTTGACGTCGTGCCAGCCGGCCAGTTCGCCGGGCTGAAGGCGTCGAAGCTGCCCTCGGCCTCAGCGTCGGCAGCCTCGGCGGCCATCAATGCGCCCATGCCGGGCGTGGCCAACGTCAGCCGGGTGCGGGCGATCGGGGCGATCGCGTTGGCCCGCACCCCGTAGCGCTGCAACTCATCGGCGGCGACCAGGGTGAGGGCCGCGATTGCGGCCTTCGCGGCGCCGTAGTTGGACTGCCCCGCGTTGGGAACGGTCACCCCTGACGCCGACGCCGTGTTGACGATGGCGCCTTTGGGCCGGCGGCCCGCCTTCGACTCGGTTTTCCAGTCCCTCGGCCCCCGCCCAGGTCGCGATGTTCTCGGTGTTCACCACCGCGCGCCCACCGGCGGAGACGATGTCGTCGACGGTCTCCTGCGCGGGGGTGATGTCCGTGCCGTCACCGCTGTTGCTGCCACCCAGGTCGTTGACCACCACGGCGGCGCCTTCACGGGCGAACAGCAGCGTGTGCTCACGGCCGATGCCGCGACCCGCGCCGGTGATGACGGCAACGCGTCCTTCCAAGGCGCCCATGCCTTACTCCTTCGATTTGAGAACTATTGCACCGCTGACACTTTCGAGTGCCAGCGGTGTGAAACCAGATCAGTCGGCGATCTCGGCGATCCCGTTGCTCAGCACCACATCCTCACCACGGATGGTCTCGAACGCGTAGGTGGTGACGCCGTCGGCGGTTCCCGCCATCCAGATCCGGGTCTCCAGGTCGTCTCCCGGGAAGACGAACTTCGAGAACCGAACCGCCAGGCGCTTGACCCGCGCCACGTCGGAATCCGCGACCTCGGCGAGGATGCCCCAGCCCGCCATCGCCATGGTGCACAACCCGTGCGCGATGATGCCCGGCAGCCCGGCCGATTTGGCGAAGTCGTCGTCGAGGTGCAGCGGCACCGGATCGCCGGACGCCGGGGCGTAGCGGAAGGTCTGGTCGTCGTCGACGTGGGCCTTGGCCGTGGCCGTGGCCGTCGGCGTCGCACCCTTGACCTCGGCGTGCGGCGCGATCACCGGAATCGCGTAGCCGACCTTCTCTCCGGCGTCCACGCCGCGGAAGAAGCCGGACAGGTACTGCTCGTTGACGAGATCACCGGAGACCTCGTCGTGGCAGGTCAGGTGAATGTGGACCAGCGCGCCGGTGGACTTGGTCTCCCAGCCGATCACCCGGCCGCGGGAGACCAGCTTGTCACCCGGACTGATCGGACGGTGGAAGTGAAAGTCCTTCTCCCCGTGGGTTATTCGACCGAAGATCTCCATCGGCACCACGTCGACGGCGGGCGCCATCAGCGCGTCGAACACCGGCACGATCGCGAACACCGGAGAACCGACGTCACCGGCCAGATGCGCAGGAATCGGGTCGTTGGTGGCCGCGGCGTACTCGGCGAGGCGCTCGCGGGTCACCTCGAAGCGTTCCTCGTCCGACCACAGGCCCAGGCCCTCCCGGTCGAATTCGTGCCTGTCTCCCATCTCAGGCCCCGGCGGCCAGCTCGGCGAGCTTGTTCAGCGACGCCTGGATCTGCTTGGCGCCGTCCCTCTCGACGGCCTTGCCGAGTGCGCCCTTGATCAGCGCGCCCTCGAAGTCACCGGCCACGGCGACGTCGGCGCCCTCGCCATTGGGCGTCAGGACGAAGGAGAAGGCCACCTTCACCCCGGCCATTCCGGCGCCGGAGAGCACGAGCCTGTCGTCGGCGATCTCCTCGACAACCCAGTCGATCTTGTTCGCCATGCCGAGCATGAAGATCTTCGCGACGAGTTTGGCGCCGCGGGTCAGCGTCGTCGGCGGCTCCTCCATCCAGCGCTCGTGGATGGTGAACCAGTCACCCCAGGTGGCCGGATCGCTGATCACCGCGATCAGCTTCTCCGAAGGCGCGGCGAGCGTTTCGGTCTGCTCGATGTGTCCAGCACCCATTGGTGGAGCTGGCCGAGCGCTTCGACGAACCGCCCAATCGTGTTGTGGCTGTGCGGCCGGTAGCCGGTCGCATCGCCGATCGCCCCGGCGAGAATCTGCACGGCGATGCCAGCAGTGAACCCCGTCATCACCGCGTTGGAGACAAAGTCCATAATCGCGCCGAACTTCAGCGCGCCGAACACCAGCATCACCGCACCGACGACGATCGCCAACGCCGCAACGTTCGCCGGATCGGTGTGATCCAGGCCGGCATCGGTGAGAACGCTGCGTGACGACAGCGCTAGGGCGCTGGTCACTGTGGTGACCATCAGCACCGTTCGGCTCAGTGCCGAGCCCACAATGGTGCTGACCATGCCGGAATACAGGCCAGCGACTGGGTTGAAGCCGCCAACGTTGGCGTAAGCCATCCCCCCGGGCACAGAGAACAGGCCGTTGGCCAGGCCTGCCACCACGTCACCGACCTGGGGGCGCCCCAGCCCGGCCACGGCCCGCACGGGGTTGATCATGACGCGACGGCACTGACCGACGTGCTGGGCGCACTCCCCGTCTGCGAGCGCGACAAAGGCATCAGGGAGGGATCTCGCCGACGCAGGGCGCAGTGGTTGATCACGGCCGTGATTATCGGAAGCTTCCGGCCCGACCGCAATCACCCCTTTTGGGTGAATGCGTGCCGGCGCATCTCGAACCTGAGCTGCTACAGCCGCGGGATGATGGGCTACACCACCCCCAACATCGATCGGATCGCCACCGAGGGAATGCTTTTCACCGACTCCTACGGCGAACAGAGCTGCACGGCGGGACGTGCTTCGTTCATCACCGGCCAAAGTGTTTACCGCACCGGGATGAGCAAGGTCGGTATGCCTGGCGTCGACGTCGGACTGCACGCCGAAGACCCGACCATCGCGGAGTTGCTCAAACCGCTCGGCTACGCCACGGGGCAATTCGGCAAAAACCACCTCGGCGATCTCAACAAGTACCTGCCCACCGCCCACGGCTTCGACGAGTTCTACGGCAACCTGTACCACCTCAACGCCGAAGAGGAACCCGAACACGAGGACTACCCCACCGAGTCGGAGGCGCCACTGCTACGCAAAGCGCTACTGCCGCGGGGCGTCATCCACTCGTGGGCCGTCGCCGAGGACTCCGGCGAAATCGACCCCCGCTACGGCCCGGTGGGCAAGCAGCGCATTGAGGACTGAGGTGCCGGGAGTTTCTCGGACAGTGGACCCAAAGTAGGATTGGGGTTTACTGAAATGGAGTTGTTGTGGCTCAGAAGAATACACGGTACACGCCTGAGTTTCGGGAGGCGGCGGTCAAAGAGGTGATCGACTCTTCCCGGCCGATCGCGGATGTGGCGCGTCAGTTGGGGATCGTGGAGCAGACGTTGGGGAACTGGGTGAAGAAATATCGCGCGACCCACCCCGCGGTGGAGCAGGAATTGTCGATTCCGGAGCGAGCGCGGCTGAAGGAGTTGGAACGCGAAGTTCGAGAACTCCGGATGGAGAATGAATTTCTGGGAAAATCGGTGGCCTTCTTCGCGAAGAAGTTCCGGTGAGCGCCAAATACGCGTTCATCGCTGGCGAAGAAGGCAACTATCCGATCAGCTCGATGTGCCAGTGGGCGCGAGTGTCACGCTCGGGCTACTACGACTGGCGCGACCGCGAACCGTCAGACCGGGCCCTGCGCCGGGAGGCACTGGCCGCTGAAGTCCAGTTCGCGTTCACCCACTCCGATGGCACCTACGGCTACCGCCGTGTCCATGCCCAGTTGGCCCGCTGGGGCACCGTCGTCGACCCCGAGACGGTCCGCTCGATCATGGTCGAACTGGGCCTGGTGGCCTGCCAACCACGCCCGTTCCGCCCGGTCACCACGATCGCCGGCGATGCCGGCGACCTACCCGACCGGGTGGCTCGGGATTTCACCGCCACCGCGCCCGGGCTCAAACTCGTCGGCGACATCACCTACATCCGGACCTGGGAAGGATGGCTGTACCTGGCCACCGTGCTCGACTGCTTCTCGAAGAAGGTCCTCGGCTACGCGATGGCCGACCATATGCGCACCGAGCTGGTCGCCGACGCGCTGCGCATGGCGGCCCGCAATACCGAATTCACCCCTGGAGTGACGGTGTTTCATTCCGACCGCGGGGCGCAGTATCTTTCCGCAGAATTCGCCAACGTGGCCAAGGAACTGGGAGTGCTCCGATCTGTCGGGCGGACGGGTATTTGTTACGACAATGCATGGGCCGAGTCGTTCAACGGCACACTGAAAAATGAACGGGTCTACCGTACCCAATACCCGACGCGAGAACACGCGCGGAAGGACATCACGGGGTACATCGAACTTCGATACAATCAAATCCGCCTCCACTCCGCGATTGGATATCGAACACCCAATGAGCTAGAATCGGAATGGTTCGCTCGCGAGAGCGCGGCGTAAGGAAACCAAGAAATTCACTGTCCGAATTTTGTCGGGCCCCTCAGGGTGGGTTGCCCGACGAGCACGACGGCGAACGGGGATCCGGAGTCCATGTCGTGGTTAGTCAAGAGGCGGATCGCTTCGAGTTGATGGTTGTCGAGCAGGTGGGCCTCGTCGACGACGAGCACGGGGTTGCGGCCGCGTTCGGCGTGCTCGGCGGCCAGAGCGTCGGCGGCCTGGGGAGCCAGGCGGGCGGTGTGAAACGCCGGGGTGTGCCCGAGGGTGGCCACGATGTGGGTGAGCATGCCGCGCACCCCGATGGTGGGGTTGGCCAGGTAGATGATGACGTGCCGCGCCGGATCCAGGGAGGTGGCTGCCGCGCGGATCGCGACGGTTTTACCGGCGCCGACTTCGCCGGTGATGACCCCGATGGCGCATTGGTCCACACACCAGCCGATCCGGGCGATGGCTTCGCTGTGGCCGGTGTGGCGGTGCAGCATCGAGGGGGCCAGGTCACGTCCGAACGGCATCCGGGTGAAACCCCAATGTGATTGCAGCCGTTGAATACTCACGCTGACACCCCGTCCTTGAAGTCGCCACTGACCGAGCCGAGGTCGGTGATGGAGAGCTGCTGGGCGACCTGCTCGTCGTCGGGGTCGGTTCCGTAGAGGGCGTGGTAACCGATGCGTTCATCCTCGCGGAGCTGGTCGTGGTGGGCCGCGGCGGTCAACGCCAGGTAATCGATCCCCGTCGGTGCCGGTGGAGTCTCGGCGGTCTCGGGTCGGGCTTTCGGATGGGCATGGCGGGTGATGGTGTGCGGCACCGCAGCACCGAAACTGCGAGCGCCATGGCGGACCTCGATGGTTTCCAGGTCGAATGGGGAGAACACCAGCTCGACGCGACGCCCGGCCAGGGCGGGATCGACCCGGTAGGTGTTGGCGTGCAGGGAAACGGTGGCGGTCTTGGTCACCACCCGAAACTCCGACCACAGGAACGCTTCGGTCAGATCCGCCGCCGTCGGCAACGCCGGTAGTCCGCCGAGCCGGTCCCAGCCGGTTTCCCACCGGTGCAGTGGGGATTGCCCGGTCTCGGTATGGGGCCGGCGGTGGTATTCGGTCTCGACCCACGCCATGAACAGCCGGTTGAGTTCCAATAACGCGCCGGTGTGGTCGACCCCGGCCGCAGCGAGGTCCTCGACGCTGGTGTCGGTGACCTCGACGAGGAATTGCTCCCGCACAGTCCGGAGAAATCGTTCGATCTTGCCCCGTCCTTGCGGCCGGCCGGGTGCCGAATGCACCAGCCGGATCCCGAGTGTGGCGCATGCCCGCAGCAGCCAGGCGTCGACGAACGCCGATCCGTTGTCGACGTAGACCGAGGCGGGCACGCCGCGGGCTGCCAGGGCGGGTTTGAGGGCGGCGGCCAGGCGCACGGTGTCTTCGGCGAACCCGAACCGGTGCCCGACCACCAGCCGGGAATGGTCATCGAGGAAGGCGAACAGGTAGGTTTTGCGGTCCCCCACCCGGGGGCCGTGCAGAGCGTCACCGACCCACAGCTCGTTGGGGTCAGCGGCCTCGAACCGGCCGAACACCTCGCCGGTGCCACCGGCGGCCGGGCCCATCAGCTCGCAGCGGTGGAAATGGCGCAACAACGTCGATTCCGAGGGTGCCCACCCGGTCGCGGTGCGCAGGATCCGGGCCACCTGCGCGGCGGTGCGCGAGGGGTTCTCCCGCTTCAGCGAGGCAGCCAGCTCGAGCACCCCGACATCGGTGCGGGTGGCCAACCTGCGCGGTTCGGGCACCAGCGCCTCGAACCCGCCGGCCCGATAACGGCGGATCCAGCGGTCCAGGGTCGCCCGTGCGATCTGCACCCGGGTGCCGAACGGGTCGACATGGGTGCGCTCGGCGATCTCACGGACCAGCCGGCCGCGCTGCTTGGTCGACAACCCCGCCTCCAGGGCAGGGCAGATCAGCTGATACCGGAACAAGCCGATCGCCTGGGCCCGTTCGCGACGCTTGTGTTCTTCCAACGACACCGTCTCTCCTCACACAGTCGATGGCCCCGTCCGAAACCGTTTGTCGGGCAGGTGCCTTCGCGAGGATCACCGATTCCCACGTGGCGCATCAGGGGCAATTGGTGTTGCGAACGCGCGGCGACCGCGTCGTCGGCCACTGCGGTGCCAGTAGTCGGCCACCGGTGACCGCGACCAGCACCTGTGCCGGCGTCACCGCGCCTACCAACCCCGCCGGCCCGAACCGCTGCCCGATCGCCGCCACTGCGGCCTCGACCGCGGCCACCACGTCACCCCAGCCGCAGCCTTGCCCCTCGGGGATCCTCACGTCGATCCCGACGAGCACCGCCATCTGAATGAACCGCGCCCGGATCGCCTCCCGCCGGCCGCCGGCCCGGCGCAGCCACCCACGCACCGTGGTCGGCGGAACCCGCAACTGCTCAGCGATCCGCCGATGCCCCCACCCGCGGCCGCGCAGCCACAATGACTCCCAAACCACCTGCGCCGCATAACCCCTGCGCAACAACACTGTGACCGGTAGCAACACATGCGTCACCAGACAGGACCGGCACCGCGCCCGCCGCGGCCGAACCACACCAGCCAGACCGACGACACGGCGAGTGCGGGCGAATCCCCAGCCGCCCAGCACACCCTGTGAACACGCCGGGCACCTGAGCTGGCCCGCCGCCAACCGGGACTCGACGCAGACCAGATCAGCCTCTACCGTCACCATCGGTGCCTCCGTGCACTACAGCGCGGCACCCTGCGAGCCCGCCAAGACTTCGGCGGGGTGCCGCGCACCCATCAGTTCCTCATCACACTGATGGTGCACACCACCAAGCTCAAGCCGGCGGGCCACGCCAACGATCACATCGGCAAACTCAATGACGAATGGCTACCCCGTGGTCGCCATCCAGAGAGACGGTCTACAACGCGCACGGGCCGATCATCGGACTCAAAGGGCTGCTGTACACGGGTCAACTGAGCCCAGCGGACCGGGAACCGGTCGCTCTCCGGATTGATGGCTACAGCATCGACTCACGGATGGAATCACGTCTGGCCACCCAAGCCCGGTGACAACGCAGCCATGGAGAGCTTCTTTTCCCTGCTGCAGAAGAACGTCCTGAACCGCCGCCGACGCCAGGCCGGCCTTGGCCGATTGACCCCGATTGAATTTGCCGCCAGCCCTGGTCACTGATTTCCATTCCTGCGCAATGTCACGGTGTCGGCTCTTTCAGACCGAAGCAGAGGTCGTCGTCGATCTCTTCGCCCACGTTGGTCGGCGCCGGGACATCTGGGTCTGTGGGCTCGGTGACGATCGGGATCACCGCACCGGGTTCGGTTGTTAATGCGGGGGCTGGCGGAGTTGTCGGCAATCCGTCGATCTGCGGGTGCCGCTGGTCCCAGGTTCGCGTGAACTCAGCCTCGAATTCCAGTCGATCGACGGCGGTGAGAGCACGCTGGCGCGCGGCGGCCATCTCCTCACCGCTGTTGTAACAGTGCAGACCGGGCCGGAGCAGCTGCTCCAGATTGTCATCAGCGGTCTCCGGGCCTGGCTTCGGAACGTAGGTGTCGAGCGCCATGAGAACCAGAACAACTCCGAGCGCAATCGCCACGCACCAACCGACTGATTGTTTGACCGCCTTCAGGCGCACCCGCACGAGCCGCGCTTCGAGGTCGTCCACGCGGCGGCTCAACGTCTCGATCTCCACAGGCAACTCATCGTGGTTGTTGTTCACGCAACGCTCACCTGCCCCGAGTTCGGTTGGCCGTCTCAATCAGGACGTCCCCGTGGCACTCCAGATCGGGCCCACACCAGCGCGCCACGTCCTTGCCGTTCAACACTTCTCGAATTTCCTCAACGGAGGGATACCCGGGGACATACAGTTCTTGGGCCATAAGCTCACGGAAAAGCGCGACCGCCTGGGCGCGATCTCGCACGCGCACCCGGCGGGTCACGCCGTCGCGGACGAACTCAGTCTCGGAGCCTGAACGAAACGGGTTTGCGAACCGGGACGGCTTTGATACGACCACCGCATTGGGGTTAGCCGCCCGCCAGGGCCCCGACGAGTGATTTGTATCCTCTTTGGCGCCGAGGTGTTCATAGGTCCTCCACTGCAGTGTCGTTTCGATGGCCACCCGCGGACATAGGGAACAGCTGAACAACTTCGAATCGATAACATGACTTTCGTTACGTTGCGGCAAAACCGTAACACCAGTCACATTGATTTCTCAGCTAGATTTCGAACGTTGAATGGCAAAAAGGTATGTTTGTGTGAGCATTACCAGGCTATTTGCGATACTCGGTGCCGCACCACAACGCCGCGTTCGAACATGGCCGCAGTTTCGGTCGATCCTCGCGCAGGCAGAAACCGATGGCCTCCGACCTCCACGGCGGCCTCTGGGTTCGGATGAATCAGCGGTGCCGCGATGCCGTTGGGATTGCCACCAACACCGGTGCGCAAACTTCGGCGAGCCCTACGCCGGCATCCGAGAACCCGGTGCTGTCGTGCTCGACGAAACGGTTGTCACCTCACCGGCAGCAATGCGTGCCAGCCTGAGGCGATCGATGTCGCCCTTTTCGGTCACCGGCAATGACTTCATCACCGTTAACTGGTCAGGAATCTCGTAGCCCGGCAGCCGGTCTCGGCAGTAGTCAGTGCGTGCCGTGAGCCTGCTTACTAGGTCTCACATGCAGTCCGGTGGGCACCATTTCTCGACACCGTCGTCCCACCACTGGCCCTGGTATTGCGGTGTGTCTTCAACCGGTCCCGGAGATGTGTCGCGGGAGCACAGTCCAATCACCCAAGCCTCGTAGGAGCAGTCCGCGCTAACCGACGGAGCCACAGCAAGACCGAAGCTGACGCCTATGGCAGCCAGTGCCACAACCACAAGTCTCCGCATTCGTTTCCGCTCCTTTGCCAGGACCTTTTCAGTTGCGGGGTTTTATCACTATGGAACAGATCTCCGGATCGACGAGAGTCCGCTGGGGCATCGTGGGCCACCCGGAACCGAATCGATTGGGCCGGTGAAAGATCGTGGCGGAGACTCGCATCGGGCTACTTCTCCAGCGCGCGGATGATGCCGGCCAGCTCCGCATCGGCAACCAGGAACCGATCGAGCACCGTGTTGATGACGCCACGGAACCAGGCGTAGGGAACCCAGGTGCGCGGAACGATGCGCGACGCCGTCCGGCTGCGTACCGCCGCCACAATGGTCGACGCCGCGTAGTCGGCGTGCACCCTGCGGTTCAGCGGCCACGGGAGCAACTTGCCGATCTGCCGGCCCATCGGATCCTCATCGAGGGTAGCGCGGGTCAGGGACGTCTCTACGATGCCGAAGTAGGAGATACCGACGGAGACCCCGTGCGGCGCCAATTCGATCCGCAACGCCCGGGCGAGCTGCTCCACCCCGGCCTTGCTCACCATGTAGGCGGCGCCACACATGCCCGGTGCGAACGCGGCGCACGATCCGATCAGCTGAATGTGCCCGCCCCGCGCGATGATCGGTTCGACTGTCGCGCGAACGGTGTTCAGCGCACCGATCAGGTTGATGTCGATGACCCGGCGGAAATCGTCGAGGTCGACGATGCGCAGGGTGGCGGTCGGCGGCGTGACCCCGGCGTTGGCGACGACGACGTCCAGCCCGCCGAACGCTTCGAGTGCCTGCACAGTGGCGCCGCGCAGGGCGTCGACGTCGCGGACATCGGCCACGACGGCAATTGCGTTGCCGCCCAGCGAAGCCACGGCCCGGTCGAGCCGGTCACCGTCCACGTCGACGAGCACCACCTTGGCTCCGGCGGCGGCGAAACGCCGCGCAGTGTCCAGGCCGATGCCCTGAGCCGCACCGGTGATCAGCACGACCGCCCCGGGCAGGGACAACGGCGGTGTACGGGTCATCGACCCATCACCAGTTCGGCGCCGTCGGACACCGGCGGCGCCGCGGCATACCGGACCTCGAACTCGCCGAGGTCAGCGTGGCGCATGCGGCGCTGGAAGGTGAACACGAAACCGGGCCAGAAGGTGAAGTTCCGGCCGCTCGGGCTCAGGTAGTAGCTGCTGCAGCCGCCCGAATTCCAGACCGATCCTGCCAACCTGTGATCCACGGTCCGCACGAACTCGCGCATTGCCTCGGCGGTGACCTCGATGGAACGGATTCCGCGCCTGCGCATCTGCGCGATCGCGTCGAGGATGAAGTCCAGCTGCGCCTCGATGGTCACGATCTGCGAGGTGTAGACCACCGAGTTGGGACCCAGGATCATGAACAGGTTCGGGAAGCCCGGCACGACGGTACCCAGATGTGCGCTCATTTCCCCGCCCGCCCACACGTCGGCGAGGCTGCGGCCGTCACGACCGCGGATCCGGCCGAAACCCTCGTTCTGCGTCAACTTGAACCCGGTTCCGAACACGATGGCGTCGAGGCGGCGATGGGCGCCGTCGGCGGTTTCGATGCCGTCCGCCGTGACCCGGCGGATGCCGGCCGTCTCGACCGTCGTGTTCGGGGCGGTCAGCGCGGGAAAGTAGCGGTTGGAGAACGTCGGCCGTTTGCAGCCGAAGGCATACGTCGGGGTCAGCTTCTCGCGCAGCACCCGATCATGGACCTGACGCTTGAGATGCCAACGCCCAACGGCCGCCATCGGATTCAGCAGCTTCGGCCAGTACACCAGCCCCGGCACCATGGCCTCCTGGACCAGGCTCACCAGTGCGCGCGCCGCCCGCTGCAGGCTCGGCACGGCGGCGAAGGAGCGCCGCAGTCCCGGCCCGATCGGGCGGTCGGGATGCGGCAGGATCCACGTCGGAGTCCGTTGGAAGACGGTCAGTTCGGATGCCACCGGCTGGATCTGCGGGATGAACTGCACGGCCGAGGCGCCGGTGCCGATGACCCCGACGGCCTTGCCGCGAAGATCGACGTCATGGCGCCACTGTGCGGAATGGAACACGGGACCGTCGAATTCATCCAGACCGGGCACGTCCGGGATGGACGGCTCACTGAACGGCCCGGTGGCCAGGATCAGCACCGAGGAGGTGAACTCTCGCCGGTTGGCCTGGATACGCCACACCTGGGCCAGGTCGTCCCAGTCGGCGCCGGTCACCTCGTGCCCCAGCAGGAGGTGCCGCCCGATCCCGTTGTCGGACACGCATCGCTGCATATAGGACTTGAGTTCCTGCTGCAGCGGGTACAGGCGCGACCAATCGGGATTCGGGGCGAAGGAGAAGGAGTAGAGGACCGACGGGATGTCGCACTGCGCACCCGGGTAGGTGTTGGCCTGCCAGGTTCCTCCCACTTCGGGTGCACGCTCGAACACCAGGAAATCGTCGTCGTTCGCGGATTTCAGCCGGATCGCTGCACCGATCCCGCCGAAGCCCGCTCCGATGATGGCGGTGTTGACATGAGTGGTCGTCGTTTGCGTCATGACACGTCCAATCTGAGGTTGCACAGACGATCTAGAGGTCGATGACGATCGAGCCGGCGGCGGCCCGCGAGACACAGATCATCATCGAGTCGGTTTCCTGGGCCGGAGTGAGGACGCGGTCGCGGTGCTCGACCGCCCCGCTGAGCACCGGGACCCGGCACGCCCCGCAGATGCCCTGCTGGCAGGAGTACCGCACGTCCGGTTTGACCCGACGGATCGCCTGCAGTGCCGTCTCGTCGCTGCCGACCTCGATGGTCTGGCCCGAGCGAGCCAGCACGATGGAGAATTCCCGGCCGTCGACGACCCGGGCCGCGGTGAACCGCTCACTGTGGAACTCCACCGAATCCCGGCCCCCCGAGGCGGCGGTCCGGGCCCCGTCGATCATGTCGGGTGGGCCGCAGACGTAGAAGGCGGCGCCGGCCGAGGAATTCCCGAGCATCACCGCCAGATCCGGGGTGCCGCATTCGGCGTCGGGGCGGATGTCCACCTGCCTGGACCCGAGTGCGGTCAGCTCGTCGATGAACGGCATGGAGTCGCGGGTCCGGCCGGTGTAGATCAATGCCCAGCACCGGGTTCGGGCGGCCACCTCGCGCACCATGGGCAGGATCGGGGTGATCCCGATGCCGCCGGCGACGAACACGTAGTTGTCGGCGGGGGCGAGGTTGAAGGCGTTTCGCGGTCCACGCACGTGCAGGCTGTCGCCGACCCGGAGGCGATGCATTTCGGCCGATCCGGCACCGTCGGGGACGCGTCGCACCGCGATCCGGTAGTGCCGCAGATCATGGCGGTCACCGGTCAGCGAGTAATGCCGTTGGCGCCCTTCGGGGGTGAAGACGTCGATGTGGGCGCCCGGTGTCCACGCCGGCAGCGGGGTGAAGTCGGGTCGGCACAGGGTGAGGGCGACGACGTCGGTCGCGACGGTCTGCACGTCCACCACGTCGAGGCGGGTGTCGAAACCTCCGCGGCGGACCGGATCGACCGGCGAGAGCCGTTCGGCGAATCGGCTTTCGGTGAACACGCAGGAGTAGCCGCGGGCCAGCCTGCCGAGGGTCCGCAGTACCGGTGTGGTCTCCGCCGCGGCGGTCAGGGGTGCGTTCGGATGGCTCATCCCTGCGCAGCCTGCGCCGCCGGGGACAGTGCCAGATACCGCACGGCCTTGCTGATGTCCCCCATCGACGACGGGTGGAAGCCGGGCCGCAGGTAGTAGTACATCTGGGTGAACAGGAACGACACCCCGGGGACGAATCCGCCCTGGGCGGCGCGGATGTAGGCCCACGGCCACGGCCTGCGACGGCGGACCGTGGTGTCGTTGCGGTAGAGGAAAGCCGCACTGGAGAACCAGAGCACCGCCAGTCCCAGACAGGCGATGAGCGCGGTGCGGGCACGCCGGGCATAGCCGCCGTCGACATACTGATAGGCGTCGAAGGCGACGTTGCGGTGTTCGAGTTCCTCGGCTCCGTGCCAGCGCAGCAGGTCGAGCATGGTGGGGTTGACTCCGACCCGATCCAAAGCGGCGTTGTCCAGCAGCCATTCGCCGACCACCGCGGTGAAATGTTCTGCTGCCGCGTAGATTCCGAGCCGTTCGGCCAGCCAGGCCTTGCCGGCGCGGCCGGTCAGTCCGTGATCGCCGAAGATCGTGTTGACCGCGTACCCGACGGCGCGGAGCACCGGAGCGACCTCGACGTCGTGGGCGCGCAGGTAGTGCCGGAAGCTTTCGTGGGACGAGGCGTGGGTGGCCTCCTGCCCGATGAATCCGATGACTTCCTCGGTGAGCCGCTCGTCGTCGATGTAGGGCAGGGCCTGTGCGTACACGTCCGCCATGGCCCGCTCCCCCTCCGGGAGCACCAGGTGCATGACGTTCCAGAAGTGGGTGGCATAGGGCTGGCCGGGAATGTATTCCAGGGGTACGCCGGTCCAGTCGAAACGCACGTGACGTGCGTTGATGGCCAGGGCCTCATCGTTGTACTCGCGGATCTTTCGACCGGTGTGACCGCTCACGCTCACGCGCGTTCCTTTCACTCGACCCCGTTGTAACGAAACGTTGAAACAGATTACATCTCATTGTTTCATCTGCCAAGGTTCTCCACTAGACTCGTTTCCGTGCACCCGGACCTCTTCGCCGATGGAAGTACGCGTGGCGCGAGCGTGGACGAGGTGCTCGACGCCGCGCTCGACGTGTTCGCGAAAGTCGGTATCCGGCGGGCCACCGTGGACGAGATCGCGAACCAGGCGGGCCTGGGGCGGGTCACCGTCTACCGCCGGGTCGGCGGCAAGAGCGAGATCGTCAACGCGGTGTTGATGCGGGAATCGCAGAAGCTGTTCACCGCCGTGCGCGATGCCGCCGCACGCGCCGACGATTTCGCCGACCGGGTGGTGCGCGCATTTGCCACCACCATCGACACCGTACGCAGCAACGCCGTGTGGAACCGGTTACTGGAAATCGAACCCGACACGGTGCTGCGTCAGCTCACCATCGAGGCCTCCCCGCTGTTGGCCGGCGCGGTGGCCGCCACCGCGGAGGTGCTGCGCGGCTCCGACATGGCCGAGCTCTCCGACCGCGACCTGCTGGCCCGAGCAGAGATTCTGGTGCGGATCACCCATTCCATCCTGCTGACACCGGACGTGTTGTCCCCGTTGCACAGTTATGACGAGATCGAAGGCTTCGCCCGTCAACACCTGCTGCCGATTGCCGCGACGGCCGGTGTCGACGGCGAGCCGCTAGGCGCCTGACCGCGACGTCTCCAGCACCACGACCAGGGTTTCGCACAGCAGCGTCCGCACCTGGTTCTGGGTGAGCGAACCCCGGTCGACCCACTCACGGACCGCCGCCTTCACCATGCCGCCGTAGGCGCGGACCGCCGCCAGCGCATTCGCCCGCTCGGTCACCGATCCGGTGAAACCGACCGCGTCGAGGACCCGTTCGGCGGCCTTGTGGTCGGCCTCATCAAGAATGGCCCGCACCTCGGGATCGCCTCCGGCGCCCTCGACACCGACCGCCAGCCAGGTTCTCCCGTGCGCAGCCAGGACCGTCATCAGCCAGTCCACCGTCGCCTCGACCCGCCGGCGCAGCGTCCCCGTCGGCAGGTGCACCTCATCGGGTTCCGGGACGAACATGACCGCCCGCACGACGTCGAGGTAAAGCTCTCGTTTGGTGCCGAAGTAGTGGTTGACCAGGCCTCGGGCCACTCCCGCGTCGGCGGCCACCGCCGCCATCTGCACCGCGGAATACGGTTGCTCACCGAACGCGCGGATTCCCGCGGTCAGGATGGCGGTGCGCCGCTCATCCGGGCCGAGCCGTCGCCACCGCGGTTCGGCGGCCGGCTGCGTTGATACCGATGAACTCACAGCTCGTGTCTACCCGGCCC
Source organism: Mycolicibacterium brumae (assembly GCF_025215495.1). NCBI lineage: Bacteria > Bacillati > Actinomycetota > Actinomycetes > Mycobacteriales > Mycobacteriaceae > Mycobacterium > Mycolicibacterium brumae. Next base: position 527,984 of record NZ_CP104302.1, on the reverse strand, counting down.
TCAGAGCTGCCGCGCGATGAGGTCCTTCATGACCTCGTTGGCGCCCGCGTAGATCTTGGAGATCCGGCTGTCGACATACAGCCGTGCAATCGGATACTCCTCCATGTAGCCGTATCCGCCGTGCAGCTGTAGGCAGCGGTCGACCACCTGGGTCTGCTGCTCCGAACACCACAGCTTGATCTGGGCGGCCCGCTTGACGTCGAGATCACCGCGCACGTGCCGGTCGATGGCGTCCTGGACGAAGACCTGCATGACGTCGAGGGTGGTGGCGATATCGGCCAGTTCGAATCGCGTGTTCTGCATGGCGAACAGCGGCTTGCCGAAGGCGTGGCGTTCCTTGACATAGGTCAGCGTGTGCTCGTAGGCCGCCTCGACGGCGCCCAGCGCGGCGACCCCGATGATCAGCCGCTCCTGAGGCAGCTGCTGCATCAGCTGGATGAAGCCGTGCCCCTCGGTGCCGCCGAGCAGGTTCTCCGCGGGTATCCGCAGACCGTCGAAGAACAGTTCGGTGGTGTCCTGGCCCTTCTGGCCGATCTTCTTGAGTTTGCGTCCGCGCCGGAATCCGGGGGTGTCGTCGCCGACCTCGGCCACCAGCAGGGACACGCCCGCCGCCCCCTGCGCGGGGTCGGTCTTGGCGGCGATGATCACCAGGTCGCAGGTCGCGCCGTTGGAGATGAAGGTCTTGGCGCCGGAGATCACGTACTCGTCTCCGTCGCGCACGGCCCGGGTCTTGATGGCCTGCAGATCCGAGCCGGTGCCCGGCTCGGTCATCGCGATGGCGCCGATCCATTCGCCGGACGCCAGCTTGGGCAGCCACCGGTTGAGCTGTTCGGGCCGGGCGTAGGCGTGCAGGTAATGCGGGACGATTCCGGAGTGCACACCGAGTTGCATCGACAGGTCCCCGGCGCGAGCCTGCTCCCGGAACAGCACCGACTCGTGGGCGAACGTCGCTCCCCCGCCGCCGTACTCGGACGGGATGGACATCAGCAGCAGCCCGAGCTCACCGGCACGCCGGTAGAGCGCACGGTCGGGTTCGCCGTCGGCGGCGAACTCCTCGTAGCGCGGGGCGACTTCCTTGGTGAAGAACTCGCGTGCCAGGACGGTGAGATCTTCGAGCTCGGTGGCCAGATCCTCGGTCATGGGGGTTTCCTTTCCGGTCAGCGCTGGTAGAGGGCGTCGATCTGGTCCGCGTACTTCGACGCGATGGGGGCACGGCGCAGCTTGAGGGTCGGGGTCAGCTCGTCGCCGCCCGGAATCCAATACTGCGGCAACACTTTCCAGGTCCGGATCTGCTCGACGCGGGACAGTTTCGCGTTGGCGACGGCAATGCCGTCGCGCACCGCGTCCTTCACCGCCGGATCGTCGACGATGTTCTCGACCGCGGCGTCGGCCAGGCCCCGAGTGCGGGCGAGCTCGGCAACCGCGTCGGGGTCGAGGGTGATCAGCGCGGAGATGTGCGGCCGTTTGTCGCCGATCGCGACGGCCACCCCGATCAACGGACAGGCGGCCTTCAATGCGCCTTCGATGTTGCTGGGCGACATGTTCTTTCCGCCCGTGTTGATGATCAGTTCTTTTTTGCGGTCGATGATCCGCAGATAGCCGTCACGGTCCATCGTCCCGATGTCCCCGGTGTGGATCCAGCCGTCGGAATCGAGGATCTCGGCGGTGCGTTCGGGATCGTTGTGATAACAGCGCATGACGCCGGCGCCGCGCACCAGGATCTCCCCGTCGTCGGCAAGGACGACCTCGGTTCCCGGTAACGCCGTTCCGACGGTGCCGTACCGCGGGGCCCGCCGCGGGTTGACGGTGGTGACCGCGGAGGTTTCCGACATCCCCCACGCCTCCTGCACCGAAATGCCGATGGCCAGCATGAATTCGATGACCGACACGTCGATCGGCGCCGCGCCGGAGACCGCGGCGGCCAGCCGGTCCAGCCCGAGCCGGTTGCGGATCCGCGACAGCACCAGCCGGTCGGCGAGCTCCGCAGCGAGGGAGTCGACGGGGCCGAGTCGCCGGCCGGCGACGATGGCCGCGGCCTTGCGCTTACCCGCCGACAGCGCCCAGCGTGCCAGTTCGCCCTTGGGGCCGGGTTTCTCGGCGACGATGGCCTCGACGCGGGCCCGAATCTTGTACCAGAGCATCGGGACCGCGACGAAGAAGGTCGGATGGACCCGGCCCAGCACGTCGATGAGGGTCTTGGGGTCCGGCACGTCGGTGACGGTGATGCCGAAGTACATCGGCGCGTACTGGCCGATCCAGCGGTTGATCAGGTGGGCATCCGGCAGGTAGGACAACACCCGGCCGGAGGACAGGCCACCGACGAGGTCGGTGATGACCTCCAGCTGAGAGAGCAGATTGCCGTGGGTGAGCTCGACACCCTTCGGATTGCCGGTCGTTCCGCTGGTGTAGATCAGCGTCAACACGTCGTCGCGCCGCACCGCCTGCCAGGACGCGTCGAACTCGAAATCGGCGGAGCCGCAGGTCATCACGTCGTCGAGGGTGAGCACGCCGTCGATGGCCTGGTCCACCGACACCACCTGGCGCACGGTGGTGCCTTTTGCGGCCTCACACACCTTGGCGAGGAACTGCGATTCGGAGACCACCACCACCGGCTCGGCGTTGCTGAACAGATAGGCGATCTGGGGAACGGCATTGGTGTTGTACACCGAGACGGTTAGCGCGCCCAGATGCATGGCTGCGGCATCGACCAGGTGGAATTCGGGCCGGTTGGTCAGCATCAGGGCGACGACATCACCGCGTCGCACCCCGAGCGCCGCCAGTCCGGCAGCCACCTTCCGGACACCGGCTCCGTACTGCGACCAAGTGTAGGCCGTGGTTCCGTCCGCGCGGTTGATCGCCGGCCGGTTGCCGCCCTCTGTGACCTGCGCCTGGAAATACGCGCACAAGCTGTCCGCCATCGCCAACTCCTTCGACTCGACGTTCGCCGCCCCGTTATTGGCAGCACGCCAAATGCTGACGTATATTTGGCGCGCTGTCAACAAGACGGCGCGTCAGGCCCGGCGGCTACACCCCATGTCCGGCGATGTCCATTGACCCCCGATGCCGTGCCCGCGTTCACGATCGGCAACGCGGCGACGGGGACTTCTCACTGGAGCCCCCCGAAACGAGAAAAACCACCCGTCACCGGGTGGTTTTCAAAGTGGCCAGGGCCGGGATCGAACCGGCGACCTTCCGCTTTTCAGGAGTGCGTTTCACTGTTCTCCCAGGTCGCCGGTTCGCACCCCGGAGCGGTGACCTGGGCTTTCTCCGCGCCGACACCAACGTGGGTGAGCGCTTGTGTGTCACTTCTGTGTCATGTTGTGTCACCTCGATGGACGGATCGCACGATTGTTCCCCGGCTCATCTCAGAACCTCGGTGTCATACCCGTGGTCGGTCATGCCGAGCGCAACGGGGGTCAGTCGGGTCCAAGGTGCGGCGAATCGGTTGCCGGGACTCAGCGTCGAGGAGGTCTACTTCGACAATCGGGCATAACGTAGCCCCACTGCCGATTCGGTGACAGGCTACGGTTCACTCGGGCGAAGGTTGTCAACCCTGGTCGGTGAAGTCGCTATCCCCAGGCTCCGGCGGCCCGACGTCGTCCCCGCCACCGTTGTTGGGGTTCGTGCAGATACTCCCCTCACACGGCACGTCGCCGTCATCCCCAGCACCGTTGTTGGGGTTCGTGCAGATACTCCCCTCACACGGCACGTCGCCGTCATCCCCAGCACCGTTGTTGGGGTTCGTGCAGATACTCCCCTCACACGGCACGTCGCCGTCATCCCCAGCACCGTGATTCGGGTTCGTGCAGATACTCCCCTCACACGGCACGTCGCCGTCATCCCCAGCACCGTGATTCGGGTTCGTGCAGATACTCCCCTCACACGGCACGTAGGTGCCGTCGCCGTTGGGGTTGGGGATCCAGTAGCCGCCCTCGTCACCGGCACCGTTGTTGGGGTTCGTGCAGATGCTCCCCTCACACGGCACCCAGGTGCCGTCACCATTGGGGTTCGGGATCATCGGCGCGGTCGGTTTGGGGGTGGCCGATGGCGTCGCCGGGACGTAAGCGGGCTTGCCGCTGCCCGGCTTGATTGTCGTGCTTACCCGGTGGGAAGTCGTCGAGGAGGTGCCGGAAGGAGTGTCAGAGGCGGCACATGCCGTGGTTCCGAACCCAAACAGCATCAGGGTGGCCAGGGTCGCAAATACCCGTGAACACGTCGAAGCAGTCATGGTCGCGGCAGCTTATCCGGACAATCCCCCAGGGGCTTTCGAATTAGCTGTCGGCACTTTCAGAATCCTTGTTACTGTCAAATTCGCTACCGGATGTATCGGGTGGCTATGCAGCAGCGCAGTGGGGGCGAGCGCTTCGCTTCGTAGCTCACTTATCGCAACGTGATCAGCTAAAGGCCAGCGTGTGCGGCGAACACCACCGTGAGCCTCCACAACTTCGGGAGGCAGGTCCGGCAGCCGACAGCGGCGGGAGGCCGCGGGGAAGGCCATCCTGCGGAGGTAGGTCAAGCGGAAACTGGGGCGCCCACTTTTGCGAAAGTCGCAATCTTTGAGAAAGCGAACCCGACGTTCGCTGTATACCGTCCACTCGATTAGCCGGGACGGCCGTCCCGGCCGTGAGTCGAGGAGATTTCCGTGCTGAAGAGGATTGCTGCCGCCGGTGCCCTGGCACTGGGCGGCGCGCTAGCCAACGTGACCGGTGTGGCGCACGCCGACGACATCCTGGTGGTCGGATTCGACGGCGTCGAGGAGTACTACAACACCGAAGCCGAATGCCGCGAAGACGGGCCGAACGTGCACCTGCAGATCAACGACACCACCTACCCGTACTGGTACTGCCGGATCGGTGATGACCGCGGCGACACGGTCCACTGGTACCTCTGGAACTCCGACGTACCGAACTAGTCGACGTACGCGCCGACGGAGCCCGAGGTCGGACAGCCCTGGTCGGGGCGTGCAGGGCTGTTCAACCTGTCTGTAATCTGCCCCAGCTCTTGCGCGACCGGCAGAGATCGCGCGCAATCACTCGGCAGGGCCAGAACGTGAGGAAGTGTGTGATGAAGATTGGCGGATGGGTCGTGACCGTCATCGCGATCGCCGTCGGAGCTGCCGGTGTGTCGCTCGGCGGTCCGGGAGTTGCTGCGGCTGAACAGATCCTGCCGGTCGGCCCGTACGGGGTCACATACATCAGAACCGAGACGGGCCGAACGATGTGTGGCCTCCAGGGCGACACCGTGAACTGCACTGTGCAGTTCGTGAACCCACCCCAGACTGCCGACGGTGACCCCGCGAACTCAGTGACGCTGAATCAGGACGGAACCTTCACCTACCTGGCCGCCGACCTCGGTGTCGCCGATCCGATGCACACCCTTTCCTACGACCAGACCTACATCGCCAACGGCTGGGCGATCGAGGCGTTCAACGACGGCACCCGATTCACCAACAACCGGACCAACGAGGGCTTCTGGGTGAGCGTCACCGAGGTGAACTCGCTCGGGCAGATGTGACGGCGGATCGGACGGTCGTCAAGCGGCTGGGCCTGCGTGGTGCCCTCATCGCGGGAATCGCCCTGCTGCTGTCGATCACCGCCAGTCTGAGCGTCTACCTGGTGCATCGGAATGCGAACTACTCCACGGAATTCGGTGCCGTGGACACGGCCGATCGAGTCAACGTCCAGGTCTGGATCAATCAGATCGACACCACCCGCCAGACCATGTCAGTCGAGATCGTCGACGTCGAACCAACCGGGGCACTGACCGACCCCGACGGGAGCTCTGCCCGCGACATCGTGCTCACCACCTCCGCGCTGGGAGATCCCATCACCGTGCGGAGTGGGCAGACAGGCACCGACACCCCGCGCACGTTCGCAGTGAACGGGACCGTCACCGACTACCCGTTCGACCGGTACCACTCGCTGATGACGTTCGCGGCCAGCGCAGACGGAGCGTCCGTACCCGTCGCAGTGACAATCTCGAGCGCCGACCCGTTCTTCCGCAACACCCCCGCTGTCTCACCGCCGTTAGCGGATCAACCCGACGGCGAGGTGGGCATCGACCTGACGTCAACCCGCTCCACACCGACGCTGGTGTTCGCCGTGTTCGTCATGCTGCTGATGCTGGGCCTCGCGGCGGCGGCGGTCACCGCGAGCTACTACATCCTCCGCTGGCGCAGGGGACTGATCTTCCCCGCCTGCTCGATGATGGCAGCGATCCTCTTCGCCCTGATCCCGCTGCGCAACGCGGTCCCCGGCAACCCGCCGATCGGCTCAGTCATCGACTTCGCATCGTTTTTCATCGCCGAGACCGTGATCGCGGTGGCACTCATCGCGTCGGTGATCATCGGGTACCGCGTGGAGATCACCAACGAGCTCACCGGAACAGATTGATATTCACAACGTCACAAGGAGCTTCACCATGTGGACTGGCCGGCCGCCAAGAATCAGAGCCGCCGCGACACTATTGCTGTGCGCGGCGGTGTCCGGCTGCGGCACCGCGGATGTCGACAGCAGCACGCTCCAAACCGAGGCGGTGTCAGCACAGGCTCCGGCGGGCCTGCCCACACAACGTTTAACCGGTCCGGTGTACGGCAACCCGGACGACGCATCGAGATACTGGGTGGAGCAGTCCTACAGCGACTGCGGCCTGATGGCCGTGGCCACCGTCGTGGGCATGGTCACCGGAGACGCACCCACCGAACAGGACATGATCGAGTTGGCCGGCAACATCCCCAGCCAGGAACGACCCGGCCCCATCTACCTACCACCACAACCAGGGGACGACACCACCGACAACGCCACCGCGCCCGAAGATCAGCTTCGCCTGCTCAAACACTTCGGCATCGGGGCCACCGTCACCAACGACGACATCGCCGCCGCCGGCGGTATCCCCACCGGCCTCGACGCGCTGCAGCAATACCTCGGCACAGACCGCAAAGCGATCGTCGCGGTGAACGCGGAAACCATCTGGGACCAGGACGGCGACCACACCGAAGAGGACCACGCCGTCGTCGTCGCCGCGATCGACAGCGACCAACAGGTCGCCTACCTGTCCGACAGTGGCACCGAAACCGGTGCGGGAGAACAAGTCCCGCTCGACACCTTCGAAGCCGGATGGCGGGCCAGCGGACACGCGCTGCTGGTCACCGACGAGCCGGCCTAACGAGAGGCACAACCATGACGGACCACCCCGCTGCACTACCGCCTCAGCCCCCGACCCAACCGCCACGGCCGACTACGGGCTGGGCGATCGCCGCGCTGATCTTCGGCATCATCGGCGGCGCAGTGATCGGCATCATCTGCGGCCTCGTCGCGCTCAGCAAAATCAAGACCGGCCGGTTCGCTGGTCGCGGCCTCGCCATCACCGGTTTGATCCTGTCGGGGCTGTGGATCGTCATCGGCATCATCGCCGTCGTGGTGCTGACTCTGCTGCCGAGCGATACCGACGACCATTTCGTCCCCGCGGTCGGCACCTGTTTCGCCGCCGAGCCCGACGGAAACTTCTACGAGAGCGACGTCCTCTCCTGCGACCAGCCGCACAAGGTCGAGGTGTTCGCGGTGTTCACCGTCCCCGGCGACCAGTATCCCGGCGACGCTGCCGCCGAGAAGTTCGTCGACCGCTGCAACAGCGAGTACGCGGCATACGCCGCAGAGGACGCCCCGAACGTCGACATCGAAGGTCTCCGCCCCACCGCGCAAAGCTGGGGTGAGGGTGTCCGCACAATCAAATGCCTCGCGGTCTCGGAAGAACCCCTCACCGGATCCGTCAAAGGGTGAGCCCCGACATCCGGCGGCGCACCCACGTCAAGTGTCGGACCTCGCCGCGTTCGGCCACATGGCTCGGCGGTAGGCAGTCGGGGTGACACCGACTCGGTTCTTGAACGTCGTCGCGAAGTGACTCGGCGTGGAGAAGCCGACGAGACTGCCGATCTCGGTGATCGATATGGGCGCAGTCTCCAGCAGCATCTTGGCTTCGGCGATCCGTTGGTCCAGCACGAACTGGTACGGCGTCATGTGGAACGCCTTGCCGAACGCATGACGAAACACGTCGAGCGTCATCCCGACCAACCCGGCCAGCGTCGGCAGGTCGATCTCCGAGTTGAGGCCGTCGCGGATGAACTCGACCAGTCGCCGCTGCTCGGAGTCGCTCAGCTCCCGGCCCTCCCTGGCCCGCTGCGGAGCACCGCCGCCGTAGCGGTCCCGCACATGCAGGCGCAACCCAGCGGCGAGCGACTCCTGCAACAGCCGCGCCGCAACGTCACCGCGACCGTTCAGTCCGACCATCCGCTCGATCATGTGATGCAGCAAGGGATCCTGCCTACCTGCTGTCGCCTCCAGCCTGCCGCTCCCGATGAACGAAGTCGGGAGTGTGAGCTGAACGAAACTGCATTCCGCCTTTGTCGCAAAGGCGACCGATCGATGTTCCGCCGGAATCACCCACACATTGCTCACCCGCGGGGCAACGCGACTGATCTGACCACCGTCGAACTCGACTTCCTTGGAGGTCGCGCTTCCATTCCGCCAAACGAGCACCTTGTGGTCCGACTCGGAAAAAGACCAATCAACCGAACTGGCGAACGGCTGGTCAACAAACTCGACACCGATCCCCAATACCGAGAAATCGCGTGGCGCGCCGCCGCGCCCGGCGTCCCGCCGCACATCACCGTCGCGGTCGGCGTTCCGTTCTGTAGTCACGGCAGGAGAAGCGATGTCAGGTCAGCTAACACACGTTGATGCTAACGCCCATTGGCTGCTGCATACGGGGCAAACCTTTGCGCGCCCCGTTGATGGCAATAGCGCGCCCCGTTGATGGCAATAGCGCGCCCTGTTGATGGCAATAGAAAGTCCGTTGCCGGAACGATCGCGGCGAACGCCGCTTCGTAGCCGTCGACGAGTACCAACGCGTCTTCCGGGAGTTGGTCGAGTAGCTGGCGCAGTTCGGCCACCGTCGACGGCGGTGGGAACCCGGCACGTTCGGTTACCGTCACCGCTCCACCACCTCGTCCAGGTCGTGGCTCATCGACACTCTCGAAGACCGCGACGACGGGCTCGCCGAAGCCTTCCGCGATCGGCTTGTCCATTCTGACCATGCGCCAGCCGTCGCCGAGCAGCTGAAGCATCTGCGGCCGCAGCTCGAACATGGTCGGCGCGCTGATCTCGATGCGCTCCGGCCCGTCGGCACTCACTCCAACGCCTTCGCAGGCTGGTAGCCCCTGGCTTCCGCAGTCGCGCACGCCGCGCACAGCGTGCGGTACCAGCCGTGCGGCGTCGTGTGCATTTCTCCGGGCTCGCCGCAGAGCTCGCATGTCGCCCCGCAGCGGGCTTCGGCCTCACGAACCAGTGCGCGCATCCGCTGGTGATCCGCCTCTGAGATCGACTGGGACGCACCGAAGTAGTACCTGAGACCGCCGAACTTCTCCTTGACCTGATGCAGCTCGTACGCGGGATCGATCGCGGCGAGCGCCTGGTCGAGCTGAATGATGATCGGGTACCAGCCGCGCGAACAACTGATCCAGCGGCCCCAGTTCGGTGGGATGCGCCGCATGATCGCGCGGAGTCCGTCCTCGTGTTCACCGGCGTCGTCGGGCATGTGGATCTTGTTGAGCAGAGCCTCCCGATCCAACTGCGAGCCAGCAACATCGACTGGACCAGCGGCGACGCCTAAGCGCGTTGCAGGATCACCGAACTATACTGCAAGACTGCACAATCCAGCTATCCCGTGTCGTAATCACGTGGCAGCCTTCTAATGAGCAACGCTATCGACACCCGTCCCGTGATCCGCGCCAGCGCCCCGGACATCGCCGCCGCGGCCGAGTTCCTGAGCATGTTGTTCGACGCCCCGATCACGATCACCTCCGCGAGCGACGAAGTGTCGGCACCACCAGAGCGCCACCTGGTGCTGATCGTGTCGGAGAAGGCCCCATGATCACGGCGGTCAAGCTCCAGTCGAACAACGCCGAGAGCACCGCAAGGTTCTGGTCCGCGGTTCTCGACGTACAGGTGTGGCAGATGATCAGCAGGTACGTCGACCTCACCGGTGAGGTCGACGTGGGTGCGGCGGATCGTCTGCGAGAGAACGGATTCGAGGCGGCAGTCGATGGATCACAGGCTGTGGATGTGAACGGCTGCGACAACACCGTGTTCCTGGTCCAGACGTAGTCACAGCCCGAGCACGGTGACCGCGTTCCCGATCAGCGGCGCACTCTCGCGGATGTAGCGGGTAACCATCGCGGGAGTCCGATGTCCTGTCTGCCGCATGATGCTGTGGTGATCGGCGCCGGCCCGCGCGGCCTGGGTCACGAACCCGGCGCGCAGCGAGTGCCCGCCGAGACGCTCGACGGCCTCGGGATCGAACCCGGCTCGCAGCGCCCGTCTCCGGATCACAGCGTGGACACCGGCACCTGATAGCGGACCTTCGGACAGCACTCCGTTACGGCACGACCGGAACAGCGCCGCACGACGGTTGAGCTTCGGTGCGCGAGACCGACAGACGTGACGGCTTCCGAACTCCGCAGAGTCGGAAACGACCCGGATCACCGCATCCTTGCCTCCGTCCTCGTGTGCGGAAACCACTGCGGCCCAACGCACGAAGGCACACGCGGGGCAGCGCAGCGGGTCCTTGGTTCGTGGTAGCGGGTAGACCCCACCCTCACCGAGCTGGTCGGTTTTGCTCTTCCGCAGGTGCACGTGGACACCATCCACCGCGTGCAGCTTCACGTCGGCTCCCGTCAGTGCTGACAGTTCGGATCGGCGGAACGCGCCCGTGAACCCCATCAGAAGCAGCGCACTGTCACGGCACTCGCACACCTGCGACGCCCAACCTGTCGCCTGCTCCCGCGCCGTGGATACGAGCAGCATCACATCGTCGGTGAGCAGAGGGGTGCGCGGCATACGCGGTCGGTCGCCGCGGGAGGCGTACTGCCTCCTGATCCCAGACATCGTCTGCCGCACCAACTCATGCCCCGCCGGGTTCGGGTCAATGCCCGCCCGGCGGTGCCGGTCGAAGATCGCCGAGGACCACTTGCCCAGTGACTGTGTCGAGTACGCGCGCTCCCCGTCCTCGGTGACCGTCTCGGCGGCGTCGACGAGGTAGGCGGCGATGGTCGCCGGGTGCGCCGGCAGCGCCTCGTACCCGTTGCGTCGGCACCACCCCCGAACCGCCGCCATGAACTCTCGTACGCGCGGCGCGTGCCTTCCGACTGACTATCGACGGCGCCAGTGCGGATCCGCTCCACCACATCGACGGGGGAGGTCCGGGACCTCAGCAGCGGCTGTCACGGCAGGAAGCATCATGCGGCGCAAGGTAGGCGCTGGACCTCGCAGTAGCTGTGCGCGGCGCGAGTACAGACACCCCGGATTCGCCGCCGCGTCCGCCGAGAATCCCCTCTTTCCTTCCCCGTTTCCGCAGCTCACCGCGCCGTCATGTGCGGGAACTGAAATTCTCGTCGCCTCGCGCGCATCCATCGCGAGTGACTACGCGGGGGCGGGTGGAGAGGGGGATTTAGGGGTGGAGCGGGGGCTGGAGGGGCGTCGGTGACAGGTCGGACGAAATTCTCGTTGGTAACGAGGGTTGGGTTTGAGCTGGTCAGGAGTCGAGGGTTACCCCGAGGGCCATCCCGAACCTCGCTGGGACTTTCACCTCGCCGTAGTAGAGTGCCGTCGTCAGCAACTTGGCTGACCTGCACCGGTGGCGCCACGACACGGCGTACGTCTATGGCACTCAGCAACGAAAGGGCGCAGTCCCTTCCTCTGCGGTGAACCCCAACCGCATCCGCCGCCGGCGCCGAGATGGCGCGGCGTTGCGCTATCTCGACCAGTGGCGCCAGCACGTCGTGCTCACGGAGAACCGGGTACGTCGTGGCGGCCATACACCGACCGGATTCTGTTCACTGTGCGATGGGCACATCCAAGATGACGCTCGCGACCGGCTCGAATCCCTCATGCGAAATGGCGGACGGCGCGCCCACCGCCTCCGAGTCGCCGTCAACGCGCTCGATGAACGCTACCGCGAAGTGACCGTCGAATACGGCACCTGGCAATCACTGCCGTGGTGGCATCGTCGCGAACCACGCTGCTAAACGCCACGGCGATGGCCGACTCCTATCCCGTGCACCAAGGCGATCGGCGAGCGACGGGGTGGGTTCGCCGAGGGTGGAACGGGGACGGCAGGGGCGTCGGCCCCGTCGACGCCGGCGGAGGATGTCCGGTCAGAAGACCTCCATCACGTTCCACCACGGACCCCCGATGTGCTGGACCGAATCGCGATCGGGGTGCTCTCCGTAAGCCTGGGGCGTGGATCCGTCGGGTGCGTAGACAAAGTACCGGGTGTCCATGAAGCCGCCAGCGTTCCGGACCAGGAATCGAACCGTGCCGCCGCGGACTTCCGGTGACACGTCGAACGTGCCGGCCCGCAGATCTTCGTGCAGCGGGAGCCGTCCCGCGAGCGCATCGGTGGCGGCGCCCTCCAGTGCGGGCTTCGCATGCGCCCAGCGTGCCTGAAACGGAACGTCGAACACCACCAGCGTGAAGGTCAGAACTCCGATGGCGGGAACCACGAGATAGCGGTAGTTCCAGCGGCGGTACCGCATCGCCAGGATCACGCGCACCATCCACGTGAGGCCGACGATTCCGATGCAGCCGAGCAGAGCCAGCGCGGTCAATATGAACACACCGGGAGAGCTGGCCTCGTACAGGATTGCCGCCGCCACGAGCCCGGCGAACGCGGCGAGGGGCCAGCCGGGGGGACGCCGCCACCAGGGCAAGGTGGCCGCAGGTGTCACGGGATCCGGTGCCATCTCAAGCTCTTCGCTGTGGTCGTGGTGCCCACACCCGGCTCCACACCTCACGGACACCGACCCCGAGCAGCACGAGGGCGAACACGACGAGCATGTTCAGCTGCAGCCCGTCTGCGAACCCGCTGCGGTAGTGGAGCGCACCGAGGATGACGGCTGCGCCCACGATCGGCGTCACCACGGTGGCGACTCCGGCCGGCCAGCGGCCCACCGTGACGGCTTCGACCACCGCAGCGATCACGGTCACGGCCAAGGCGATCGCGGTGCACACGGCGAGTGTGTCCATCACGGTGATGGCCGCAGAGCGCGATGCCATGTCCGTCAGCGGTTCGTAGCCGGTCCAGCCGGCGTCACTCTGGCCTAAGCCGACTCCGAAGATCGACTCGTCGTAGTCGGCGTAGCGACGCGGGGTGTAGTACCCGTCGACTTCACTCAGGAGTGCGCCGACCACGAACACCCACCACGCCACATCACCGCTCACATGCGCGATCCGCGCGGCGAGGTAGCGCCTACCGGTCAGCTCGACGAGGCGGCTCACCCGAACACCGGCAAGCCGTTCGGGCCGATCTGCGGTGGCGGCATGAAGCACGGTGGGATGCCGGGCGCGTAGGGAGGCACGCAGGGCTGCGGGAAGCACGGCTGGCCGTTCCAGTACGACGGCTGACCGACCGGGCACACCGTCATCGGCTCCGCACCGGCCGGGGCCGCAGCAGGAACGGAGACGGCCACAGTCACAAGGGCACCTGCGAGCACCAGACCAGTGGTTGCCAGAACAGCACGACATGTCTCGAATATCGAGTAGAGGCGCATAACGGAGAATTCCAATAAATAACCAGCGGGCGCTGGGACGCTCGTGCCCTCAGTACACCGTCACCTTCGCCGCGGACGAAACCTGCTGTGTGTACCCGTCCCGCGATCACCGGCTGGACAATCATTGCCACCTGCTGTTACCAGTGATCCATGAGTCCGGACGGCACCCACGCCGACACGGCACGCCTGCAAGCGGCGTTTCCCGCATCTATCCGCGCCGACATCTCCACCGCGTTGACGCTCATGCCCGTGACCTCATCGGCCCTGCCCAACGGGCCGCTGCTCTCGCCGAACTCGATCGGCTCCAACCGCAAGCGCTACCCCCTGACGATCGCCGGCGAGCCGATCGAGGTTCCCTACCGCATCTATCACGACAGCCCTGCCCTCGACGTCGCCGGCCTGCAACCGATGCACCGAACGATCCTGGGCTGCATCTACACCCGCCACCACGACGGCCTGGTCCGCCAACGCTGGCTGCACACAGTCCTGGAAGCCGAACAGCCCTGGACAGCACCGTTCGTGATCCAGCTGCTCAGCGAATACGTGCTCGACATCATCAACGACATCGACTGCGCGCTCCGCTCACGTCGTTGCGAAATCTACGAACGTTTCGTCGCCGAGAACCCGCACTTTCACGCACTCGCCCTGCACCGCGCGACCAGCTACTGGAACGCCTACCACCGATCGCTGTATCCGCCGCTGTGCGACTATCCCGCGTACTCACTCACTGTTGTCCGCACTGGCGCCGTAAACAGCTCGCTCCATGTCGCAGCCCCGGCCTACCCTGCAGGCCATGACCGCGTCGACCGAACTGTGCGACTGCCCACGCCGCGACCACATCAGCTCCGCGGACGGGCACTGCCTGAACCCGTCGATCCGCAGCGAGGAGACCGGCGACCCGGACATCGATCCCTCCCGCTACTCGGAGTGCGGCTGCTGCATGGCGGACTGCCCGGACGTGCACCCGACGCCGACCGAAGGGTTCGGCCCGGTGCCGGGTTCGCTTGCCATCGCCAAGGAGTACGTGGCCACGTTGCCCAAGGAGAAGCAGACGGCGCTGCGCGAGCAGGAGGCGCGCGGCGAGCTGCGGATCGTGCCCCGCGCGGAGATGGTTCCGGGTGCCGCCCGATGAAGCTGTCGCTGATGGTCCTGTACGTGCCGGAGCCGGTCCTCGACCGCGCCGCAAAGTTCTACGGCGCGATCCTCGATGCCGAGCCTGTGGCCGAGAAGCACGGCTCGGGGCCGCGACATTGGTCGGTCACGGGTGCCGAGACCGGCCTCGTGATAGAGCTGTACCCGGCCACCTCGCGCCCTCCCACCACGACCAGGTTGGAGTTCCGCGGCCCGGACGTGGACGCAGCGGTGACCAGGTTGATCGACTGTGCCTACGCGCTGCCCGAACGGACGCGGGACGGCGCGGGTTGGTGGTGCCACGACCCCTGCGGCAACACGGTGGTTCTGCTGCCGAGCTGAGATCAGCTACTCGCGCCGCGCACACCATTTCACCGGCAGCAGTCAGATGGTGTCCCCATGAACGCTGTGAATGAACCGCTCGCCGCCGAGGACACGCCACCGGAGCTGCTCCACGAACTGCTGGCAGTTCTGAACGAGTTCCAGCAGCTCGACCCATCCGCCGACGGCTACGACGAGGCCGCCTCTGCGCTGCGGGTGGCCCGGGACGCCATGGCCGCCGCGGTGGCCGCCGCCGATCCGGCCTACATGGCCGCGCACCGGGACGGAGCACGAGCATGACCGGACCAGTGTACGACGACGAAGACATCCGCGACGACGGCGAGCGGTGGGAAGACGAGGACGAAGGACGCGACGCGCCGGCTACCTAACAGCAGCTCGGGTCGAGCACCTTGCAGAGCGCGGTGAGCGCGTCGCGGCGCGGCGTGTGGTGCACGCTCATGCCCTGTCGTTCCGAGGTCACGAAGCCTGCGGTCCGAAGCTGTCCCAGGTGATGACTCACGGTGGACTCCGCGAGGTCGACCACAGCAGCGAGCGAGCCTGTGGTGCACGGCTCACCGCACGTGAACAGCAGGGATAGCAGCTTCACGCGGACCGGATCCGCCAAGGCTTTGAGCCGCATCGCCACGTCCAGTGCCGCTGTGTCATCGGCCGGAGCTGCCGCGACCGGCACGCAGCATACCGGGTCGGTCATGTCGATCACTGGCAGCGCCTTGGGCATGAAGCCGATCGTACGCACCTCGTTGACATATGTCGAAGAGGTGGCGTAGAACGGGTCATTGAAGTGATTCGATAAACGTCTCAAAGCTACGGAGGTAGGTGCCATGTCCCGCACGCAACTCGCCCTCAACGTGGACAACCTGGAGGAGTCGATCGCGTTCTACTCCACGCTCTTCAACACCGAACCGGCGAAGGTCAAGCCCGGGTACGCGAACTTCGCGGTCGCCGACCCCGCGCTGAAGCTGGTCCTGATCGAGAACCCCGGTCACGGCGGCACCCTCAATCACCTCGGCGTCGAGGTCGAGTCCAGCGAGACGGTGCACTCCGAGATCGCGCGTCTCACCCAGGCCGAGATGTTCACCGAGGAGGAGATCGGTACGACCTGCTGCTTCGCCACACAGGACAAGGTCTGGGTGACCGGCCCGGGCGGTGAGCGGTGGGAGGTCTACACCGTCCTCGCCGATGCTGAGACCTTCGGCGGTGAGCAGGTCGCCACGGCCGCCGCATGCGACTGCGGCCCGCAGTGACCGCGCCCGCCGCCGGCCAACCGGCCATCGACAAGCTGTCTACCCTCGACCGGTTCCTACCAGTCTGGATCGGCGCGGCGATGGTGGCCGGGCTGCTGCTCGGCCGGATGATCCCCGGTCTGCACACGGCGCTGGAAAAGATTCAGGTCGACGGCATCTCGCTGCCGATCGCCCTCGGGTTGTTGATCATGATGTACCCGGTGCTGGCGAAGGTTCGCTATGACCGCCTCGACACGGTCACCGGCGATCACAAGCTCCTGTTGGGCTCGCTGCTGCTGAACTGGATCGTCGGTCCGGCGCTGATGTTCGCTCTCGCCTGGCTGCTCCTACCCGACCTGCCGGAGTACCGCACCGGGCTCATCATCGTCGGCCTGGCCCGCTGCATCGCCATGGTGATCATCTGGAACGACCTCGCCTGCGGTGACCGTGAAGCCGCCGCGGTGCTCGTTGCTTTGAATTCGGTGTTCCAGGTGATCATGTTCGCCGTCCTCGGCTGGTTCTACCTCTCGATCCTCCCGGGTTGGCTCGGCCTCGAACAGACGATCATCAGTGCCTCGCCGTGGCAGATCGCCAAATCCGTGCTGATCTTCCTCGGCATCCCGCTGCTCGCCGGCTACCTTTCGCGCCGCGTCGGGGAGAAGACAAAGAGCCGCGCCTGGTACGAGGCGAAGTTCCTGCCCCGCGTGGGACCGTGGGCGCTGTACGGGCTGCTATTCACCATCGTCATCCTCTTCGCCCTACAGGGCGAGCAGATCACCTCCCGCCCCTGGGACGTCGCCCGCATCGCGCTGCCGCTGCTGGTGTACTTCGCGATCATGTGGGGCGGCGGCTACCTACTCGGCGCAGCGATGGGCCTCGGTTACGAGCGCACCACCACACTGGCGTTCACCGCCGCGGGCAACAACTTCGAGCTCGCCATCGCCGTCGCGATCGCCACCTATGGCGCCACCTCCGGGCAGGCCCTGGCCGGCGTCGTCGGACCGCTGATCGAGGTCCCCGTTCTGGTTGCCCTGGTGTATGTCTCACTGGCCCTGCGCAAGCGATTTACCCTCACTCCGCCCTCACCGGCCGTGTGTGCCGCCCCTTCCCGGAGCGTGAACTGATGCCCGACCACGACAGCATCCCCGACACAAAGACACCGAGCGTGCTGTTCGTGTGTGTGAAGAACGGCGGCAAGTCACAGATGGCCGCCGGTCTGATGCGCCAGGCAGCCGGCGACGCGGTGACCGTGTACTCAGCAGGTACCGAGCCCGGCACCGCAGTCAACAGCGTCTCCGCCGAGTCCCTGGCCGAAGTTGGTATCGACATCACGGGTGAGGTCCCGAAGCCGATCGATCCTGACCTACTTGCTCGCGTCGACCTGGTGGTCACACTCGGCCGCGAAGTTTCTGTCGAGCCGCCGGCCGGCGTGCGATTGGTCAACTGGGACACAGACGAGCCATCAGAACGTGGCATTGAGGGGGTCGAGCGGATGCGCCTCGTGCGTGACGACATCGCCACCCGCGTCGAAGCCCTCGCCACCGAACTCACTACCGCCCGCTAAGGCCTCCGCGTCGAAGTTACCCCTGCCTCACCCCGGCACAGAACACCCCGCAACCTGCACGGCTGCGGGGTGTTCTGTTTCTCGTGTCAGCGCACGGCAGACGGGTCGAGCGCGGTGGTCGACGGTGACGGCTGACCCTGCCTCGTACCCGCCGCGGTGGACTCCGCCGAGCTCGGTCCGCCTCCCGCGGCGGGCTTCGGCGCACCCGGTGTACCCGCCGACGGAACTCCACCCGGGGCCGGCGCCGGAGCACCGGGAGCGGGATCGGCGGGCTTCGCGGCGCTGGCATCGGTCGGTGCGGCAGGAGTCGGAGTGCCTCCCGGCACCGCCTGATCGACTGTCGTCTCCGAACTCGGTCACGGCACCCATGTCGCGCCGAGCGAGATCACCGTGCGCCAGGCCGTGGACTCGTGGTTGATCGGGCAGCGCATACGACCCAAGACCATGAGCGCCTACGTCACGAGCTTGCGGCCGCTGGTCGACGCGCTCGGCGATCGGCCCGTGCAGCAGGTGACGAAGGACGACATCGAGAAGGTGGTCACCGCGCTGCGCGACGGCACGAGCCGCATGGGCACCTGGCACGCGCCGGAGAAGCTGACCAAGAACAAGAAGCAGGTGCGCGCCGCGTGGTCACCGGCCTCGATCAACCCGATGCTGGCACGCGCCCGCTCGATCTTCGATGACTTGATGGCGCAGGGCATCGTGGTCCGCAACCCCGCCGCGTTGGTGAAGAGTCTCCCCACCGAGAAGTCCACGATGCACACCCTCGACGCGGAGCAGGTGACGAAGCTGCTCAGCGCGACGGCCGCCGACACGTTCGGGGTCGCGTGGCAGCTCGCGGTCTACGGGCTGCGCCGCGGTGAGATCCTCGCGCTCGACTGGGCGTCGGTGGACTTCGACAAGAGCACCCTCTCCATCGCCGCTGCGCGCCTTGCGGTCTCGGGCGGCAGCGTCACCGCCGCTACGAAGACGAAGACCAGTACCAGGACTCTGCCGATGCCCGACGATCTCGCGCGCGCGTTGAAGGCGGAACGGAAGCGGCAGCGAGAGGCGAAGCTCGCGCTCGGGAGCAAGTGGAAGGACACAGGGCTCGTGGTCGTCGATGAGCTCGGCCACCCGCCGCACCCGGACACGTTGACGAAGGCGTGGAAGTCGGCGCTCGAGTCCGCCGGTCTCCCGCACGTACGGCTGCATGATGCGAGGCACTCCTGCGCGACGCTGATGCACATGCGCGGCGTTCCCGTCGCGGTGATCGCGGCATGGCTCGGGCACCAAGATGCCGGCTTCACTCTCCGTACCTATGCGCACTCAACGAACGACGCGCTCACTGATGCCGCCGCGGTGTTGAACTCGATCACGACCGCGAAGCCAGACGCCGCCTCTTCCGAGTGACCCACGGTTGGGTCATCGGGGTCACCGCGAAGGCGATTAATTCCGGAATGGGTCACTGTGGGTCATCGGGACCTTCTCACGGAAGCGCCCAGAGACGAGAAAAACCACCCGTCACCAGGTGGTTCTCAAAGTGGCCAGGGCCGGGATCGAACCGGCGACCTTCCGCTTTTCAGGCGGCAGCGCAACGCGCGTCCAGGCGTTTTCCGATCAGCCGAGGAGCGCTGACCTGGCGTTTCGTCCACCCAGCGGCGCCGAGCGTGTACCCGTCTGTGTCACTTCCGTGTCACCTTTGCCTTCGCAGCGGTCTTCCCGAACACCTTCCCCATCGTCTCGGCGGTCTTCGACAATCCCGTGTCGGTGCTGTGGGTGTACGTCCGCAGCGTGAAAGTGCCGTCCTTGTGGCCCAGCCACGCGGCGATGTCCGCCAGGGGAACCCCAGCGGCGTGCGCCAGCGAGGCGAAGCCGTGGCGGGCGTCGTGCAAACGGACATGCGGGAGTTTCAGCTCAGCGAGCACGTCGGCCCACTTGTGCGTGAGCGTGTCTGGGTGCAGTCCGCGACCGAGTTCGTCGCACACGACGTAACCCTGACCGACGTAGAGGTTCGCGGCGCGCAGCCGCTCCGCCGCCTGGCGCTTCTTCTCCCGTTTCAGCGCGGCCTTCACGTCGGGGAGCATCGGCATCTCGCGGATCGCGGTCGGCGTCTTCGGAGGCCCGGTGTGCGTGCCACCGCTCACCGGGACTCGGTTCTCCATGATCCTCACGACCCCGGCGGTGAAGTCCACGTCCGTCCAACGCAGGGCGCAGATTTCACCGCGGCGCATCCCGCACGTCGCCAGCCGCCAGGCGACGCCGAGACGATCCTCGGCGGTGTCGGCCAGCAGCCGCTTGGTCTGCGCGTCGGTCAGCACCACGATGGGCGGCTTCTCGGTCTCCAGGCGCTTCACCAACTCGGCGACGTTGCGCGGCAGGACGCCCTGGTCGAGCAAGTCCTTGAAGATCGTGGTTACCAACCGCAGCGTGACGTTGATGTTCGACGCGGCCCACTTCTTCCTGACCGGCTTGCCCTTGAGCTTCGTCGGGGCGTTCCACGTCCCCATCGTCGAGGTGCCGTCCTCCAGGGAGCCGCGCACCTTCTCCAGGTCGGCCTTCGTCACGGCCTGCACCCGCTTGTTCCCGAGCGCGTCGACCACCGGACGCAGCGCGGTGATGTACGCGCTGCGGGTCTTCGGCCTGATCCGCTGTCCAGCGAGCCAGTCGTCCACGGCTTGCTGCACCGTCATCTCTGACGGTGACACGAACGTGCCGCGAGCCCTTTCGCTCTGCACGCCGTTGTAGAACTCCAAGGCTTCGGCCTTGGTCTTGAAGCGCTTCCTGACCTGCTCCCGCTGCGGCCCCTCGGCGTTCGGGTTGTGCACGTCCACCCGAACCTCGTAGCGAATCGCGCCCGAGGCCAGGGTCTTGCGCTTCACCCCGGGCGGCAGATTCCTCCGCTCCGTCATCGCCTACTCCCCCATGCCCACGGCGGCAGCGACCGCCTCCGGAACTGCTCGACCGCATCGGGGTCTCGCAGGTCGCCCTCGTCGAACGGCTCCTGGCCGCGCAACCACGGCAGCAGCAACATCGGCAGCGCCCGATCAACGCCCGTGAGGCTCACCATCTCGGTGTCCTCCAGGATCGACTCCGGCATCAGCAGGGCGACTGGGCTCACGTGCAGCGCAGCGGCGAACACGGTCAGATCGTCCACCGTCGCCTTTCGCACGCCGCGCTCCAGTTCACTGATCGACGCCGTGCTCATCGGGTGCCCCAACGCGGCCAGGCGCTCGCCGAGCTGCGCCAGCGTGAGCCCCATCTGCTCACGAAGCCTCTTTGCGTTCTTCCCGACCACACGACTCGTTTCTCCAACCTGCGGTTTTGGGCGTGCCATGCCGCGAATACTACCGAAAACCCGTGACGAAGACGGTTTCTCCAGATGAAAAACGGTGAATCCCGCCTACTTGTGATATGGTTTTACCATAACCATCACGGTTACCCCGCATCTCGAAAGGAAACGCCGTGACCGTACCGAGCGAACTCGCCTCGCGCATCGCCGAACTGGTGGACGCCGCCGTGAGCGCGGCTGCGAACTCGACCCCCGCTCCCGCCGTGGACGACGACTCCACGTACTTGCTCCGCGCCGAGCAAGCCGCTGAGCGTCTCGGCGTCTCGCGCAGCCAGGTGTACGCGATGGTGAAGTCCGGCGAACTCGAAGGGGTGCGCGTCGGCCGGTGGATCAACGTGCCGCTCAGCAGCGTGAAGCGCTACATCGCGGCCAACCGGATCAGCGCGGCGTAACCATGACCGCCACCATCACTGCCCTGCTGATCCCGCCGTCTGGCGAACCCCGCACGGAGCAGGTCGAGCCAGACGACGCCGAGGGCTACCAGGCCATCGTGGGCGGGCCAATCGAGGCGGTGTACGGCACGACTGACACCGACCTCCGCGCCGCCTTCTATGCGCACTCCGACTCCATCGCGGCGGGCCTACCGATCAACCTGATCGCCACGGCTTTGTGGAAGCGGCTGAACCGCGAAACAGGGCGGAACGTGTTGAGGGGCACCGTGATCGTCGTCGGCGGCGAAGGGCCGTCGGACGCCGATGTGCCGATCCTGGTGACCCGTATGGCGCGCACTCTCCAACGGTCACTCGCGGCGGGGTGGTGACGATGATCCTGCACGACGCCGAGTACCTGCTCGATAATTTCCACGAGACCTACGACCCCGACGTGCTGGCCGCGCGTGATGCGATCTTGGCCGAGCACCACCTCTCAAACCTCGCCGACGACGAACAGCCGGACACCGCAGTCTGCCGCGCCGAGGCCGACGACACTGCTTGGACGAACCTCCTACTGCTGCTCGTGGAAGTGCGGGAGGCACGCGCCACGATCCACTCCCGACTCGCCCACGACAGCGCTCTGCCCACGATCCTCGGGCGTCTGGCCCACCTCCACCAGGACGCCCTCCACGAGGTGCAGGAGCACTGGGATCAGGGCGTGCGGGCATATCTGAAAGCCGTTGGCCTGCGCTGTGATCAGAGTCGCTGCTGCTTCTGCGGAGAACTCGTCGATCGCGCGACTTGGGAGTTCGAAGGCCGCTGCGCGAAGTGCATGTGCGTCGTCTGCCTGGACGACGACGGGGAGGGTTGGAGTTGAACGATGAACAGGGGCGCCTATCAAAGCCTCGCTGCGCAATGTCGTGGCGGGGACGGGGATTCGCTGAGCGACTTGATCGTCTACGCGGCGCTGGATCTCTGCGAGCCGACGGGCCTGCGCCCGCTCACCGCAGCGGCGTACACCCGCATGGAGCTTGAGACCGTCCAGAGCGCGATCGACCGTCTGGTGCTGGGTGGCTTCGTCACCCCAGTGACCATCGGCCACATCGCGACCGACACCTATATCCCGACGCCTGCGAGGAACTGACCATGAGCAAGAAATCCGACCACGACACCGTTGCCGAAGCCGCCGGGCACCTCTTCGGGCTCGTCGTCCGCACCCGCTTCCGCAACCCGGGCACCAGCAGCGACCCGTACATGGACTCGCTGTTGCTCTGGCTCAGCGTCGTCCACGAAGTCCGCGAAATCATCGAACCCGTAGCGGTGCGCCCCGAGGTCACGCTGGATCACGTTGAGACCATCTACCGCTGCGGCGTGAAGCACTGGCTGGCGGGCGATGCTCCGGTCGACGATCCCAACCCGAGCGACGATTACCTGACCAATGACGAGCTGATCGCCGCGCTCCGCGACGCCATCGACCCGCCGGACGTGTGGCTCCCATGACCAGCACCGCTGAGCTGATCCCTGGCACGACCATCATGGCCGTCCCGCCCACGGGGCCAGCGAGGGAGTGCCGCGTGGATCATGTGAGCGAGAACGGGATGGTGGTGCTGAGCTTCCCACGTCCCCGTGGGCGGGGGCGGTTCGTGTGGACGAAATCGGTGGAGTGGCTGTGAAATCCACCACCACGCAACAGCTTCCCGCCCGAACGTGGCGGGGTAAGGAGAAGGAAAAATGACCGAATCAACGATCATCGTCGGCGTCCCTGGGTCGGGGTTGACCACCACCGCACGGGAACTCGCCCGCGAGCACGTCTCCAACGGCGGGCACGTAGCCGTGCTGATCCCGAACGAACACCACGAACGGGAATGGGACGGACTCGACCGCGCGCTGGTGACCACGGCGCGCGACCTCATGGAGTCCCGGATCGCTGACGAATCGCTCTCCGAGCGGCTGAGCTTGCCACGCCAGGTGCCGATCCCGCTGCTGCTGGTGATCGACCCGGCTGACCACCTGACCCGCGAGCAGTGGGAGCAGGTGGGGCGGATCGCCGAGCGTGGGCGCGGGCGCGGTACTGGTGTTTCGGTCGTCGTCACCGCTCACCGGCTCTCGTCGGTCCCGCGCAACCTGCTCGACGAGTGCGAGCTGGTCGAGCTGGAGCGCCGCGCGGCCTGAGAACAGCAGCGGGGCCGCGCTTCCGACGCGGCCCCATTCACTGCTACCCATCCCCACACGCTGCGAGAGGAGGTGATTGACATGGTATCGAGCCCATGCACATGTGAGAGCCCCACGCTGCGCGCACTGGCCGCACACGGCATCGAGTACGAAGTCGTGGACGGCCTGGCTGAGTCCAACACCAGCACGACGAAGTAGCGGGATATGCCCCCGTGACACGGCCCCTGCATCACCCACGATGCAGGGGCCACTTCACTTTTCACTCGTGCCCCGCACCAAAAGTCGCGGATCGGGATGACCCCTCCAGCGCGCACCGGAAACGAGCATCGAGCTATGAGCACCGTGGGTCGGGATGACCGCGGGCAGCCAGAGAAGTTGCACCGTGTCCCGTGGAGCGGTCGGGCTCGGCGGGAGTGGTGCGCTACCCACCTACTCGTCACCCGGGCGCGCACGCCTGGGACATGATTTTCCCTGCTTGACGCCACGATGTCCCCATGTGCAAAGCAATCGCCCAGGGTGGCCACCGTTGCCCGTGCAGCGGCGGGCGCCGCCCGACCCCGACTACCCGCGCCGAGAAGATCGCGCTGGCCGAAGCGGTGTCGCTACGGCGAGCTGACAACCGGGCGTGCGCTGCTCGGTACAGGGCTGCCCAGCAAGAGCAGGAACGGGATGCCGCGCGCTGGTGCGCGGGGCGGTCTCTGGCGGCGATCTCTGCGCGGCTGGCCGACATTGAGGATCGTCGGGGCCACGCTGCGGAGAGGCGGGTGCTGGCGGAGGCGCTTCAGGCGCGTTTGGCCGCTTGACCTCGCATAATCATGTCCCAGCCTCCCCAGCGTGGGATGCTCAGCAGGTGTCCGACGCCGACGACCTCCATGCCAGGTTGGCCGCGTTTCTCGCCGCCGGTGGTGAGCTGACGGCTGCCGATGTGCCGCCAGTCTCGCGGCGTGGGGCGTTCGATGAGCTGCGGGAGACCTACGCGGATCTGGTGTCGGCACGGCGGCAAGCGTCGCGGTGGTTGGCGGTGCCGGTGACCGCGTTTTCGGGGGCGGATGAGCTGCGGGATTTCTTGGAGGGCGCGGCGGCAGAGTGGGTGGATGCGCGACTTCGGTTGGCCGTCGTGCGGTACCTCACCTGATCGCTGAGAGTGCCTCTGCCGCAAGTGCTCCCGCTGACACGCCCTGTTCGACAGCGGCCAGTCGCAGCCGCTTGTGGAGGTCGCTCGGGATGCGAACGCTGAGTTCGGTCATGCTCGGCTTCGGCTTGCGTCCGACGGGGTGACTCGCCGCGCGAATGAGCGGTGCGGCCAGCCCAGGCGGAACCGCGTTGCCCGCCTGCAACCGCTGCGCGCTGACCGTGCCCGACCACGGGTAGTCACGCGGGAATCCTTGCAGGACACCGCACTCCGCTGGCGTGAGCGTGACTCGCCTCCCGTCAGGCCACTGCCATTGAGGCGCGCGGCGGGTGATCGTCACGGCGGGCTCGTCGAGCCGCCGGATAGTCCGGCCCCGCTCTGCTGCCGTCCTTCCCCCGCCCGCGACGTGTCCCGAGTAGTTGGATCGCAATACCCGGTCATCCCTGATTCCCAACGCCGTGCCCATGCTCACGCGAGCCGTCGGTTCGGGGAGCCGAACCTCGCCCACACGGCTGGCGATGAGCACCGCGCGGCGCCGATCCTGCGGGACGCCGTAATCGGCGGCGGTCAGCACACCAGTCACGGCGTGGTAGCCCAGCGCTTCGAGCCTCTCCGCGTAGACCCTCCACACGGGCAAGACGGGCACCACCTGCTCCATGCAGATCCACTCGGGGGTCAGCGCTTTCACCCACCGCAGCGGTTCAACCGTGAGCCGTGTCTTGGCGTCGAGTCGCGGTAGGCGACCGCGCACGGCACTCACCACTCTGTCGAGCGCGGCCCGTCCTTCACCAGCACCAGCCACCGAGAACGGCTGGCACGGTGGGCTGCCAGTCATGCCGATGATCGGGCCAAACGTCGCGGGGTCGAGCGCGGTGATGTCAGCGGCGATCACCGTGTGTCCGGCGGCGCGCGAGGTCGTCACCGCGTCGGGGTCGATTTCGACGCCGAGGTGATCGGTGCCAGGATGCAGGGTAAGCAGACCCTCCAGCCAGCCGCCCGCGCCAGAGAACAGGTCGAGGATCACGCGCCGAGGGTGGAGAGGTGTTTCTCGATCGCTTCTGTCACCAGGGTTTGCACGCTCACGTCGTGCTCGATCCCCGCAATCCTGATCCTCTTGTGCAGCGCGGTGTCGAGGCGGATCGTCAGCTTGGTCATGGTCTCTGCGGGTGCGGTCACGGCGTCAAGGTAACCCCGCTGACGGCTGTTTCCGTGGAGGCCAGCAGCAGGGCGTGTCGGCGTGCCAGCATGACGGCGCGCCCTGGTGCTGTCTCGGGGTCAGCGACCCTCGGCGTCTCCCTGCATAGGCATGCGAAGCCGGGCTCCCAGGCGCGGCGGGTCGTCGTCGTTCTTCGGCGGCATCGACGTCGCGGTATCGGTGCGTTCGTTGTG
This sequence comes from Mycolicibacterium brumae, assembly GCF_025215495.1. Taxonomy (NCBI): domain Bacteria; kingdom Bacillati; phylum Actinomycetota; class Actinomycetes; order Mycobacteriales; family Mycobacteriaceae; genus Mycobacterium; species Mycolicibacterium brumae. Next base: position 501,726 of record NZ_CP104302.1, on the reverse strand, counting down.
GGGCTCGATGCAGAACTTCTTAGCTGCGGCGGGTTGATCGGACATGGCTCCTCCTGGGCGTCGATGGGCGACGCGGATCGCCGCCCGCGGGTGCAGGGTTGCACGGATCGGGCGGCGCAGCCGCCTGGGGCGCGTCTGCGCCCGTTGTCGGGTCAAACCCCGACGGTGAGCACCTCGGGATGCCTCCTGCGCTCATCCCACGACGCGGGGGTGGACGGCGGGACGAACTCGGCGGGCCACTGGATCATCGCGTTCTTGGCCGCGTCCAGCATCCCCAGGCGGGCGTCCGTGACCTCGATCCCCGCCACCTCAACACCGACAGCCATCGCGCCGATGGCGGCGAGGACGGCCACTGCTGGACGGAAGCTGCGGGTGTGCGGTTTGCCGTCCCGTCCGATCTCGGTGCGCTGCTCGATTCCCCAGGTGGAGGCCACGTAGTCGGTCAGCGCGGTCATCACCTCACCGCCGCGCCCCTTCTCGCCGTAGCCCCTGGCCCACTTCAAGGCCGTGACGTAGGGAAACTCGGCGACGGGCACGCCGAGGCGGTGCAGCCGGTCTTCGATCAGCGTGTGGATCTGGATGCGGCGCTGTGCGCTCGGGTCACCTGGGAGCGACGCCCGCGAGTTCCCCCGCAGTTTCCACGGCGCTGTCGGCCCCCACTGCTGCTTTGCCATGACCACCATCGTGGGGTTTCCCGCTGAGGTGATCTTGGCGACCACCTCGTCGGCCACCTCGCAGGCTTTCTGCCAGGTCGTCAGGGGGCGGTGCGACCCGCCGAACGACGGCGGGTCGATCCAGCTCACTGCTGGAATCGCGGGGCCGTCGGTCTCCTGCACGCGGGCGATGCTGACGACGCTCGTGGTCACGTCCACGGCGAAAACGGTGCGGGTCACTGCTCAGTCCTTCTCAGAAATCGGGGGTGTCGTTGACGACGGTCTCGGCGGTCTTGGCCGCGCGGGTGCGCCGTGTGGGCTTCACTAGCTCGGATGGCTCGACCATCGCGGCGGGAACCTCCACCACGGGGGCGGGATCGCTGCCCCGAAGCTGCGCGACGAGACGCATGACCTCGATGCGCTCGGCGACCGTCATCTGCGCGATTTCCTCGGCGCTCGGGATCAGCGCGGCCAGCGGGTCGGGGGTCGGCACGGGTGCAGGCTCCACGACGTCGGGAACCACGGTCAGCACGGGGGCGGTCGTGGGTTCGGGGGCCGTCAGCCGCTCGGCCACCGCTGCCTGATCCTCCACTGGCTCGGCGTCGGCCAGTTCCGATTCGAGGTCGTCGGGATCGCGGTACCCGGCCTGTCCGAGGATGGTTCCCTGCCCCTCGGTTTCCATCACGAACCGCCCCTTGGCGCTCATCGGGATTTCGGTCGGATCGGGTGCGTCTGGCGCTTGCTTTCCGAGGATCGTGATGGCCTGCTCGGGGGTGCTGACCTTGAAAGCCAGCTTCAGCGCGGCGTTGTCGCGCACTTTCGTCGGGATCGTCGTCGCGTCTGGCTTCTGTGTGGTCAGGATCGTCACGATGCCCGCGCTGCGGCCCTTCTGGATCAGCGTGCGGATCAGCGCGGTGATCTCCTCGGCGACGGCCTTGGTCGCCTTGTCCATACCGCCGGTGTCCGTCCACGTCTGCACCTCGTCGAGCACGACGAACACCGGCTTGACGCCCAGGCGGCGGCGGGTCGCCAAGTCGGAGTTCCAGAAGTTGTTGATTCCCTCGCGCGCGTAGAGCGCCTCGGCCCGCTCCACCCGCAGCCGGTCGAGACGGCGCAGGGTCTCCAGCGGCGCCGCGACGTCGCCGCTGCGGTCATACGTCGCCGCGATATGCCTCAACGGATGCAAGTCGAAGCCCGACTTCCCGTCGAAGATGTGCAGCTCCACCTCGCCGCGCATGGCAGCGAAAACGGGAAGCATCGACGCCGTTTTGCCCGATCCCGGCACTCCGCCCACCACGAGTCCCGACGACCCCTTCCAGGTGATCCACGCGGGTTCACCCGAGGCCGTCACACCCAGCAGGGAGCGGAACCGCTCGGGGTCGTAGATGTGGTCGATCTGCACCGCATCGGAGAGCGGATCACGGTCGTTGAGTCGTATCACGATGGCGCCGCTGCCGTCCTCGGTGATCGACATGTTCCCGGCGGGCGCGCCGACGGCCTTGAAAGCCGCGCGAATGTGCTCCAGGGATTTCTTCCACCTCGCCCCGTTGTCGCCTACGCGCGGCGCGATGCGGATGCGAAGACCATCACCGGCGACCTTGAGCCCGGCGACGACGGGGAGGTCGTAAGTGACGATCTTCTCGCGTCCAGTGGCGTACTGCCCAGTCCATGCGTGCTCGCTGTCCACGCGGATAGCGACGTGCGGCGTGCCCGCTGCGACGGGGGCGCACACGGACGCCCACCACGCTTCGTCGCGGATCGCGGCCAGCAGCGATCCGTAGCGGCTCCGCACATCAGGCCACGCGGCGTCGGCCAGCCGCGCTTTCTCCATGAACCGCTCGTCCGTCGCCAGCTCGGGCCGCTGGTGAACCAGGGCGCGGGCGCCGTTGATGAGCGCGGGATCGCCGCTGTCCGGCGGTGGGAGCACTGCCACCGGCACTTTCCCCGCGCGGTGATGTAGCACGCGGATCGGGTCGGGGTGGCTGTTCCCGCCGCTGTAGCGCGGGGCTGCGGCCCATTCGCGCCAGGCCGCTTTTTCCTGCTCGGCCAGCTCGGCTCGGCGCTGCTTTTCCCATGCTTCGTGCTGCCTTTGCTGCTCCTTCGCGGCGCGTTCCGCCGCCGCCTGCTCCTCCTTCGGCCCGTTGTACACCGCAGAGATTTGGTGCCGTTGGTGCTGGAGCGCGGCGTCCATCGCCAAGCGGTTGTGGGTGCCCCTCGCGCCTGGCCCCATCATCTTCCACTTGGCGGCTTCTACACCCGTGTCAAGCAGGAACCGTCCTACGCCCATGGTCACTGGCCTCCGTCTTTGTCGTGCCCGAAGACCGAATCGAGATGGCTGAACTCGCCGTCGGCGCGGAAGGTCGGCGCTGCCGGTGGTGCGGGCTCAGGGGTCGGCGGTTCGGGGTACGAGGTGGGCTCAGGGGTCGGCGACGGAGCTGGTGCAGGGGGTGCGCCGTGGCCCGGGTACCGCGAGGCGGGCCGGTGTGGGAGCGGTGCTGGTTGCGTGAGCGCGGCCAGGCGCTCGCGGAGGGACGGCCCGCGCCGGTAGGTGGGCCGTGGCGGCTGGTCGTCATCCTCGGGTCGCAGCATCCACAGCGCGACGGAGACGACGGCCAGCACCGCCGTGGTCGCGACGTGACGGAGCGCGGAGGACGCTCCCAAGTTGGTCGCGGTCGCCGTCCAGACGGCGAGGGTGCCGGACAGCGCGGCCAGGGCGGTCACGGTGTTGCGGTTCAGCAGGGGGTTCATGTTCACCAGTCCTCACTGTCGGATGCGAGCGCCGCGCGCCAATCACCGGCGCTCTGCGCGGTCGGGGTTGCGGGAGTCTGCGGCGGCAGTTTCGGTTCGGGCAGATCGCCGTCGCCACCCATGCCAGGCACCCATCCGCCGCCGAGGCGACGCTTCCTCTCAGCGTTCGCTCGCGTGGCGACGTCGTGGTAGCGATCAGCCCGCCCTTCGTCGGCAACTGGGTTGCCGCCGAACCAGTGGATGCGCTGCGAAAATGCTTCGCTGGCCGCGTCATACGCGGCTGGGACGACCGCCTCCAACTCCTCGTGGCGAGCCCGCCACTCCTCCCCCTCGGGATATGTGCGGTCGAACTGGTCGACCGCGAGACAGTCCCGCTTGTGCTTTACGTAGACCTTCATGCGTCGCCATCCGATGATCACCGAGCCGATGCTCAGGATGATCGCCAGCCACTGCAGGACGCCCGAGAACCCGCCCCGCGAGCCCTGGCACTTGTCCACCGCCGCGCGGTGCGCGGAGTTTGCTGACGCCTGGGCCGACGCCGCCGACGAGGTGGCGCTGGCGTAGCTCGACTCCGCGCTCGCCGACGCCGAGCGCCACGATTCGTATTGCGGCACGGGGTATATCTGATCGCTGTCCGTCAAGCACTCCAGCCGCTCCAGCCGGGTGCCGAGCACCTGGCACTGCGCGAATCCGTCTGCGGTGGCTCCGGGACGCGCGGAGATCGTCACTGGCGAATCGGCCCAGGCGGGCGCCGTGGTGGTCGGTGGGGTCGGCATCGGGATGCTCGGCGAGTTCGCGGCGAGCGCGTCACAACTGGACGGCCGGATCAACGACATCAACACCCACGCCGTTACGGCAGCGAGCGCGAGCGCGTGCCAAAGCCTCGGGCGCCTGACGGGGTATCCAGCGGCGTGGTCGGGCGCGCCGTCGGTGTACCCGTTGTAGTCCTCTGCGTAGGCGGGATCGCTTGGGTACGTCATGTCGTGGCGCTCCCTCCACCGCGCGACTCCGACGTGCTCGGTGCGCTCGGCGCGCGGCCGGTTCCGTTGCGCTGGCACCAGCCGCTGGGGAGCGCTGTGGTCCCCGCTGGGCAGGTCATGCACGTGACGCGCCCAGTCGTCTTTTCGATGAACGGGATCTGGCCGCTCTCGCACGGGCTCGCGCTCGCCATCGGGGTCGGAACGGCGACGGCGAATCCGGCAGTGAGGACGAAGGCGCCGAGCGCCACGGCGCAGCGGTTCATCGTGCACTCCGCGCGGCGTGGACGCGGTAGCCGATCAGCCCAGCCAGCATCAGCGTCATCACGGTGATCGTGATGAGCGCGACGACGGCTCCAGGGGTCGCGTACCAGGGGACGTGACTCCCCATCGCGTTGAGGTACTCGGCGACTTGATCCAGGGCGCCAGTGGTGCCAGGGGAGCCGACCCCGACCACTTCATGCAGCGTCGGGCAGTGGACGCCGCCGCAGTCGGCGGCGGGGGCCAGGGGGATGTCGTGGATACTCATAGCAAACTCCTTTAGAGATAAATGCCGCCGAAGGCAGGCGCTTAAAGTGGAGGGTACCGGGCTTCTCCAAAACCACCCTTCTGGGCGTGCTACCCCCGGTGACGACATCATGTGACCTGCGGTGATTAGTGCCGTGAGAGCTGGCGAGCCGTACTTGATCTGCGGTGTCGGCGACGGTCCGCGGTGTTCGCCGCGCTCGGCGTGTAGCAAACTCTGAAACGGGGTCGGGAACGCCGCGAGGGCGACCCACGCGAACCCAAACATCTGACCCAACCGAACCCAAGGATCGGCGGCAGGAGGCTGCAATTTCAGCTCTCCCGTGATGCTCTGTTCGTGCAGCTCAGAGCTAGTTTCGGGAACGCAAACACCACGATTTCGCGGCTGCTGCGCCAAGAACCCAAACTTGGAACCCAAACCGACCCAAACCCGCGCATGAAGAAGCCCCGCCACAGGGGGGATTGTGGCGGGGCTTCGGGTTGAGCGTATCGGCGATCAGCCGACGGCGGCGAGGACTCGCGCGGGGTCGGGCTGGTCGCTGTCCTGGTCGGCCTCGGCACCGCCCAGGGCGTCCGCGTACTGCACTTCCGCTGCGGCGTTGACGATCCGCCCGACCGTGCTGGCCGACACGCTGGTCGCCCCAGCGATCCGCCGCTGCGACTCACCGGCGGCGTGGCGGGTGAGCACGTCGCCGATCACCTCGACGGACTGCGTGATCGTCGTCTGCTCCACGATCCGCTGCGCCACGGCCTCCACGTCATCGGGAACCACGACGCGGTTCTGCTGCGCCGTGGGCCGTGTCACCGATGCCCCGCGGTTCGCATCACGGTGCGCCACGGAGCGCTCCTGGGGCGTCTCGCGGGCCGTTGTGACGCGGCCCGTGGCGCGCTCCACAGGGGTGCTCTGCGACGCCTCACGGCGCGCTGGGGGCTGCGTCACGGTGCGGTTCACGGGTGCGTCGTCGGTCTGCTCCACGGCTCCCACCTGCGGTGACGCATCGGCGGGAACGTGCGCTTCCTCAGCGTGTCCGCGGCGGCGGATCTCCAGGCGAAGCACGGCGGCGACGATGCTGACGTCCACGATGATCGGCATAATCGCCGCGACATAGAGCGGGACGCCGAGCAGCATGTGCGTCAGCTCGGTCATGGCGATCGCGCTCAGCACGAACGCTCCACCGGCGATAGTCCACGTCGTGCTCCGCGCCGCCGTGCCGCGCCCGCTCGTGGTGTGCGGGTCGGGCTTCACTAGCGCGTTGGTGGCGCACGCCAGCGCCACCGGCGGGATCTGCGAAACGGCCACGGCGGTCACGGCCAGCCAGGTCGGCATCGCGCCCGACACCGCCAGCCAACCGCGGATCGAGTCGTTCATCGCATCCCACGCTCGGGGCATGGCGATGTAGGCGTGCAGTCCGTTGAGCGCCATCGAGATCAACGTGAAGAGTGCGAACCAGGCGACGTAGAACCCGCGCCCATAGCGCGGTGCGGTCTCGGCGTTCGGCATCTCTGCTCCTTCGGTGCTGGTGTCCATCTCCGTGATCATGGCGTCTGTCCCCGACGCCACTCCGTCACGTCCCGTGTTTGCTGTCATCGTGCGAGCACCCTCTGCAACGCGGCCTCCGACTCGCGGTTCACCAGCGCGGCGTCAGCGCGCGCCTGCCGATCAGCGAGCGCCTTCGCGCGCATCTGAGCGGCTGCCCTCTGCTCGGCGACGGCCTGCTCGAAACCGCCCGGCGTCCATCCCAACCTCGACGCATCGACGAGGTGATAACGCCGATGCGAGAGCCGGAGCGCACCAACTCCAACCGCGTACGCTAGAGCTGCGCTGGCTGTATCCCTCTGCGCTTTCGAAAGCCGGTTAGCGGTCAGCTCGCTGCGGGTGATCGGCCCGTGGGCGCCGATCAGGACGGCCACATGCTGCGCGAGCGCGAGGCGTGCAGCGTCCGCGCTGTACTGAACCTCGGAGCCCATGCCGACGCGCCCAGCGGTGTCGGCTTGGAGCACGGTGCTCCGCTCCAGGGCGTCGGCGATCCGCTCCAGGGTCGCCTCGGCGCGGGACGGGATGAGCGCGGTCGTGGTCGGCGCGGCCACCGGCTGCGGGGTGACGGGGGTCGGCGGCTGCTTGACGACCGGCGCGGCTGCCTTCTCCACGACGACGGCCACCGGCTTCTCCACCGTCGCCTGCTTGACGACCGGCGCGGGCTTCGGTGCGACCGGCGCGGGCTCCACGGGGGTCGGGGTGCTCGGCTCCAGTGCCGTCACCGTCGTCGGCGCCGCTGATCGCCCTTGCCGGTGCAGCGGCCCGGAAGTGTCGGTGACCCGTCCGTCGGCGGCGCGGACGAGTCCGTCCTCGGTCAGCGCGGACATCGCCGCGCGGTGCACGCGCGCGGCCCGCTGCTTGTCGCCGAGCAGCTCGGCGAGCTGTCCGGCTCCGTCCCCGATCCCGCGTGGCTTTCCCTCGGCTCCGATCAGCACACGCTGCATGACGAGCAGCGCCGTCGCGCGGTCGTCGGCGTCGAGGTCTTGGATGCGCGGCGGGTTGACGAGGCGCAGCGTGTGGCCGTCCTCGCGCACCTGGTCGTGGCGCGTGAGCAGGCCCAGACCGTCCACCAGCTCGACGCTCATCTCCGTTGGCACGGGCATCGTCCCACCACGGATCAACAGCTCGCGGAGGATGCCCCGGCGGTGTTCTTCGACGGTGCTCATCGCTTCTTCTTCTTCCTCTCGGTCTTGGGCTCGCCGTCCATGCGGCCCCAAATCACGGCGTCTCCCCACGGCTCCAGCCCCTCACGGAGCAGCGGCACGGCTTCGGGACTCACGACCCAGCCGTTGTGGCCGGTGTCCCAGTGGCGCAGTGGGATCGGGATGCGGTTGCGCAGAACGCCGTACAACAACGGTTCGTAGTGCCGCCAGCGCACGATCACCGCGCCAGGCCAAGCGACGAACGGGGTGACGGTGATCGGTCCGGTGCGTGCGATGTCGTCCATGTCAGACCCCCACGCCCTGCGCGCGGAGCCGCTCGCACTCCCGAAGGTCGGCGCGGGTGGACTCTCCGACCTTCGGTGGGCCGAGTTCCTCGCCGGTTTCTGGGTCGAGCGCGCCGTACTCCTTGGCTGATGTCACCTGGAACCAGCCTTCCTCCAACCCGAGCGCCCTCGCGGGCCTGATGTGCTGACGCATGTCGGTGGAAATCCATCGGTTGTGCCAGCCCGAGCTGCGCGGCCCGACATCACGGTGCTTGCGCCAGATCGTCAGCATCACCTTGCGCACGGGGTTGCGACGAGCCTCCTGCTCCGCCAGCCACTCAGCGCCGCGCTCGGTGCCGCGCTGATGCGCCGCCACGGCACGGGCGGCCTGCCCCTCGATCCACAGGTAGCTCAGCATCCCGAGGTTCACCCGCATGACGGGCTCGGTGAGCGTCCAGTCGAGGTCGGCGGGCTGCATGTCGGAACGACCGTGCAGCAGGCCGAGTGCGACGGTGATCTTCAGGCGGGTCAGGATGGCGTGCTTCTGGATCGCCAGCGCCTTTCGAGCCTCGCGCTCCTCGGGGCTCAGTGCCGCCTTCTGGGCTGGGCTCAGGCGCTGCGCCCGCATGGCCGCGTCCAGCGCGGCGATCTCCGCGCGGGCGGCGGGCGGCTGCTTGATCCACACCGCCTCCTCTGGGGAACGTGCTGGACGCGGGAACTGGAGTTCGGGCGGCAGCGTGTTGATCTGCGGTGCGTTTGGGGTCGGAGCCGCCGTTCCGCCGACCTGCGGAGCGCCTGCGGGCGCAGCTGGTGGTGTCACCGACGGCTGCGGGTGCATCGACTGCGGGAGCTGCTGCCAGCATTTCTGCGGCGAGGCGAGCGCGACTCCCGTGGGGGCGGCGGTCACCGGGCACGGCGACCAGTCGTAGCCAGGGAGCCAGAGCGGGCGCTGCGGGGTGCCACCTGCCACCAACTCGTCGGTGAACAGACCTTCGCACAGACCAGGCTGCGCGAGCATCACCACACACACCCTGGCCGCGTGGGCGGGCAGTTTTGTGCGGCTGTCCTTTCCGCCCGTGTTGGAGCCGGTGAGCTGTCCCGACCACAGCGATGTGAGGATTCCCGCGGTCTTGCTTCCCGTGCGCGACAGCTCGCTCAGGTAGGTCGAGACCTCGTCGATGTGGAGCACGGCCACGTCGGTGCGCTGCGTCATCACCTCCGACGTTTCCTTGGTGGCGGGATCGGTCACGCTCCGCGAGCTGACGAAGTGCTTGAGGAGCCCTTCGCCCGTGCCAGAGCTGAGCAGGTCGGCCCCCGACCCGGACTCGCTGCCGTAGCGATCGGCGTTCGGGGGGAGCAGCTCGCGGGCCACGTTCAGCACCCGGGTCTTGCCGTCGCCGGAGTCGCCGATCAGATGGACGAACAGGTTCAGCGATCCAGCGCTGGCGATGTGCTGGGTGCCGTCGCGGTCGGTCAGCATCACATAGGGCGGCAACCAGGAGATGAGGTTCGCCAGCACGGCACCGAGCAGAGCCCAGCGGCCCACGTCGCGGCGGTGCGCTGTAGCGCAGATCAGGGACAGTTCTGGGGTCGCCGACCAGAAGCCCGCCTCGATCTCGGCGAGGTCGTCGCCGAGCGGCGCGACGCCGTAGGGGTTCGGGGGGCCGTCGTCCGCGCCAGTTCCGGTAGTCTTTGGGTCGTACATGGGGTTCCTCTCGGGGAATCGGAAGCGCCTCGGGCCGCAATCCCGGGGCGTTTCGCTTTGTCAGGCCGTCGCCAGCTCGGTGGGGGCAGGCAGGTCAAGGTCGGGGATCTCGCCCCACAACGCCCGCGCATCGGCGGGCCTCACCGCGTAGATGGCTCCCTGCGGGGTGTCCACGGTGTACGCGGGCAGTCGCCCGCTGGTGATCGCATGCTGCACAGTCCGCAAAGGGACGCCGCAGCGCACGCTGACAGCACCCGTAGTCCACAGCCCGCTGGGGGCGATGCGAACGGCGCGGGCGCGGGTTCGAGGGGAGGTTTCGGTCGTCATGGCAAAGACGTTAGCTCTTCTATTGCATAAACGCGCCGAAGCGTTGCACCCCTATGACTCACCGTTTTAACCAGGGAAAATAAGCCGTAACGCTGATCGCTCAGAAACGTGACCACTTGTAGTGTGGTTATGAGATTTCAACATGTAGCAAATATCCATGCACCGTAACGCATATGTGAGATTTGATGTGGCGAGGATCACATTAGGGCTCGTTCAAGCGGGCCCCTGGAGCGGTCGACGGGCATGGTGCGGGACGCTCCGCGGTTCATCGCGGCGGGCCACCTCCGCGCCAATGTCGATCACGGCGGGGACACCACCGGGGCTCGTGGGTGGTGCTGGAGCGAGGTGCTCACTCTGCTCATCCGATGAGCACGGAAGTGAGCAACTCGGCGGTGGCATACGCGCAGCTCAAAGAGCATTTCTCCGCTCCAGAATGAGCAAAGTGAGCAGAATGAGCAGAGTGAGCAACGGGGGTTCGGAGACGCGGCTTGGCGTAGTCCCTTAAACGAAGAAACCTTTACTTAGCTTATCTATGTATTACGTTATCCCTCTATGCCCCCCCCGCCGCGTTGAGCGTCTCACGCGGGGCGGTTGCTCACTTTGCTCATTCTGCTCATTCTGCTCACTTTTGGTAGCGAAAATGTCTCTGAGCTGCGTAAATGCGGAGATGCGGCTGCTCACTTCCGTGCTCATCGGATGAGCAGAGTGAGCATCACCGCCGCGATTCACCCCGAAACACCGTCCACGAGTTGATGCGGTATCAACAGGCCGGCGTCGGAATCCTCATGCCCATGCGCGATCCGCAAGCGATCCGCGTGGTTGGTCGTGAGCATCGCGCACGCGGTTGTTGGATCTGCATGTGTGGGTGGAAGCCGTGGTGGTGCCCATCCGCTCCGCGCTCCGCGCGGAGCAGCGCGGAGCGGTTGTGCCCTTACCTGCTGGCCGTGGGTGGACAGGAATCCACGCACCACACCCCACTCCGTCCGGCACGGCCCACGGTGCTCTTCTTGCTGACCGCGCCGCGCTCGATGATCGGGACTCCCAGGGGGCATGGTGACCTCACCGCCGTCCGGCGAGCCGCGAACATCGAACCGAAAGGCAGCACCATGACCGAATACAGCATCACCGCCATGTCGAGCATCGCCCCTGGAATCCGCACCGAGAACGGGCGCCCCGTCGTGGCGGCGCTGGCCGTGGTCGTCCACGACAACCCTGGCATCCGCGCGCCGCTGCCGGACAGGGCGCAGGGGTACGCCGGTGCGCTCAACCGCGAAGGAAAGGTCGTCCCCGTCTTCGGCCGCGAGCCCGGCGACAGGATCGACTGGGAAACGCTCCCGCCCGTCAACGGGCGCGGCCCCTTATCGGCAACCGTCGAAAGCACCGCGCCAGACACGACCGTCCGCATCCGCTCTCTGGCAACCAGCCACGCGGACGGCTCCGAGAGCGGCGTCACGATGAGCTGGTCGCTGTCGCTCGACGAGGCCGACGGTCTGGCCCAGCAACTCGCCAGGAGCGTAGCCGCCGCACGCGCCGCCCAGCGGTGACCGCGCACCAGGGCTCAACGACGTGGTGTCGGTGGACTGGCGGTAGGCACCTGGGCTCGCGCTGGAGTGCTGGAGAGCGGTGCGGGGGTCAGTCCTCGTCGCGCTCCCTGCGCGCGGCCAGGTGCTGTCGCCACTGGTACTGGATCGAATCGTTGCAGTCGGCTTCGATCCGGCGGCGGACGCCGTCGGGAACCTCTCGGTAGTCGTCGTGCTCTTCCAGCCACCCAGCGCAGCGCTGCTCGACGAGCCAGTGGTAGCGATCGCGGAACTGCTGCGCGTCGGGGTCCTCCGGCTCGGCGTCGTCCTCGTCGGTTTCGTCGTCGTCGGGTGCTTCGAGGATGCGCTCGACCTCGGCGAGCGTCTTGCCCGTCGCCTCAGCGATCTCGGCGGACGACGGAACGACGCCGGTCCGCAGCCCCTGCAACAGCAACGGGTGCAGGTCGGCGAGGTCGTGAAGCATCGGTGGCCAGATTGTTAGAAGGTCCAGGAACCAGCGGGGTCGAGGACGAAGCCGTGATCCTGTCCGTCGGTGGTATCGAGGCAAGCAGTTATTCCGCCAGGTGCGACACCGCAGGTGATGTATCCGTACGAAACCTTCTGGCCCAGCTGAAGGACCTTCGCGCCCGTCGGGCCAGAGCAGCGCCCTCGGTAGTGCAGGATCGAGCTGGGACCAGTTCGAACTGTCCCCAGATCACAATCTCCGTTCGCGCTCCCACCGATTGGGATGTTCTGCAGGCCAGGCAATGTTCCGTAGCAGTTGACCGCCTGGCGACCTGGAGCTAGTTCGGCAGGCATCCCGAATCCACATTGAACGCCGTCTGCTGGGGCGAAAGTAACGACCTTTTCGCGTCCGTTGCTAGACGTAAAGTCTTGGGTGACGTCAGCGTATCCGCTGAGATCGGGGAACCCTGGTGGCTGCGCCGTAGCGGTAGGGCACAACGCGCAGGCAATTACTAGGAACCCCGCCCCGACGGTGGGCGCGGCCAAGCGCTGGTTCGTGATGCTCATGTTTCCTTCATCGGTCGGAGTTGTCGGTGGCGTTACTGCGGCGCTTGCGTCAGCTCGGGAGCAGGTGGCGGTGGTGGGGGCTGGGTGACGCTGAAAGTCGAAATGGCGGTTCGTGGGTCGTAGTCCTGTTCATGGGTCACTGGGTTTACTGGGGCGTCAGGGAGGGCGTACTGGCTGGTGCGCAGTGTGATCGTGTCGACGCCCGTAGCGGGATTGAACTGGTCGGTGACGACGGTGGGGCCGTAAGCGCCAATCAACCCCGCAGCGTCGTTTGTCACCACGACCTGCCCCCCTGTCTGGCCGATGAGCCCCTGTGGAGTTGCCGCTGCGACGGCGGTGACTGGGCCGCCATTCTCGGCTCCGACAAGCATGTATCCGCCGCCTTTCAGGCCGATGATCTGGTTCTCACGGTCGCCTGACAGCACTGCTCCAGGAACCCGCTCCCACGGGCCGCTTGCCCAGCCATTGGGATTGTTGTGGTCGATCGGCGCGGATCTCCACATTTCCCGATCCCGACCATGCCCGTCGCCAGGGTTGCCGACGACGTACATGCGGTTTGTGGCGGGGTCATAGACACCGCTGGCCTGGGCCACTGGGGCGTGTCCGATGATCTTCGACGGGTCCGCGAGGTCGACGATCGCGGAGTTCGGCGTGACGAAACTGTTGTTCTTCACCAGTTTGCCGTCGGGGCCGGGCACCATGTACGGCGGCTGACTATAGAAGGCGTACTGCTTGCCGTCGGAACCGACGGCGGTCCCCGTCGGGATCGGGCGGGTGCCGTCGTCGGTGTCAAGCGGGTTGAGCACTCCGTTGAGATACGGGTGGTGCGACTTGCCGTCGCCGCCGATCTTGATGCCCGTCCCAGGGATCGTGGCGTCCAGATCGACACCTTCGGTCTCCGTGGTGGGCTTCGTCCCATCGCCGTTCACCGTGGGGTTGGCGGGCGGCTGGTCCCCGTCGGCTGGCGTTTCGTTGTCGACGAGCTGGATGGTCGGGCCGTTCTTCTTGCCGTCGCTGGCTGTCGTCGGCGCCCGGCCGATGGACAGGTTCAGCGCCTCGGTGGCTTTGACGACGCCCGCCCGGGTCTTACGGTCGGCCGCGCCGAGTTCGTCGGCCAGCGGCTGCAGCCGCGCGGTGGCAGTTTTCGCGTCGTTGGCGCGCTGGGCCTGCTTCGCCTTGAGTAGTTCGACCGTCGCCGGGCCGAACGCCTGCGCCATCGACCACATGGCGTCGTAGTGCCACGCGTCGGTGACCGTCCAGTCCTCGGCGACGGTGAAGTCGTCGGCTTCCAGCGCCTGCCCCTCGGTGCGCAGCGTGGTGATCATCGGCCCCATCGTCGTTGCGCCGTCGCGTTGCGCGTCGCGGAGGTCGCCCATCGCTGTGAGCATGGTGTGGTCCTCGGCGATCTGACGGTCCGCGCGGATCAGTGCGGCGTCGTGGGCCGCGCCGTCCCAGTCGAAGTTGTAGATCGTGTTGTGCACGTTCGAGGAGGACTCCAGAGCGGTGGTGATGCAGGCGTCGAGTTCGTCGGCCAACGCCCCCAGCGGCGCAATGTCCATCACATACACGTCCGACTTGGCCGGGCGGGTCACACCAGCACCGGCTGCGAGGTGGTCGACCGCGGCGGGGCGGACATGTCGCCCATCGTGGTCATGCCGTTGCCGACGGCGACCGACATCCGGTAGCCGACCAGTGACGAGGACTCCTCGGCGAACGCGGTGGCCACGTTGTCGATCAGCGTGCCCATCCTGCTGTAGCGCCCCGACGCCTTCTTCAGCGCCGCCTTCGCCGCGTCCTGACCGTCGGTCAGCACCCCTGCGGTGGCGGTACCCGGCAGCGCCGAGACCGCCGCCGACGGATCGGGCACGGTCAGCCCCGACACCGAGTCGGCGTGACCAGCGATGGCCTTCGCCCCCAGCTGAAGATTCTCCGGCGTCACCCGCAGGATCTCGCCGCCCATGACATGACCTCCCCGACCACGCTGCCCTACCCCCGTCCGAAGTGTAGAGGCCCGCCGCCGAGCGGTCTTGGGAACCCGTTTCCCCGACACGCCGCCCACATCACCCCTCGGACTCAGTCCGATCACAACCCCGCCCCGACCCTGTCGACTCGCCACCAGGCCATGCGACGGTCGATCAGCGGGGGCACGCTGCGTCCCCGCGTGACAACGACGAGGGGACACATTCATGGCTGACGAGAACGCGACCTTCATTCCCGCACCCGTCGGAGTCACGGTGACGAGCTGATCCCGTACGTGCTCGTGGACGGCGGTGTCGTGGTCTCGTCAAACCAGCGGGTCATACGCGGGGTGAAGTAGCGCTCACTCCCTCTCCGGCTTCACCGCAACGCGTATCCGCTCGAACTCGTCATCGCCCAAGTAGCCGTGGAAGCAAGCCCGCACCACCCGATCCCATGTCCCCGGCACCCGTCCTTCATCGGGGTACGGCGCCACCACACCCCAGGTGTACTCACGCTCGCTGAGTGCGGCCACCAGCTCATCCCGATCACCGCCGTCGAGCCACGCGCGGAGGATCAGTTCCTCGACCGCATCCCCGTCGTCCCACCGCGCCGCCATTCGCAACAACCGGGCCGCTTCGCGCTCGTCGATCCCGAACCGCGCGGATATCACCGCCGTGTCCGCCAACGCCGCAGCTTCCCGTATGCGCTCGAACCGCGCAAGCCGCCGCAGCGCTCGCTCACGGCGTTCGGCGTCGTTCATGTGGTCGACGGTAGGGCGTCGTGGCGACGCTGGGAGGCCCGCCGAGCGCCGCTTCTGGTACGGGAGCCCTACCGCGACCCGCCCCGCGCGTTCGCGGGAACGCTAATCCTGATGCGACCCTGGAGAACATCAGGTTTAAGTGATACTCTCGTGGTGTGCGGAAATGGACCGTGGTCACCACGCTCATCGACGCATGGATAGCAAGTCTCGACGACGACGAATACGACTCTTTCATAGCCGCGCTGGGTTATCTGAGGGACAACGGTCCCGCTGCTGGGCGCCCCTACGTGGACACTCTGACGTTGCCGAAGAACGCGCTGTACAAGAACATGAAGGAACTGCGACCGCCAGTTGTCAACGGGGCGCACATGCGGGTGTTGTTCGCCTTCGACCTGCAATCGAAGGCGATCATGCTCGTAGCCGGAGACAAGGCGGGCAACTGGGACGGGTGGTACACCGACAACATCCCCACCGCCCAGAGGCTGTTCGGCGAGCACCAGGACGCGATCCGACAGGAGATCGCCGAACTCGAACAACGGAACAAGACCACCAAACCAGGAAAACCGCGAAGGAAGGGGAAGAAGAAATGACCACTCTCGAAGATTTGCTTGAGCGTCGTCCGGGCAACCCCGAACGGCAGGCGGAACTGCGTGCCGAGATGGAGCGCGTGGTCGCCGAGTACCGCTTGCAGGAGCTTCGCAAGGAGGCGGGCTTCACTCAGCAGGCTCTGGCGGCGTTCATCGGCGTGAGGCAGAACCGCATCTCGCAGATCGAGCACGGCCAGATCGGTTGCAGCCGCGTCGACACGCTGCGGAAGTACATCGAGGCCACTGGCGGTGAACTCGAACTCACGGTGAAGCGGCCCGACGGCAGCCGAGTGCTGCTGAGCACCTAAGCCCCACGGCGTCACGGGAGCCGCCACGTGGAGTGTCGCGTGGCGGCTTCGTCGTCTCAGTTCTCTGGCACCGCTGGATAGTCCGTCCACCCGAGCGCTTCCCGCAGGAGCGTGCCGACACCCACCCAGTCGACCTCGTCGGCGGTGACGGGTTCGTCCCGCCCGAGCGCGCCGATCACCGCGAGCGCCTGCATGGGCAGCTTCCCCGTCTCCACCGAAGTCAGCACCGCGATCGCATCGGGCCGCGCCTGCAATTCTCGAACCATCGGCTCCAACCAGGCCCGCGTCGCGTCGTTCACACCCGAACCCTAACCGCGAGAGCTCGATCCCGTCACAGCACTGTCGCGGCTCCCCACACCCGATCACCGCGCCCATACGGTCGATGAACGGGGGCGGTCTACGTCCCCGCGCACACCTACCGAGGGGACACATTCATGGCCGAGAACGCGACCTTCATTCCCGCGCCGAGCGGGCTCTGCTTGACGAACTCGTACATCACAAGAGAAGCGCAGACGACCGACACCTACGCCGTTGTCGCGTTCCGAGTGCGGGGGGACGAGCTGGTCCCGTACGTCATACCCAAAGAAGGCGTCACCGCCGTGGCAGCGGATAGCGCCTTTCCGACCGCGAACCCGAAGGCCATCTCCTACGTCTGGCGATGACCGCGAAGTAGCCACTGCGGACAACCTCGCCGCGCACCACTCCACCCTCTCCACCCACCTTCGACGAGCCACGGGACACGGTGCTCCTTTCGCGTGGTCGTCCTGACACCGGCGGCGCGGTGCGAGCTTTGAGCACCGTGTCTCGCGCCGGAGGCCGTGGGGATTGGTGCGATGCCCCGTTCTCTCCGTCGGCCACACTGGTCTCATGCGGATTCCGCACGCGGGGGTCGTCACCGGGGGTAGGGCCGATTTCGGGGGTCTCCCCAACATCGGAGCTAGAGTCGCCCCATGACCGCCGCGACCTGCACATACGCCGACGAGGAAGTCGCCGCCGCGCTCGACCGACTGAGGGACGTGACGAGCCGTTTGCACAATTCTCAAGACACAACGCGTTCACTGGCTGTGGAGCGCCGCAGCATCATCGCCGCGCTCCGCAGCCGCCGGGTGCCGTTGCGCGTGCTCGGCGACGCGATGGGGATGCAGCCGGAGAACGTGTGGGCGCTGACCCCGGCGGCGAACCGACTGGAGGTGTCGAAGTGACCGTTGTCCCGTACGCCACCCAAGCGCAAGGCTGGGGCACCTTCGCCGACGAGCTGCTCACGTTGGCTACCGACATCGACCCCGGCGTCCTCCTGGTCGGCCAGAGCGGCGGCAAAATCTCGGAGGCGATCGACGACCTCTACACGCTGCGTTGCAGCGTGGAGTCGTTGGCCGACAGCGCCAGCGAAATGAGCGCGGTGTGCGCCAAGCAGGACGGCTACGACGTCGACTTGGCGAACTGCCCAGCCACGCGCGAGCGGGTGGAAGCCGCCGCGCGGTTCGCCAAGGACATGCGCGTGATGCTCCGGCGCGGCCAGGTCGAGCCAGAGCAGGTCGTCAAGGCCGACGAGGTTGCCGACGAGCTTGCGCAGCAGCGCAAGGCAGCCGTGGAGAAGCACGCGGGCGAAACGGCGGGGACAAAGTTCCCCGAGGTACCGACGTGCGAAATGCCGGACGCGCATTACCCAGGTGGCGATCCGGGTAAGAAGGACGGCGATCCAGGGACGAAGGGCGGGGACGACGAGTTCGGCGATTGGGGTACCCCTGGCGGGAAGGACGGCGAGAAGAAGCCCGAGGGAAATCCTGAGCCAGGCGACGATGTGACTCCGCTCCCCGAGATCGTCTCGCCCGAGCCGAGCGGGCCGTCGCAGACGCCCGCCCCACGTGTGTTTTCGCCTGACGGTTCGGTCGAGCTCCGTCCCGAGCGGGTGCCGCCCGAGACGACCCTTTCGCGGGGCGATTCCACCCTCGTCGCGCCCAGCTCGTCGATGCTCGGCCAGCAGGCACCCACCGTGCCGAGCACCGCGCCGTGGCAACCGCCGCAGTACACGGGGATCAACCCGATACAGAACCGCATGTTGGGGAACGTGAACCCCAGCGCCAGCCCGCAGCGGAAGGATAGGCAGCAGCCTGATTACCGTCCCGTGCCGATCGAAGTCTTGGCCGCGGTCCCCGTGGCGCACCACGTCGCGTCCCCGACTCCGAGCGCGCCGACCCCGAACACGACCACTCCGTCGTTGGGAACGCCTGGAACGCACACTTCCGCCGCGAGCACCCCTGCCTCGACCACGCCAGGCGGGCAGACTCCCAGCGGTGTCGGTCCGACCGTCAGCGGGGCGCCCACCATCGGGCCGGGGGCGCGTACCTCGCTCCAGGGCGGCGGCATGAGGGAGAAGCCCAGCATCCCCGAGAACTTGAAAGCCGTCTTGGATGCCGACGTTGTGCGCGACCTGGAGGCGAGCTTCGACGCATTGTTCCCCGAGCCCGACAAGCCTGACGCCCCGAGCGGCACACCGCCGCTCGAACCGGCGAGGAGCGCATGATGAACGGTCTACGGCCCCTCGCAGCCGTGCTCGCCACCGGATTGTTCGTGTCTGGCTGCACGAACGCCATCGCCGGTGAAGCCACGGCGCCTCCTGGCGTGCCGTCCAGCGCCCCCACCCGGGTCCACGTCAATTTCGGCCCGCAGGTCGATCCACCGTGGACGCCTCCCGCACGCGTCCGTGAGCTGCCCGAAATCGTGCCCCCAGTGAATGGAGCCAGCCGATGATCCGCTGTCTACGGCCCCTAGCCGCGGGACTGGCCGTCGCCGGACTGGTCCTGACGGGCTGTTCGACGACCACTGGCGGCGAGCCGACCGCGCCGTCGGACGCGTCGCGCACCGCAGCCACCACGTCCAGCGCTGCGGCGACCACGACCACGACCGTTGCCGCCCCGCCGACGCAACCCGCCTCCGAAATCCCCTCGCAGTACACAGTTTTGGCAAAGCGCGCCAACGAAATCATCAGCGACAACTCGTCGTTCTGGGGCGCAATGGGGGCGCTCATCCCGCGCTCCGGCTTCATCGTCGCCGACACGATGGATGGCCCGTGCGGGAAGGAAACCAGCAGCCCCGCGTGGATCTGCGACGACGCGGGCGTTATGACTATCTCTGGTCCCGGGATGAGCCAGGTGCAGAGCGTCGTCGGCGACCTCGGCATGGCCGTCGTGATCGGACACGAAGCTGGGCACCTTGCTTTACCGAAGCTCGACCCCTCCGTGGACACTGGCGGGGACTTGGAGGAGCGCCGCGCCGACTGCGCAGCGGGTGCCTACATGAAGAGGATCGCGAACGGCCAGAGCTTCGTGTTCACCAACCCCTCGAAGGCCGACCTGGACACCGCGCGTACGCAGATGATGAACACACCCGCGCGACAGGCCGCGTACGACTTCGGCTGGAACGCGGGTATGGCTACGGACTGCGTGACCTACCAGCCGTGACGCGGTAGCCCCGCACCACTCTCCACCCTCCGGCACGAGCCCCGGTGCTCAACTGCTCGCCGCGACGACACCCATGCCAGCACGCCAGCGTCAGCGGGTGCTGGCAAGCTGGCAGCCGCCGATGCCTGGTCGCCGTGCCCCTCGCCGGACGGAGTGGGGAGTGGGCTGGAGGACTGACCAGGTGTTCTGTACAGGCTAGGTGCGGTTCAGCGTCGCCTGGCCCCCGCCGTCGTTGCCGAATCCGTAGCCGATCTCATTGGGGCGCAGCATGAGAGTGAGCGTGGACGGGGTGACGCACTTGCCCCTGGTGTTGACGGTGATGTTCTCCTGGAGCGTCAGCACGTTGCCGGACAGCGCGGCGTGGTCGAGTCGCCCGCTGCAGCTCAGCTCTGGGTAGACGATGGTGCCGACCACCGTGCGCCCATCGTGCTCAAGTTGGAGCTGCACGGTGTAGACGGGTGTTTGGGAGGCTGGTTGGGACACAGTGCCGTTCCAGCCCCCGAGCCACTGTTCGACCGCCGCGCGGTTGATCTCCGCGCCCGTCGGGTCGGTCGGCGTCGTGGTCGTCGGGGGTGTGGTGGTGGTGGTCGACGCAGCGGCCGACGTCGTGACTGGGGCCACGGGTGTGGACCTGCTGTCACCCCGACTCGTGACCAGCCACACGACTGCTGCCACAACCAACAGCAGCGTCATCGCGTAGGCGGCCACGGCGAGCGGGCTCTTCGGGCTGATGACCGCGCGGGCGGGATCGGATTCCCTGGACTCCGACGAGGGCCACGGCCAGGGTTGCCCCGCCGAACCGTGACCCACGGCGAACGGCACCGAGGCTGCCTTGGGAAGTTCCTCCGATGCTGTGCCCCGCAGCGCTCCGACGAAGTCCTCGCAAGTCTGGTAACGCTGCGCAGGGTCCTTCGCCAGCACGCGGGCGAACACGGAGTCCAGATGCTTCGGCAGCGCGCGATTGCGTTCGGTGATCGACGGTATCGGCTGGGCGATGTGGGCCATCATCAGGGCGGGGATCGTCGTCGCGGCGTAGGGCGGAGTCCCCGTCAGCAACTCGAACGCCGAACACCCCAGGGAGTAGACGTCGGCGCGGTTGTCCAGCTCCCGCCCCTCGATCGCCTCCGGGGCGATATAGGACATGGTGCCGATGGTGACCCCAGTGCTGGTCAGCGAGGTCGATTCCCCCGCCGCCTTTGCGATCCCGAAGTCCGCGAGCTTCACGGTCTTCAGCCGCCTGTTGCGGTCGAACTCCACCAGAATGTTCGCGGGCTTCACGTCGCGGTGGGTGATCCCGTACTCGCCGTAGGCGTAGTCCAGAGCGGCACCGGCGCCGCCGATGATCGCAACCGCGAGTTCTAGCGGCAGCGGCCCTTGACTCGTCAGCAACCGTGCGGCGTCGAGACCGTCGACGTACTCCATCGTCAGCCACAAGCGACCCTCGTGCACCCCGCGGTCGTGGATGGTGATGACGTTCGGATGTCGCAGCGGGGCGAGCAGATCCGCCTCCCGCTGGAATCGGCGGCTGAACTGGGCGTTCCTGCTGACCGTGGCGTCGAGCAGTTTCAGGGCGTCCAGGCGCGGCAGCCGAGGGTGCTGAACCAGGTAGACCTCGCCCATCCCGCCCGCGCCGATCCGATTCTGAATCTGGTAGTCCCCGACCCGGCTACCAACCCCCAAGGTCTCCCCGTCCATCACCGGAGTCTCCCACGACGAAGCGTTGGGGGGGCAGAAGGCTCAGTACCTCGGCGCGTAGTGCTGAACGGGACCGGCGGTGTACCGCTGGTTGTAGTTGTTGGCCGCGACGCCCGCCCACACGACCCCGGCCATCCAGGAGAAGAACATCAGAATCCACCCGAGACCTGCGGAGAGGAACCCAAGAACGAAGCAGAACAGGTTCACCCCGAAGATCGTCGCCGCGCCGGGGATGGTCGAATACAGCATCCCGATCGGGCCGAGGAAGAATGCCAGCACAGCCGCCAGCACGGGGCTCTTGAGCGGACGCCCAGGGCCTCCCGCCACCACGATGTTCACGTTGTTGTGCTGCGCGACCCCTGGCGCGGGGGCCTGGTAGCCGTACTGCGGCTGCTGGTGCTGCGGCTGGCCGTACTGCTGTTGCGGATACTGGTGCTGCGGCTGTTGCATCGGCTGCTGGCCGTACTGTGGCGCGGGATAGCTTGGCGGGGCCTCGTGATGCTGCTCAGCGGGCTGGTTCGGTTGCTCGAACGGGACGTGAACCGGCGGGCTGCTGTGCCCCTGTGCCTGGTGGTCTCCGTCGCCGCTGATCGGTGTGCCCATGCCGCTTCCCCTCATTCCTACAAGACTGCGAGTCTCTGTCAGATTTGACGCTATCGCATGTGTGTCACGTCCTATGACACGGATTTCGCCGCGGTTGGGGCACTTGACCCAAGTACGTCATTTGGACACCAGCATGACGTATTGCGCGGCCATCACCTGGTGCACCTGGTCTTCCTGCGCGCCCGAATAGGCGAAGACGACATCCCCCGCCGCGGCGGTGCAGGAGTAATCCCTCAAAGTCGAGGTGCCGAACACTCTGCAATGCGACCCAGGCATCCCCGGCACACCGTCGCTCGGCTCGTACTTGCGGTACGGGTTCTCCACGGCGGCGAGTGCTGCGGCCATCGTGGTCGCGGCGTCCGCGTCGCGGACCTTGTACGTGACGGTCTCGCCGAGCGTCACAATTGTCACCCCCGCCGCCTCGAATATCGGCTCCAGTGGGGCGGGATACTGGAACTGTGCGAGTCCGCCGCGCGGGCCGTAGCTGCCCTTTTCCACCGTGCGGCCATAGTCCTCGGGCGGTTCCATCGTGCGGGCAACCATGCCGGTGGGGTCCAGCGGCAGTGAAGCCAGCGCGTCGATGGCTGTCGGGACGAAGCTGTCGACCAGGGGGATCTGCTCGTCAAGGGTCTTTGCGACCAGCTCGGCGGCGTCCACGCCGTCACGCGTGGACCACGCATGCTGGGTCAGCACGTACGGGCCGCGGGCGGTGAACGCGAGCACATGCACTGCCCTGGGGTCGGTGGTGAAAGTGACCGCCACTGTGCCAGGGTGGCGCGGCACGGTAATGGGCTGCGTGGCGCTCGGCTTGCCGGTGAGGTCCATCGGCAGGCTGACCGTCGCGGCGCGGGTCGCCATATTCGCAACTGCGGCGGTGGCCTGCGCGTCGTCGGGGAAGCGCAGCCATCCGTTGCTCAGAGACAGGTCGGCGATACGCGGGTCCGCTCCCGCGATTCCAGTGACCTGGATTCCGACCACGAACCCGTGGTCGCCCACGGCTTCGGAGATCGGCGAGGCCATGCCCATTTTGGTGGCGCGCGCGTTCTTGTAGAGGCCGGTGTCCCAGTTCGTGGTCAGGGTCGGTTCGATTTGGAACGGCAGCACCAGCGCGTCGAACATCCGGTGCGCTTCCATCTGCCCGCCGCGTTCGCCCGCCGCGCCCAACTGCGTTCGCGGCGCGGTGGGGTATCCGCCTGGGTTGAGCAAGGCGGGCACTGCGGCGTCAGCGGACACGCTCGGGTCACGCTGGGCTTCACCTGGCATCGTGGTCGAACATCCAGCGAGAAGCGCCGTCGCACACGTCAATGCCGACAGCCAGCCTGGTGCGCTCACGAGTTCAGGAAAATCTGCACTCCAGTGCTGAAGGTCGTGCACTCGATCGTCTGCTGGTACAGCCGCGAGCAGGCGACCTGGTAACTCTTGCCCGTGACGGGGCTCGTGGCGGTGACCGACGTGTTCTGCCCAGTGAACCCGGCGGGGAACTTCCGCGCCACGATCAACGCGAACTCGCACGAGGTGGTGTCGGACTCCGCCGACACCGAATACCCGTTGGCACTTCCGCACTGCACGACCGACGCCTGGGCTATGCCCGCGCCGCCGATGGACAGCGTTGCCCCCGCTGCTGCGGCGGCCAAGATCGCGGCTCCGGTTCGTTTCCCCATGACGTTCCCCTTCGGATGGTGGTGCGGTGTGAGCCCACCATAAGCCGCGGAGCACGTGCCCCGACGCGGAAGTTTTGGAGATCGGCCCAGCGGTACGGTGGCCTTCGCACCATGAGCCCTGGTGCTCACTTCCACCCCATGCCAGCAAGCCAGCAATCTCCTCTGCTGGCAACATGACGATTCAACATGTGGGTGTGACGGCGCGGGACATGATCCGCGCAGGTCAGCCCTAGAAATGAGCGCCAGGGCTCAGGGGTGGTGATGGAGAGTGGCGCGATACCTACACCTACGCTGGCCCGACCTCCCACCCCGTCGTCGGCTCATGCGTCGGCAGCGACCGCAGGCCGAGCCGCCACGGGATCGGGGTGATGCGCAGCGTCCCGTCGGGGCAGCGCACTTCGGCGACAGGGCGTTGCAGCAGTTGGCGATCCACCAGCGTGCAGATCGTGATGGTGTAGTTCAGGCCGCGCGGGAACACCAACCGCTCCACACCGAGATCCGTTGCCAATTCCTCTATGCCGCAGCCGAGTTCGACCGCCGCGCCAGGTTCCGCGGCGTCGAGATAGTCGCCCACAACGGTGATCGGATCGCCGTCGGTCGGTGTCCACACGGCGCGGACGTTGACCGCGTGGAAGCCGGGCCAACGCGGCGTGGGGTTGACCAGCGGGCGGGTGTCGTAGGCAGGGATCATCGCTGCTTCACCACGGTGTACCCCTGCTCATGCTCACCAGCACACGACGGGCACAACGTCCTGTACCAGCCGTGCTCGCTTCGGTGCATAACTCCAGCGTTGCCACAGGACTCGCACGTCGCCAGCGACTTCGCCTCGGCGGCGCGGATCAGCTCGCGCGCCTCGGTGGCATCACTGCTGTGGTACACCCGCAATTCCCCGAACTTCTCCTTGATCTGGCGGTATTGGATCGAGGGATCGACGGCGACCAGCGCGGCGTGCAGCTCCAGGACGATGCCGACCCAGCCCTTCGGCACGAACACATCGCCGCCGCGTTGGCGCACCTCCGCGAGCGGGTCGACGGCCTCCAACTCATCGGCAGCGGCGTTCACCACGGCGGCGCCCTTCTCGTCACCGTCGCGCCAGAGCATCCCAGCCAAGGTGCGCGCCTGCACCAGCGTGAACCGATTGCCGTCGGTGTACCCGAGATAGCGCTGGATTCCCCGCACGCACACGTGCCCTTCGGACACCCAGGCGCGCACCTTTTCGTCGGTCATGCGGTCGACGCTACGGCGTCGCCACGACGTCGCGGAGCCCCGAATCATCACGTCCCACAAGGCCGCGCGGGACGTGATTTCTCGGCGTCGACGGGTGTCGGAGTGACGCCCTACGGTCGACCCATGAGCAGCGAAAACACCACTACCGACGAGCCCGAAACCATCACCGAGTTGACCTCCGGCATGGGCGGGCGCTGGCTCGTCACGACGCGCGGGAGCCAGCACATCTGGGACTTGGATCGGATGACTTACACCCGTCTCCCCGGCGCGGGACGTGGCCAGTTCATCGGCGACGGCCAGCCGCAGCGCATCTGGAACATCGGGGCCTGGCCGAAGGTCGGGTCGTCGTTCTACCTGGAGTGGGACTGGACGTACACGCAGGTGCAGACTCGGCTCTCGTCCACGGTGCAGAGGATCGAGCGGCTGGCCGACGACGAGCCGGAGATCGAGGACGAGGACTACGACCCCGACGATTTCGCCGACGACGTGGGGTGGATTTGGTGCGAGGTGACGCTGACCTATCCGAGCGGCGAGACCCGAACCGCCACAGGGAATTACCTGCACCCTGGCGAGCCGTTCCCACTTCTCCAATGCGGGATTTTCAATCTGTGCGAAGACCTCGGCCTGCCCGAGCCGAACGACGCGAAGTGCCTCGCCGTGTCCAACGTGGTTGACCCACAGCTCGCCAGGCGACCCTGGGCGACGTTGGAGTGCCCGCAGTTCAAGGCCAGGCTCGACCTCGTGGCGCCGCCGAGGGACTGACGCACCACTCCACCCTCTGTCCAGCACGGGCCACGGTGCCAACTCTAAACAGACGTCACCGCAACAGAACTCGCGTTCCGTATGACGAAATCGCATGTGACACTGGAGAAGGGGCACCGAGAGGCGTCACAGTGACACGTCGAGTGTCAGACCGCCGCGATACCGTCGGCCCACACCACCGAGGGGAGAGACCATGAGCACCGCCGCCTACCTGCGCGTGAGCACCAGCGGCCAGACCGTCGATCAGCAGCGCGACGCCATCACCGCCGCAGGCATCGACCCAGATCGCGTGTTCACCGACACCGCCTCGGGCCGCGCCGGAGCCGACCGCCCCGGGTGGCGCGACTGCCTCGGCTGGCTGCGCGAGGGCGACGTCGTGGTGGTCGTCGCCATCGACCGTCTCGGGCGTTCCGTGCGCGAGGTCGCGCAGACGATGCACGAACTGGAGCAGCGCGGGATCGCGTTGCGGTCTCTCCGTGAGTCCGTGGACACGAGCACGCCGACTGGCCGCGCGGTGGTGAACATCATGGCGACGGTCGCCGAGCTGGAACTCGAACTCGGCAAGGAGAGGCGCGCGGCCAGCAGAGCGGCCCGACGCGAGCGGGGCCTGCACGCGACGTGCCCGCCGAAGCTGTCCGGCGACCAGCGGGATCGACTCGTGCGGCTGTACCGCAGCGGTGAGCCCGTGGGCGAGCTGGCCGCGATGTTCGGCGTCTCGCGGCGCACGGTCTTTCGGTACGTGAAGGAGAGCGCAGCGTGACCGCCTACGACCTGACGCCCTACGTCGCAACGGCGCCACCACCGCCTCCACCGCCGCGCCCCCTCTGGTGCGAGGTGACCCTGACGCTGCGGGGCACCGGCGAGGTGCGAACCGAAGGGGGGACTTTCCTCGACGCACCGCGCGAGGGCGACGCTGGGCCGCGATTGTCGCTCGGCCTGCTGCTGGCCGTGGCCGCGTATCTGCGCGTGGACGAGCCGGACGGTCGTCACGCGGCGCAGATCATCCACGAGATCGAGCGCCAGCTCGCGCGGCGCCCCTGGGCCGTGCTCGCGTGCCCCGAAGGCGAGCTCCGCGTGACGCTGGTGCCAGCCCAGTGACCGGCACCGACATGAAGGACAAGCCGTGATCCCCATCCGCGATGTCTCCGTCGCCCCCGACGGCGACGGGTTCACCGTGCAGATCGGAGACGAACCCCCGCTCTGGCTAGGTCGCATCGAACTGATTTTGCTGCGGGTGCAGAGCGACAAACTGCTCGCCTCCGACCAGGTGTTGCACGAATATCTGGTGACATCGGAGCGCATCGTCAAGGGCATCCTGGCCGACGATCCGAAGACCGCGCAGGAGTGCTCGCTCACCGAAGCCGACATGCTCACGCTGCGGGATATGCGGCACAGGATCTCGTACCTCACGCGGTGGAAGGCTGGCGATCCGCTGCTTGGATCGCCGTCGCAGCGATGAACTCCGAACCCGAACTGCTCGCGGTGACGATCTTCTGCGCCAACGTCTCTCGCAGCATCACCTTCTACGAAGCGCTCGGCGTGCAATTCGACGACGATCTCCACGGGGGTGTCGGCCCCGTCGTGATCGGCCTTCACCCCGCATCGGAGCGGTGGCCGACGACGCGGACGGCTATCAGCCTCACCGTGCCCGACCTCGGCCTGGTGACCGCCGCGCTTGATGCGCTCGGCGTCCCGTGGGAATCCGTCGAGGGACTCAGCGGCAAGGTGATCCGCACAAGCGATCCCGTCGGGAGCCGCGTGCTCCTCGCGCAGCGGGTGTAGCCACGTACCTCTCTCCACGGCCTCCGGCGCGAGACACGGTACAGAGCGGAAGGGTCGCCGGTTCTCGCATCGAGGCCGACGTTGGCCGCGCACCGCGAGGGGTGTATCGGGCCTCGGGGAGAGCGGGTGGCTCGTGGGGAGAGATACGAGGGCTCTCATCGCACCGCAGATCGGGAAGGATGGGGGCATGGACGCTCGCCGTACCGCAGCCGAGGTGATTGGCGCCGATCAGATTGTCGTGTCAGTCGGGTTGACCAAGCTCGTGCTGACCGCCGTGGAACTCCAAGGACTCAGAGTCGAATTGGACGCCGCCGCAGGGGAACTCGGCCTGCCCAGCACGGCAGGCGCGTTGGAGGTCAAGGCCGCGCTCCAGTGCGACGGCTAGCAGCGCTCGACGAGAACCGCACCGAGCCTGTTGCCATATCGCTCGCGGTATTCGTCGGCGAACATGATCGTCGCATCGTCCGTCGTCCCGCAGATGCACGCGATGACGAACGGCACGGCGTTCGGATCGTCGGGCGCGGGAAGGCGAACCAGCACCTTTCGGGCAATGCCGATCAACTCCTCGTCCCCGCTCCACCAACCACCAGCCGGGCCTGGCGTGAGACCGCCGTGTACCCACGCCAGCGTGTCCCCGGCGCACTCTCCGGCGAACAGCGTGAGACAGCCGTGGCGCTCGGGCAGCGGTGAAACCCAAGGGCGGCGGTGCATCAGCGGAGAGTCCACCACCGCGTGGTCGCAGAGGTCGAGTTGATCGTCGCCGAGCACCATCGTCTGGTCGAGTTCGGCGTCGATGGGATCGAACCAACCCGTCCCCGGCGTCCACCCAGCGGCATCTTCCGCGTCCATGTAGTACGGCCCGACATCGGGCTGAGCCGCCCACCAAGCGTCGTCGTCCACGAGGTCGACGGTATGGCGTCCGCACGACACGGCCTGGCGGCGATCCGTCATTTCCCGTCGGCCAGCAGCGCGGTGACGGACTCGCTGACGCTCCCGTCCTCGCCGACCGCCGCCGCGATGGCCGCAGCGGTTCCGCGCAGCCCAGTGTCCTCGCCCCGGAGGATGTCGGCATGACGGGTCAACGCCCAGTCGCCGCGCCAGGAGCCGTACGACCAGGTGGCCTCGCGGCCATCGCTCGTGCGGCCCGTGAGGATGCAGGGGTCGAAGTCGGCGTCGGGCATAGGTCGACGGTAGGGCGTCGCGGCATCGCCGCGTGTCACGTCCTTCGGGACACCGCTCCCCTGACCCGCCGCCGTGTCATCTCGTGTCACCTGTACGGGCACCTGTGTCACTCTGTGTCACTTTTGCCCTGGGGAGCACTCCACCAGAACGAGAAAAACCCCAGCTGAGCTGGGGTTTCGCTGGTGGCCAGGGCCGGGATCGAACCGGCGACCTTCCGCTTTTCAGGCGGACGCTCGTACCAACTGAGCTACCTGGCCGGAAGGCACACCTGGTTGCTCACCACGGTGCCCCACCAAAAAGGTGGCGACCCTGACGGGACTCGAACCCGCGACCTCCGCCGTGACAGGGCGGCGCGCTAACCAACTGCGCCACAGGGCCTTGCTTGTACTGCCGTGCTCCAACTTTTACGTTGGCGCGTACCCCCAACGGGATTCGAACCCGTGCTACCGCCGTGAAAGGGCGGCGTCCTAGGCCACTAGACGATGGGGGCCCAATCCGAATCTCTCCGGGGTACTCACAACGCTTCACGCTGGGAGCTTCGATAGCTTAGGGCACGCCCGGCCGAATCCCCAAACCGGTTCCCGATCAGCCCTCCAAAACCGAGACGACGCGCTGCGCGGTCTCTTTCGCTGAGCCGGGATTCTGGCCGGTGACCAGGCGTCCGTCCCCCACCGTGTAGGAAGTGAACGGGAGCTTTCCCTTCTCGTAGCACGCGCCGCGGCTCTTTCATCCCGGGTCAACCGCTGCAGGCCCTCGCTGTCGGGGAAGTCGAACATCACCGCGTGGCCGCCGGTGAAGTAGATCGCGTCATAGTCGGCCGCGTTGACCTGATCGGGCGCCGCGGTGTTCGCCAGCAGCGCCATCTTCTGATCATCGGCTTTCCACGCCTGGCGGTCTTGTCGAAGTTCGGGAACTTCAGCGAGCGGGGTTCCAGCGGGGACAGTCCGCCCTGCGGGCTGATGATGGTCTGTTCGTAGCCGGCCTCGTCGAACACGTGCCAGGCGTGTGTCAACTCCGAGAGCCACAGACCGGTCGGCTCGGAGAGATCCGCGTAGTGCGAGACGTTGCTGACAACGTTCAAGATGCGTTTGGCCCTGCGGGCCAGCATCGCCGAAATCTGGTGCCCCCACCAGGGCTCGAACCTGGGACCTGCGGATTAAAAGTCCGTAGCTCTACCAACTGAGCTATAGGGGCCAACGCGGACACAATACCGACCCCGCACCGGGCTCGACGCACCCGGGACCTGCGGATTAAAAGTCCGTCAGTTCGTCGTCCGTCCTGCGTGCGCTCAGGTCGCGGATTTCGCCGGATGCGCGATCTGGTCGCACACAGAATGAGCGAAACCTGTCAGATCGCACTCAGGACGAGAGCCGACGCCGGAACCGCCCCGCAAAGCAAGCAAAACCTGAACCTCAGGCGAACAATGGGTGAACATGGCCTCCATGCTCGACGACTGGGTCCCCGGCTGGCGGCAGCTGCGGCGCTACCAGCGCGACTGGCTGCGCGGCGACGTGGTCGCGGGCCTGACCGTCGCCGCGTACCTGATTCCGCAGGTGATGGCGTATGCCACCGTGGCGGGGCTGCCGCCGGTGGCCGGGCTGTGGGCGGCGCTGGGCCCGATGGCGGTGTACGCGTTCCTCGGCTCGTCCCGGCAGCTATCGGTCGGCCCGGAGTCGACCACCGCCCTGATGACCGCCACCGCGCTGGCGCCGCTGGCCATCACCGACCCGGCCCGCTACGCGGCGATGGCCGCCCTCGCCGCCATCCTCGTCGGGGTGATCTGCCTGATCGCCGGATTGGCCCGGCTCGGGTTCCTGGCTGATCTGCTGTCCCGCCCGGTCCTCGTCGGCTACATGACCGGCGTCGCGCTGATCATGATCGCCGACCAACTCGGCCGCACCACCGGCGTTCCGGTCCACGGACGGGAGTTCGCCGACCAGATCGGCTCTTTCGCCGGCCAGATCGGCGACTACCACCTGCCGACCGTGCTGCTGTCGGCGGCCGTGCTGACCTCGCTGTTCGTCATGCGCTGGCTCTCGCCGAAGTTCCCCGGCGCGCTGTTCGCGGTGGCCGGCGCCGCACTGGCGGTATGGCTGTTCACCCTCACCGAGCGCGGCATCAAGATCGTCGGGGACATCCCGGCCGACCTGCCCGCGCCGATGCTGCCGGCGGTGTCGCTGGCCGATGTCGGCGTGCTGCTGCTGCCGTCGCTGGGCATCGCCGTCGTCGCGTTCTCCGACAACACCCTGACCGCGCGCACCTTCGCCGCCCGCCGCCGGGAGAACATCGACGCCAACGCCGAGCTCCGCGCCCTCGGGGTGAGCAATCTGGTCACCGGCGCCACCCAGGGCTTCCCGGTCAGCTCCAGCGGGAGCCGCACCGCCCTCGGCGACACCGTCGGCAGCCGCACACAGCTGTACTCGCTGGTCATGCTCGCCGCGGTGGTGGCGGTGATGCTGGCCGGCCGCGACCTGCTGGAGACCATCCCGATGCCGGCGCTGGGCGCCCTGGTCGTCTACGCCGCGCTGAACCTGATCGACGTCGCCGAGTTCCGCCGGATCGCTCGCTACCGGTTCTCCGAGCTGGCCATCGCGGTGTCCACCACGGTCGCGGTGCTGGTGTTCGGGGTGCTCAACGGCGTGCTGGTGGCGATCGCGCTGTCCATCCTGGACCTGCTGCGCCGGGTCGCCCGCCCGCACGACGCCATCCAGGGCATCGTTGACGGCCTGCCCGGCATGCACGACGTCGATGACTACGCCGACGCCCGCCCGGTTCCCGGCCTGGTGGTCTACCGCTACGACGCCCCGCTGTTCTTCGCCAACGCCGAGAACTTTCGGGAGCGCGCGCTGGCGGCCGTCGACGACAGCGAGACCGAAACCCGGTGGTTCGTGCTCAACGCCGAGGCCAACGTCGACCCGGACCTGACCGCCGCCGACGCGCTGGAACAACTGCACGACGAACTCACCGGCCGGGGCATCGTGTTCGCGATGGCGCGGGTCAAACAGGACCTGCTCGACGACCTGAAAGCCTCCGGCTTCCTGACCCGGCTCGGTCCGCAGAACATCTACCCCACGCTGCCGACCGCGGTGGCCGCCTATCGCGCGCGCGGCGGCTGATCGAAGAAGCTCGTCGCCGCCGCCGGCGCCACCGGGGCGCCTTCGGTGTGCGTGGACGCGCCCAGGAAGAACGCGACCGCGCCCACCACCAGCGCCACCAGCACCGCGACCAGCAGCACCCAGTGCCAGACCCGGCGTCGCACCAGCACCGGCTGGGGCACCATGATCACCGGCGGGCTCGTCGAGACCGGCGCCGGCGGAGGTGGGGGCGGCGCGACGATGGGGATCGGCCCGGTCACCGGCTCGCCACTGAAATCCATCAATTCGCCGAGCATGGCCTCGGCGCTGGGGAATCGGGCGGATTCCTCGCGGGTCATCGCCCGGTCGATGATCGCCGACAACTGCGGGTCGACGTCGGGCCGCAGGCTGGCCACCGACGGCGGCGGCTCCTGGGTGATCGACCGGGCCAGCGCCACCAGATTCTCCTGGGGGAAGGCCCGGCGACCGGTGAGCGCCTCCCAGCCGCACAGCCCGACGGCGTACAGGTCGTCGGACACCGTGGCTGCCCGGCCGGTGAGGCGCTCCGGGCTCATGTAGGCCATGGTGCCCATGATCTGGCCGGTCTCGGTTCGGTAGGTGTCCAGGCCCTTGGCCAGCCCGAAGTCGGCGACCTGAGCCCGGCCGGTCTCGGTGAACAGGATGTTCGCCGGTTTGATGTCGCGGTGCAGGATGCCGGCGGCGTGCGCGGCGGACAGCGCCGAGAGCACCTCGGTGAGCATCTTGCGGACATACGGCGGGGGCACCGGGCCCTGCGAGATCAGGTCGGCGAGGCTGCGCCCCGGCAGCCGCGGCATCACGATGTAGGGGGCGCCCCGATGCTGGCCGCGGTCGAAGACGCCCACGATGTGCGGATGGTTCAGCCCGGCGGCCGCTTCGGCCTCGGCCCAGAACCGGCGCAGGTAGTCCGGGTGGGTGTCGTAGCCGGGATAGAGCAGCTTGACCGCGACCATCTGGCCGCTGGCGGTGTCCCAGGCCTCACGCACCTCGGCCATGCCGCCGCGGCCGAGCACGCCACGCATTTCGTAGCGACCGCCGAGGAGTTCGGGGGCCGTCATGGCTATACCGTAGCCGGATCACACGTCAGGGCAGTAGTGCATACCTCGCCCGCGCGCCTCGACCGGCGGCAGATTGCGGGCCGGGGTCTCCGGCGGCGGGGTGTCGGCGGGGATCCGCCCGGTCGCGCGGTCCCAGCCGGCCTGGGCCCGCGGGTGCCGTCGCCAGCGCGCCGGGATCGGCAGGAACGCGATGCGCGCCACGTCGGCGACCCGCCGGTGCCACCATTCGTCGCGCTCGGACCAGGTGTAGCCCATCAGCTTGCGGACCGGCGGGTCATACAGGCCGACGGTGTACCAGACGAACGCCTTCGCGATGACCTTGCGCTGCAGCGCCCACATCCACTCCGGCATCCACTCCACGAACGGCGGTTTGGGCAGTTCGGTCAGGTCCAGTACGTCGCGGGCGGCCTGGTTGTTCTCCAGCACCTCGCTGCACATGTGGTCCCAGTAGATCTGGAAGTCCTCCCAGCTCTTGGGCACCGGGCGCATGCTCATGCCGTACAGCGCGTACCACTGCACGTGCTCGTCGAACATCTGCCGCTTCTGCGCCTCGGTCAGCCCGCCGCAGTACCGCTCGGCGATGATCATGGTGGACACGAAGAAGGTGGCGTGCGCCCAATAGAAGACGTCGGGGTTCAGCGCGTGATAGCGCCGGCCCTGGTCGTCGACGCCCTTGATGTCGACGTGGTAGTCACGCACCTCGGCGGCAGTGCGGGGCGCCCGATCGCCGTCGAACACCACCCCGGAGATCGGGTAGATGGAGCGCAGCAGCCGCGGCCAGCGCTCGGTGAAGAAGATGGAGTGTTCGCTGACCGCCGCGCCGAGCTGCGGATGCATGTTCTGCATCGAGCCGGCCCACGGTCCCTGCAGCATTCCGCGCCAGTCGCCGAAGTACTTCCAGGTCAGCGAGTCCGGTCCTAGCGGAACCGCTCGGTAGCCGGCGCCCATCGGGCAGCCGCCGGCGATGGGCGGCGCGGCGGATTCACTGGTCGAGGCCATCGCCTCGGACGTATCTTGGGTCACCTGACAACTTCCTGACGAAGAATGACTACAAGCGTTGTCAGTCGAGTTTAGGAGCAATGTGGTCGACGGTCAACGCCGAGGTCGCTGGGCGGGCGTGTCCATCAAGGAGCGCCAGGCCCGACGTCGTGGCGAACTGGTCTCCGCGGGCATCGAACTGCTCGGCGCTCCGCACGGGCCCGCGCTGACGGTGCGCGCGGTGTGCCGGCACGCGGGGCTGACCGAGCGCTACTTCTACGAAAGCTTCTCCGACCGAGACGATTTCGTCCGTGAGATCTACAACGAGGTCGGCGGCGGCGCGATGGCCGCGCTAGCCTCGGCGCGCACCCCGCGCGACGCGGTGGAACAGTTCGTCGCGCTGATGGTCGACGCGCCGGCCCGCGGTCGGGTGTTGCTGCTGGCGCCGAGTTCGGAGCCGGCGCTGGCCCGTTCCGGGGCGGCCTGGATGCCGAACTTCATCGAGATGCTCGCCCAGCGGCTGGCCTCGTTGAACGATCCGGTGGCCCAGCGGCTGGCGGCCACCAGCTTGGTGGGCGGGCTGACCGCCCTGTTCACCGAGTACTTGGACGGCCGACTGCCCGCCGAGCGCGGGCAATTCATCGACTATTGCGTCGAATTCGTGACCAGGCACGCACCCCGCGAAACTTGATGCTACCGACGTACACAGATATATTGAGTGCAACCATCAGGAACAGATAACCGGGAGGCGCTGTGTCGGAAGAAAACTTGACCGACCTTCAGCTGCTGCACGAGCTCTCGCCCGTCGTAGAGGCCAACATCAACCGTCACATGAAGATGGCCAAGGAGTGGAACCCGCACGACTACATCCCGTGGTCGGACGGCAAGAACTTCTACGCCCTCGGCGGCCAGGACTGGGACCCGGAGCAGTCCAAGCTGTCCGAGGTCGCGCAGACCGCGATGGTGCAGAACCTGCTCACCGAGGACAATCTGCCCTCGTATCACCGCGAAATCGCGATGAACTTCACCATGGACGACCCGTGGGGTTTCTGGGTTGACCGCTGGACCGCCGAGGAGAATCGGCACGGCATCACCCTGCGCGACTACCTGGTGGTGACCCGCGCGGTCGACCCGGTCGAGCTGGAGCAGACCCGCATGGTGCAGATGACCCGCGGCTTCTCCCCCGGCCAAAACGGCCAGGGCGACCTGTTTGCCGAGAGCCTGTTCGACTCGGTGATGTACGTGTCGTTCCAGGAGCTGGCCACCCGCGTGAGCCACCGCAACACCGCCAAGGCCTGCGCCTGCCCGGTCGCCGACGCGCTGCTGGCCAAGGTCTCCAACGACGAGAACCTGCACATGGTGTTCTACCGGGACACCAGCGCCGCTGGCCTCGACATTGCCCCCAACCAGGCGATGAAGTCGCTGCACCGGGTGCTCAGCAACTTCCGGATGCCCGGCTACACGGTGCCGGAGTTCCGCCGCAAGGCTGTCATCATCGCCGTCGGCGGCGTCTACGACCCGCGGATCCACCTGGACGAAGTGGTGATGCCGGTGCTGAAGAAGTGGCGCATCTTCGAGCGCGAGGACTTCACCGGTGAGGCCGCCGAACTGCGCGACGACCTGGCGCGGATCGTCGGGGAACTCGAGGAGACCTGCGTCAAGTTCGAGGTCGCCAAGGAGCGTCGCCTCGAGCGCGAGCGCCAGGTCGCCGAGAAGAAGGCGCTCAAGAACCTCAACCTGGTGTCGGCCTCGTCGAAGTGACCGCACCGCCTCAACAGGCGCCCAACTCGTCGGCCCGGCCCGCATTGCGGATCGGGCCGATGAGTTTGGCCAGCCCGGTGGTCCTCGCGCCGATGGCCGGGGTGACCAACGTGGCGTTCCGCACCCTGTGCCGCGAGCTGGAACTGGCCCGCGAAGGCACCGTCAGCGGCCTGTACGTGTGCGAGATGGTGACCGCGCGCGCCCTGGTGGAACGCCACCCGGTCACCATGCACATGACGACGTTCGGCCCGGACGAGTCCCCGCGCTCGCTGCAGCTCTACACCGTCGACCCGGACACCACCTATGACGCGGCCCGGATGATCGCCACCGAAGGCCTCGCCGACCACATCGACATGAACTTCGGCTGCCCGGTGCCCAAGGTCACCCGCCGCGGTGGCGGCGCCGCGCTGCCCTACAAGCGCCGGCTGTTCGGCCGGATCGTGGCAGCTGCCGTGCGCGCCTGCGAGGGAACCGACATTCCGGTGACGGTGAAGTTCCGGATCGGCATCGACGACGAGCACCGCACCCACCTGGACGCCGGGCGGATCGCCGAGTCCGAGGGCGCGGCGGCCGTCGCGCTGCACGCGCGCACCGCCGCCCAGCGCTACTCGGGCGCGGCCGATTGGGACCAGATCGCCGCCCTCAAACAGCACGTCCGCACCATCCCGGTGCTGGGCAACGGCGATATCTTCGACGCCGACGACGCGCTGGAGATGATGCGCCGGACCGGCTGCGACGGCGTGGTCATCGGCCGCGGCTGCCTGGGCCGGCCCTGGCTGTTCGCCGAACTGTCCGCGGTGTTCAACGGCCGGCCGGTGGCCACCCCGCCGAACCTGGGTGAGGTAGCCGACATCATCCGCCGGCACGGCGCCCTGCTCACCGAACATTTCGGCGAGGACAAGGGCATGCGCGATATCCGCAAGCACGTCGCCTGGTACCTGCACGGCTTCCCGGCCGGCGCCGAACTGCGCCGGGCGCTCGCCCTGGTCAAGACCCTCGATGAGCTGGACGCACTGGTCGGAGCACTCGACCCGGATGTGCCGTTCGGTCCGCAGGCGGCCGGGCCGCGCGGCCGACAGGGCTCGTCGGCCTCGGTGTCACTGCCCGACGGCTGGTTGGCCGACCCGGACGATCCGCGCGTCCCGGTGGGCGCGGACGTCATGCATTCGGGCGGCTGAGATCATCCGGGATGGTGCTGTGACCGTTCCGGAATTCGTTTGCGCAGCGGTTCTCTTCTAGCATGGATAACCGTACCTATGACGGTGAGGACCTGCGATGACCGACGGCGACAGCGCCAAACCCGGTCGTCGTCGTGTCCCCGAATCCGACACCGAGGTCACCGGTAGCCATCACACCGGCATCAATGTCGCTGATCTGATCGCCCGGGTGACCGGGGCGCCGGCGAACCTGCCGACGTCCGAGCCGGAATCCGACGTCGAGCCGGACCCGGAATCCGCGGCAGAGCCAGAGTCGGCAGCTGACCCGGAAGCCGCGGCGGCGCCCGAGCCTGAGTCCGATCCGGCCACCGAGGTCCTGCGCACCGCCTCGGAGATCCCCGACCTGACCGCGATCGCACAGCGCGCCGACCAGGCCGAGTTGGCCGAGCAGGCGCGATGGTCGGAATGGCAGCAGTACAGCCCCGCGGCCCTGCCACCGGCAGACCCGGCGCCGGAACTCTTCGGCGACCCCGCCTTCACCGCACCGCCGCCGAGCCTGCCGGCGTCGAACCTGCCGCCTGCAAACCTGCCGCCTGCAAACCTGCCGCCCAACCTGCCGGCGCCAACCAGCCCGCCGGCCCGGCCGCTGCCCGTCGTCAAGACCCACCGCCGCCGCCCGATCCTGCTGGCCGGGCGTTCGCTGGCCGCGTTGTTCGCGGTGCTGGCCCTGGTCCTGACCGGCGCCGCCTGGCAGTGGACGGC
This sequence comes from Mycolicibacterium brumae, assembly GCF_025215495.1. Taxonomy (NCBI): domain Bacteria; kingdom Bacillati; phylum Actinomycetota; class Actinomycetes; order Mycobacteriales; family Mycobacteriaceae; genus Mycobacterium; species Mycolicibacterium brumae. Next base: position 464,460 of record NZ_CP104302.1, on the reverse strand, counting down.
CACCAAGAACCACCGGCTGAACAAGGTCGCCGCGCTGGACCCGGACTCCCGCGACATCGTCGACCCCAATGCCCAGTTCGGCGACGAGAACTTCCTGATCGTCGGTGTGGACAGCCGCTACGGCGAGAACTCCGGGATGGGCGCCGGTGACACCGCCGACGCCGGCGGCGCCCGCTCCGACAGCGTCATCCTGGTCAATATCCCGGCCGACCGGAAACGCGTCGTCGCGGTGTCCTTCCCCCGCGACCTGGCCATCACCCCCGTCGAGTGTCAGGCTTGGGATCCGGCCACCCGCGAATACGGCCCGGTCTACGACGAGGAGACCGGCACCTACAGCCCGAACTATCGCTACACGGAAACGAAACTGAACTCGGCCTACGCCTTCGGCGGGCCGAAATGCCTGGTCAAGGTGGTTCAGAAGATTTCCGGCCTGAAGGTCAACCGGTTCATCGCGATCGACTTCGCCGGGTTCTCCAAGATGGTCGACGCCGTCGGCGGCGTCGACGTCTGCACTCCCACGCCGCTGGTGGACTACGAACTGGGCACCGTGCTCGAGCACGCCGGGCATCAGCGCATCGACGGGCACACCGCGCTGAACTACGTGCGCGCCCGCCAGGTCACCACCGAGGTCAACGGTGACTACGGCCGGATCAAACGCCAGCAGTTGTTCCTGTCGTCGCTGCTGCGTTCGATGATTTCCTCGGAGACGTTCTTCTCCATCAACAAGCTCAACAACGTTGTCAACACCTTCATCGACGACTCCTACGTCGACAACGTCGACACCAAGGACCTGGTGGACCTGGGCCAGTCGGTGCAAGGCATCGCCGCCGGCCGGATCACCTTCATCACTTTGCCGACCACCGGCATCACCGATGAGGACGGCAACGAGGAGCCCTACGTCGGCGCCATCGACGCGCTGTTCCAGGCGGTCCGCGACGACCAGCCGCTGCCCGGCGAGAACGACACCAACGAGACCACCACCCCCATCACCAGCAGCAGCACCAGCAGCGAAGCCGCCAGCAGCACCGAGCCGACCTCCACGACGACGACCACCCCGGAGGAGCGCGACACCTCCACGAGCGCGTCGTCGGAGTCCACCGAGGTGGTCAACGCGACGACCACCAACACCCACGAGGTCAGCGTGCACGTGGCCAACTCCACCCAGACCGCAGGTCTGGGCTCACGCGCCACCGCGGACTTCGCGGCGCACGGGTTCAGCGTCGACGATCCGGACGACTACTCGAAGAACCTGCACACCACCACGGTGCAGTACTCACCGGGCAACGAGGCCGCGGCCGTCACCGTCGCCGCAGCCCTGGGCAACCCGAAGCTGGAGCGCACGCCGGGCCTGGGAGATCAGATCCAGGTGGTGCTCGGCGAGGATTTCGTCAGCGTCGGCGACCCACTGGCGCCCGGTTCTCCGGTTGAGGTGCAGGTTTCCCACAAGACCCCGGTGACCACCACCGCGGAGCTGCCGGCCGGCCTGGAACTGACCAACGCGGCCGACGTCAGCTGCGAATAAGGGGTCCATTCACCGCGCGTTCACCTGTCGTGTCGCACACTGTTGTTTTGGCAGCCGTAGGCTCTAGGCATGCGCACTGCCTACCACGAACAACTCGACGCCCTGGCGAGCCTGCTCGGCGAAATGTGTGGCCTGTCCGGGCGGGCGATGGAGCGCGCCACCCAGGCCCTGCTGCAAGCCGACCTGGTGCTCGCCGAACAGGTCATCACCGACCACGAGCAGATTCGCGCGATGAGCGCCCGCGCCGAGGAATCCGCCTTCGTGCTGCTGGCCCTGCAGGCGCCGGTCGCCGGTGACCTGCGGTCCATCGTCGGCGCCATCCAGATCGTCGCCGACATCGACCGGATGGGCGCGCTGGCGCTGCACGTGGCCAAGATCGCCCGCCGCCGCCACCCGCAGCACGCGCTGCCCGAGGAGGTCAACGGCTACTTCGCCGAGATGGGCCGGCTGGCGGTCGATCTGGGCAACAGCGCCCAGGACGTGCTGATCACCCGGAACCCGCAGCGGGCCGCGGAGATCCAGGAAGAAGACGATGCGATGGACGATCTGCATCGCCACCTGTTCTCGGTGCTGATGGACCGCGAGTGGAAGCACGGCGTGGCCGCCGCCGTCGACATCACCCTGCTCGGCCGGTTCTACGAGCGGTTCGCCGACCACGCCGTCGAGGTGGCCCGCCGCGTGATCTTCCAGGCCACCGGCGAGTACCCCACCGACGACGCGCTGGTCGTCAACAACAACGGCGCCGCGAACTAACTGCCGCAGCCACGGCCGCCGGGCATGGTCGTCACGACCAGCACCGACGCCGGCGTTTCCGACGTGGAGCGCAGTCGATGGGGATTGCTCGCCGCGAAGTACGCGCAATCCCCTGTCGCCAGCTCGACCTCGTCGTCGTTGACGGTCAGCATCGCCGAGCCGGCCAGCACGTAGACGAATTCCTCGCCCGGGTGGTGCACCAGGGCCTGGGCGTCGGCGGCCGGATGCACGACGAACGGGTGCATCTGCTTGCCCGAGCGGATCGCCGCGATCGGGTCGTACACCGGCAGCGCGTCGGGTTCCGCGCGCAACCGCCCCGAGGACCGCTCCACCACCACCTCGGACCCCGACGACGCGGAGTCGCCGAACACCTCCGCGACGTCGACGCCGAGCACGTCGGCGATCCGCAGCGCGATGGCGATCGACGGCGAGCTCAGGCCCCGCTCGACCTTCGACAGGTAACTCTTGGTCACGCCCACCTGATCGGCCAGTTCGGCCAGGGTGAGTCCCGCGTTGAGCCGGTGAATTCGAACCATTTCGCTCGAGTGTACACACCGGCACTAAACGACATTGGTTGACGATAGGACACTTGTGTCATAGAGTTCCGGCCATGACCTCGACGATGAACCTCGGCAAACAGGAGTTGATGGACTCCGCGCAGGCGTCCATGCGGTCCAAGCTCGCTGTTCAGGACTGGACCGACCGCGAAAAACTCGCACTGACCTGCCGGGCGCTCTACGACGAGGGCCACAATTCCGGCCTGGCCGGCCAGATCTCCGCGCGCGGCGACGCCCCGGCCACCTTCCTCACCCAGCGTCTCGGTCTCGGATTCGACGAGATCACCAGCGACAACCTGCTGCTGGTCGACGAGGACCTCAACGTGCTGGAGGGCGACGGGATGGCCAACCCGGCCAACCGTTTCCACAGCTGGGTCTACCGGGCCCGCCCCGACGTGAACTGCATCATCCACACCCATCCCCTGCACGTCGCCGCGCTGTCCATGCTGGAAGTGCCGCTGGTCGTGTCCCAGATGGACATCGCGCCACTCTACGACGACTGCGCGTTCCTCAAGGACTGGCCCGGGGTGCCCGTCGGGAACGAAGAGGGCGAGATCATCTCGGCCGCCCTCGGCGACAAACGCGCCATCCTGCTGGCGCATCACGGCCAACTCGTCGTCGGCGCGACCATCGAGGAGGCCTGCTCGCTGGCGCACCTGATCGAGCGCGCCGCCCGACTGCAGCTGCTGGCCATGTCGGCCGGCGAGATCGCCCCGCTGCCGCCGCGGTTGGCGCGCGAGGCCCACGACTGGACGCTGTCGCCGCGGCGCAGCGTGGCCAACTTCCAGTACTACGCCCGGCGCGCGCTGCGCCACCACCCCGACGCCATCTGACCCGAAAGGACTCCACCCGCCATGCCTGCCTCCGGCGCCACCATCTCCGGCATCGTCGCCTACCCGATCACCCCGTTCACCGCCGACGGCGGGATCGACCACCACAGCCTGCACCTGGTGCTGGACCGCCTCGTCGACGGCGGCGCGTCGGCCATCGCCCCGCTGGGCAGCACCGGCGAGTCGGCCTACCTCGACCTCACCGAATGGACCGAGACCGCGGCCAGCACCATCAATCACCTGGGCGGGCGGCTGCCCACCGTTGTGGGTGTCTCGGATCTGACCACCGCCGGCGCTGCCCGTCGCGCGCGGATCGCCGAGGGTCTCGGCGCCTCGGCGGTGATGGCGCTGCCGGTGTCGTACTGGCAGCTGACCGCGCTGGAAGTGCAGAAGCACTTCGAGGCCATCGCGGCCGCCATCGACATCCCGGTGATGGTCTACAACAACCCCGCCACCGCCGGCATCGACCTGTCGCCGACCCAGCTGTGGGAGCTGGTGCGCGACGTGGACAACATCACCATGGTGAAGGAGTCCACCGGCGACATCAACCGGATGCATCAGCTGCGCGAGCTCAGCGATGGCACGCTGCCGTTCTTCAACGGCAGCAACCCGCTGGCGTTGGAGGCGTTCCGGGCCGGCGCCGCCGGTTGGTGCACCGCCGCGCCCTGCCTCATTCCGGATCAGATCCGCGCGTTCTACGACGCCATCCAGCGCGGCGACGACGAAACCGCCGACGCGGTGTTCGGCCGGATCCAGCCGCTGCTGAAATTCATCGTCACCCGCGGGTTGCCGACGGCGGTCAAGTCCGGCCTGGCGCTCACCGGCATCCCAGCCGGCGAACCCCGCCGTCCGCTGCTCCCGGCCACCGAGGCCGAAGCCGCCGAGCTCAGCGACTTGATCACCGCTTCGGTCGGGTAGCCGACGGCTCGGTCGGGCGTCGACCTCGATCTTTCCGGTCCGGCTCATCGAGTGAGACACCAAGGCGGTTAGTGAGAAACGTTGGCGCACAGGCGCATCGAGTGAGACATAATGTACGTCGATGAGACCTCAGGGACGTCAGTGAGAAATCTGGGATGGACTTTTCATCCATTGAGAACTCACGGCGCACCCTACTCGCAGAACGCGTCCCTAGCTTCTCACTCGATGGCAGCGGCCGCCATGACGTCTCACTTGCATCCATGACTTCTCAAACGCGCACACCAGTTCTCACTCGATGAGAGCTGCCGCCACCAGTTCTCACTAACGTGCGTCAATTCTCACTCGACGCGAAATCACCCTGCCTCGCGGCGAGTTCCACCGGACGGCTCGTTACTCGACGCGACCCGGCTCGTTACTCGACGCGACCCACCGCGACCCGGCGACTAGCCGAAACGCCCCGAAATATAATCCTCGGTAGCCTTCTCCTTCGGGTTGGAGAAGATCTTGTCGGTGTCGTCGATCTCGATCAGCATGCCCGGCTTGCCGGTGGCCTCCAGGTTGAAGAACGCGGTCTGATCGCTCACCCGGGCGGCCTGCTGCATATTGTGCGTGACGATGACGATGGTGAACTCCTGCTTGAGCTCGGAGATCAGGTCCTCGACGGCCAGCGTGGAGATCGGGTCCAGCGCCGAGCAGGGCTCGTCCATCAGCAGCACGTCGGGCTGCACGGCGATGGCGCGGGCGATGCACAGCCGCTGCTGCTGACCGCCGGAGAGGCCGCCGCCGGGCTTGTCGAGCCGGTCCTTGACCTCGTTCCACAGGTTCGCCCCACGCAGTGAACGCTCGCAGGTCTCGTCCAGCACGGCCTTGTTGCGGACGCCCTGCAGCTTCAGGCCGGCGACGACGTTGTCGCGAATCGACATGGTGGGGAACGGATTCGGCCGCTGGAACACCATGCCGATGGTTTGGCGGACGCCGACCGGGTCCACGCCGGGAGCGTAGATGTTCTCGCCGTCGAGCAGCACCGAACCCTTGACGCTGGCGCCGGGGATCACCTCGTGCATCCGGTTCAAGGTGCGCAGCACGGTGGACTTGCCACAGCCCGACGGGCCGATGAAGGCCGTCACGTGCCGCGGCGGCACCGACATCGACACGTTGGCCACGGCGTGGAATGCGCCGTAGTAGATGTTCACGTCTTTGAGATCGAGATGCTTGGCCATGAGATGTCTCCTAAACCTTCTTGGGGGCAAAGAATTTGGCGATGAACCGGGCGCCGATATTGAGCACGGCGACCAGGATCACCAGTGTCAGGGCCGCGCCCCACAGCCGTGCGTCGGTGATCGGATTGCCGGAGCCGCCGGCGGAGACCTGGTCGTACATCATCCCGGGCAGCGAACCCTGGAATCCGGAGAACATGTCGAAGTTCCGGCTCTGGGCGTATCCCACCAGGATCAGCAGCGGCGCGGTCTCGCCCATCACTCGGGCCAGCGCCAGCATGATGCCGGTGACGATGCCCGACAGCGCGGTCGGGATGACGATGCGGCTTATGGTCTTCCACTTCGGCACGCCGAGGGCGTAGCTGGCCTCGCGCAGATCCATCGGCACGATGCGCAGCATCTCCTCGGTGGCGCGCACGATGACCGGGATCATCAGCAGCACCAGCGCCAGCGACACCGCGAACCCGGAGCGCTGGAAGCCGAAGGTGGCCACCCACAGCGCGTAGATGAACAGCGCCGCGACGATCGACGGAACACCGGTGAGGATGTCCACCATGAAGGTGGTCAGTCGGCCCAGCCGGGTGCCGCCGCCGTACTCCACCAGGTAGATGCCGACGAAGACGCCGACCGGGATGGAGATCACGGCGCAGACCAGGCCCTGCAGCAGGGTGCCGACGATCGCGTGGTAGGCGCCGCCGCCGGCCTCGAAGGCGGTCATGCCGGCCTGCGAGCGCCACCACCAGTCCGCCGAGGTGACCGCGCCGATGCCCTTGCTGACGGTGGCCCACAGCACCCACACCAGCGGCACGATGGCCACTGCCACGGACGCGGTCACCAGCACGGTGGCCGTCTTGTCGGCGAACTTGCGGCGCGGGCTCAGACCGGGGAAGGTCGGCTCCTTGATCGGAGTGTCCATCGTGTTGGTCATGACTTCCCCTTCCCGGCGACCGCGGCGCGGGCCAGCGAGTTCACCACGAACGTGAGGACGAACAGCACAAGGCCCGCGGCGATGTACGCGCCGGCCTTGTATTCGTCATTGAATTCCGAAGCGGCCGAGGCGATCTTGGAGGCGAAGGTGTAGCCGCCGTCGAACAGCGACCAGCCGAAGGCCTGCTGGGTGCCGCGCAGGATGATCAGCAGGGCGATGGTCTCACCGAGCGCGCGGCCCAGACCGAGCATCGCGCCGCTGATGTAGCCGGACAGGCCGAACGGCAGCACCGTGGTGCGCACCACCTCCCAGCGGGTCGCGCCGAGGGCCAGCGCGGCCTCGATCTGCCCGGGCGGCGTCTGCACGAACACCTCGCGGGACACCGCGGTGATGATCGGCAGGATCATCACCGCCAGCACGATGCCGGCGGTGAAGATGGTGCCGCCGCCGGCCACCGAGGCGTTGCCGGTGGCGAACAGGAAGAACCAGCCGAAGGTGTCATTGAGCCAGGCGGCGAACGGCCCGATGACCGGGGCCAGCACGTACAGGCCCCACACGCCGTAGATGATCGACGGCACCGCGGCCAGCAGGTCGATGACGTAGGCCAACGGACCGGCAACCCGCTTGTTCGCGTACTGGGTCAGATAGATCGCGATGCCCAGCGCCACCGGCATGGCCAGCACCAGCGCGAACAGCGACACGAACACCGTCACCTGGAACAGTTCGGCTACGCCGAAGTGCATCGCCGAGGTGTCGGTGGTGACCCAGCTGCCGCCGAAGGTGAAGAAGTTCTCCTCGTTGCGGCTCAGCGCCGGGATGGCCCGCCACAACAGGAACACGCCGATCGCGACGATGAGCCCGATGACGGACAGCCCGGATCCCTCGGCCAGGCCGTGGAACACCCGGTCGCCCGGGCGGACCCTGGCCTTGCCCGACGGGTCGGTGGGGACGGGTTCCTTCTCACCGAAAGGCTGGGCCACCACCTGGCCCGATCCGGCCTTCGCCGGGTCCGGTGTGATCAATCCAGCCGCCTCGTCCACGTCGTCACCGACACCCCTGTCAAAGAATCGCGTCATTTCCGGGCCGCTACTGGATGGCTGCCGCAGCGGTCAGCAGCCGCTCCTTGACGGCGTCCGGCAGCGCCACGTAGCCGATGTCGTTCAGGCCGTCCTGGCCCTGGTTCGCGGACACCGTCAGGAAGGACTTGGCGGCCTCGGCGACGTCGGCGGGGTAGCCCTTGGAGCAGACGATGTTGTAGGTGACCAGCACCAGCGGGTAGGCGCCCGGCTCGGTGCTGGCGTACAGCGAGTTCAGGTCGAGCACCAGATCGTTGCCCTCGCCGACGAAGGTCGCGCCGGCGATCGCGGTCTTGGTGGCTTCCTCGGTCAGCGCGACCGGCCCGCCGCCATTGTCGACGGCGGCCACCGACAGGCCCGCCTGGTCGGCGAAGCCCTTCTCCACGTAGCCGATGGCGCCCGGGGTGGCCTGCACGGCCTGCACCACGCCGGCGGACTTCTGCGCGCCCTCACCGGCGCCGCCCTGGAACTCCTTGCCGGCGCCCTTGGTCCACTCAGCGGGCGCGGCCGCGGCCAGGTACTTCTGGAAGTTGTCGGTGGTGCCCGAGGAATCCGAGCGGTAGATCGGCGTGATCGCCGAATCCGGCAGCTCGACGCCCGGGTTGAGCTCGGCCAGCGCCGGGTCGTTCCACTTCGAGATGGCGCCGGTGAACACCTTCGCCAGCACCGTCGGGCTGACGGCCAGGTTGTCGACGCCGGGCAGGTTGTAGGCCAGCGCGACCGGGCCGAACACCAGCGGCAGGTGCCAGGCCGGATTGTTCTCGCAGCGCTTCGCCGCGGCGGCGACCTGCTCCTCGTCCATCGGCGAATCGGATCCCGCGATGTCGACGTTGCCGGCGACGAACTGCGAGACACCGGCGCCGGAGCCGGTCGGGTTGTACGACAGGTTCTTGCCCGGGCAGACCTGGCCCCAGAGCTTGTTGAACACGCCGACCGCGTTCTGCTGGGCGGTGGACCCCTCGGCAGTCAGGTTGTTCGCGCCCGCGCAATCCGCTTCACTGCCTGCGGCGACGCTCGACGGGGCGGTTTCGCCGTCGCTGCCACAGCCCGTGACACCGAATGCGACGAGTGCCGTCGCCGATCCCGCCAGTAGTGCCGATCGCCAAATATTGTGTGCGTTCACCCGATCCGACCTTCTGTAGATGTGCGTTCGCTGTGAAAGGTAGGCGGTGGTCATGGACGGAAGCCCGATGGAAGGTGAACGGAAGGTAAACCCGGCCGATCAGGTCGGTTTTGGGGCGCGCGCGTAGGCCACATCAGCCCGGAACACCTCGAAGCCGAGGCGTTCGTAGGTGCGCACCGCGGCGGTGTTGTCGGCCTCCACGTACAGCAGCACCGTCGGGTCGGGCTGGTCGGCGAGCGCGACGGCCAGGTGCTCGAGCCCGACGGCGGTCAGCGCCCGACCGAGGCCGCGGCCCTGGGCGTCCGGGTCGATGCCCACCACGTACACCTCGCCCAGACCGTCGGGATGGACCTTGGTCCAGTGGAAGCCCAGCAGCCGGTCGCCGTCGGCCGCGTCGAACGCCAGGAACAGCCCGTCCGGGTCGAACCACGGTTGGGTGAACTGTTCGGCCAGATCGGCGAGCGTCTGGCCGCCCTGTTCGGGGTGCCAGGAGAACGCCGCGTTGTTGACCCGCAGCAGTTCGGCGTCGTCGTCGGGGCCGCGGTAGCGGCGCACCGTCACCCGGTCGGGGATCTCCACGGGAACCAGATCGCGCAGCGACCGGCGCATCTGCAGCAGCCGTCGCACCGGGACCAGCCCGGCGGCCCGGGCGATCGCGGCGGCCGCCGGCAGGTCGCCGTGCGCCCACACCGACACCGGTTCGGCGCTGATCGACGACAGCAGCGCCGTGCCGATTCCGCGCCCACGAGCGGGTGGGGCGACCACCAATTCGGCCATTGCGGCGCCGAGATTCAAATAGCCGACCACGTGCCTGTCGTGCTCGACGGCGATCAGGTGCCGGGTCCGGTCGCGGCCCAGCTCGCGGCGCACCTGCTCGCCGACCGGTGCGACGCCGTCGGCCGAGGTGGCGGCGGCGATGATCGCTTCGATCTGTTCGCGCTGCCCCGGCGACGGGACATCGACCCAGCTCAGCGTGCTCACGGCGTCGGGATCTCCTCGGCGTCGACGGGTCCGGGGGCGGCCTGCCCGGAGCGGCGGGTCGGGCGCACCGCCTTGTAGCCGACGTTACGCACGGTGCCGATCAGCGCCTCATGCTCGGGGCCGAGTTTGGCGCGCAACCGGCGGACGTGCACGTCGACGGTGCGGGTGCCGCCGAAGAAGTCGTAACCCCACACCTCCTGCAGCAGCTGGGCCCGGGTGAACACCCGCCCGGCGTGCTGCGCGAGGTACTTGAGCAGCTCGAATTCCTTGTAGGTCAGGTCCAGCGGGGCGCCGCGCAACCGCGCGGTGTAGGTCCCCTCGTCGATGGACAATTCGCCGAGGGTGACCGTCCCGGTGGCCTCGCCGCCGGCCGCGTCTCCGCGGCGGCCGGCCAGCAGGCGCAGCCGGGCGTCGATCTCGGCCGGGCCGGTGCCGGGCAGCAGGATCTCGTCGAGCCCCCATTCGCCGTTGACCGCGACCAACCCGCCCTCGTTGAGCACCGCGACCACCGGCACCGTCCCGGCGGTGCTGCCCAGCAGGCGACACAGCCCGCGGGCGGCCACCAGGTCGGTGCGGGCGTCGACGATCACGATGTCGGCGTTGCCGGCCTCCAATAGTGAGGACACCTCGGACGGGGCGGTGCACAGGTTGTGCGGCAGCAGCGACAGGGCGGGCAGAACCGCGTCGGGGGTGGGATCGACCGTTAAAAGCAGCAGGTCCATCAGGGGGCCTCCAGTCTCCGGCAAACGCGCGGAATCGCGGCCGACACAGCGCCGTAACCGACCAGGGCGCCTATAACCATAGCGCCGAGAGCCCCATGAGCCACAATGACGGGGTGCCCAAGCTGCTGAAAGCGGCGATCGCGACGGTCGTCTCGATCGCCGTCGCATTCGTCGCCGTGGATTTCGGTTTCGCCATTTACGCCGAGTACAAGCTGTCTCGCACCATCCGCGCCGCGGCGAAATTGGACTGGGATCCGTCGGCCAACATCCTGGGCTTTCCGTTCGTCACCCAGGCGCTGGGGCACCGCTACCACGAGGTGGAGATCAAGGCCAACGACGTGGCGCACCCGCATGTCGGCCGGGCGTCGCTCGAGGCCACCATGCACGATCTGGACCTGACCGAGGCGTCCTGGCTGGTGCGCCCGGACGCGCCGATCCCGGTGGACACCCTGGAGAGCCGGATCATCATCAATTCCCGGTACCTGGGCGCGTTCATCGGGGTGAAGGACCTGATGGTGGAGGCCCCGCCGGACACCGACGACGACAACACCACCGAGTCCGGGATCTCCGCGCCGGTCGGTCTGGTGTTCAGCGGGACTCCGCGCAGCGCCGGCATCGACAAGCGGGTCAGCGTGTCGGTGGACCTCAGCATGGTCGGGCCGCAGCAGCACACCCTGCTGATCACCCCGACCGGGATCCTGACCGGCCCGGGCACGGCGGATCAGGAGGTGCCCGAGGACCGGGTCGGCGCGGTGCTGCGGGCTTTCGAAGGTTCGCTGCCGGATCAGGTGCTGCCGTTCGGGGTGGCCCCCAGCACCCAGGGCGCGCGGGGCTCCGACGTCATCATCGAGGGCGTCATCACAGGTGTGACGGTCACACTGGAAGAGTTCACCCAGTCCTGATCAGGAGGCCGACATGAATATGGGCATCACCATCGCGGTGGTCATCGCAGTGCTGGGTCTCGGGTTGGTGGTCGGCCGGCTGATCGCGCTGCGCGCCGGGATGCTGCGTTCGGCCGAGGCGGCCGCCAACGTCGACACCTCGGGTCTCGGGCTGAGCAGCACCGGCCCGACGCTGCTGCACTTCAGCGCGCCGTGGTGCGGGCCGTGCGGGCAGGTGCGGAAGGTGATCGACGCGGTGAGCGCCGAGCTGCCGCAGGTCGCCCACGTGGAAATCGACATGGACGCCGATCCGGAGGCCGCCCGACGACTGTCGGTGCTGTCCCTGCCGACGACCATCATCTTCGACGCGGATGGCAAGCCGCGGTACCGCACCACCGGGGTGCCGTCGGCTGCGGACCTCAAGTCGGCGCTCGCGCCGTTGCTCAGCTGAGACCGAAGTTGCTACCCTGGCACACGTGCCCAACCTGCTGACGAAGCGCCGCGCGGTGGATTACTGCCGGACCGCAGGTTGTTGCTGTCGTTGTAGTTGTCGCTGAGTCCCCGCGCCCCGTCGCGCCGCGGCTCACTCCGGCCAACCGACAGTGACCCCTTCAGGAGATTTTTCGTGACCACCCAAATCGATTCCCCCCGGGTTGACGTGCGCGGACCGCGCTTCGCCGCCTGGATCACCACCGCGGTGCTGATCGCCACCATCCTGGTCGCCGGCGTGGACCCGCGGATCGCGGCCGTTTTGCTGGCCGCCCAGGCCGTGGTGTTCGCCATCGGCGCCGCGTTCGGCCCGACCAAGACGCCCTACGGCCGGTTCTTCGCCACCGTCGTCAAACCGCAACTGGGACCGGCCATCGAGACCGAACCGGTCGCGCCGCTGCGATTCGCGCAGCTCATCGGCCTGGTCTTCGCCGTGGTCGGCGTCGCCGGCTTCGCCCTCGGGGCGCCCGCCGTCGGCCTGGTCGCCACCGGGTTCGCGCTGTTCGCGGCGTTCCTCAACGCCGCCTTCGACGTGTGCCTGGGGTGCCTGCTGTATCCGCTTGCCGTCCGCCTTCGCGCCCAGGGGGTCCGGTCATGAGCTGCGTGATCTCCGGCCGCGTGGTCGACGGCGACGGACGCCCGGTGGGCGGCGCGTCCGTGCGGCTGCTCGACGCCGCCGACGAGTTCACCGCCGAGGTCCGTTCGACCCCGGCCGGTGACTTCCGGTTCTACGCCGCGCCCGGCAGCTGGCGGCTGCGCGCGGCGTCGACTGTCGGCAACGGTGACGCGGTGGTGGCCCCGGCTGCCGAGGGCGTGCACCAGATCGACGTGTTGGTCGCCTGAGGCAGAGGTAGAATCACCGCCGTGGTCCTGTTCTTCGAGTTTCTCCTGGTCGCGGCCGTCGTCGTCATCACCTGGTTCGCGTTGTACACGCTGTACCGGTTGATCACCGACGAGTCGTGACGCACCCGATCCCGGGATCCGGCGACGCCGCGGTCGCTGCTGCGGCCGAACGCGCCAAGATCACCGCCGGTCGCAACATTCCGGTCTTCGACGATCTGCCGCTGCCCGCGGACACCGCCAATCTCCGGCTCGGCGCCGAGCTCAGCGATGAGTTGCTCGCGCTGCTGCCGATGGTCGGCGTGTGGCGCGGTGTCGGCGAAGGGCACGACCAGGACGGCGACTACCGGTTCGGCCAGCAGATCGTGGTGTCCCACGACGGCCGCGGCTACCTGAATTGGGAGTCCCGCACCTGGCGGCTGGACGACGACGGCGAATTCGCCGACCAGGATCTGCGCGAGACCGGGTACTGGCGCTTCGTCGTCGACCACGACGACCCGCTGGAAACACAGGCGGTCGAGTTGCTGCTGGCGCACTCCGACGGCTACATCGAGTTGTTCTACGGCCGCCCGCTGAGTCAGTCCTCCTGGGAGGTGGCCACCGACGCGATGGCCCGCAGCCGCAGCGGCCCGCTGGTCGGCGGCGCGAAGCGGCTGTACGGGATCGTCGAGGACGGCGACCTGGCCTATGTCGAGGAACGCATCGACGCCGACGGCGAGCTGACCCCGCACCTGTCGGCGCGGCTGCAGCGTTTCGCCGGCTGACAAGGCCGGCTGAGGGCTACTCCAACTCCCGGGCCGGGATCTCCGGCATCCAGCGGCGCTGCAGTTCGGCCAGCGTGCCGTCGTCGCGGATGCCGTCCACGGCCTCGCTCACGCACCGGGTCAGCGGGCTGCCGAGGTCCAGCAGAATCCCGAGTTGCTCGGGTGTGCCGCTGGGCAACCGGCCCAGGATGATCCCGCCGGGAATCTCTCCGGCCAACGTCCGCGCGGTCGGCAGGTCCGCCACCAGCGCGTCGACCTGCCCCGCGCGCAGGCCTTCCATCGACTCCACGGTGTTCTCGTACACCGTGATCGGCGCGGCCGACAGCGCTCGGGCGGTCCCGGCGCCGGTGGTGTTGGCGACCGCGCCGAGCCGCAGCGCCGCCAGCCCGCTGCGCGAGGTCACCGCGTCGGCGTCGGTCCCGGCCACGGTCACCACCGCTTGGACGATGTCGTAGTACGGCGAGGAGAAGTCGGCGATCTGCCTGCGCTGCTCGGTGATGGAGAACTGGTCGATCGCCGCGTCGAACGCCTTGGCGCCCGGCGCCATCGCGGTGTTGAACGGCACCCGGACCCAGCGCACCTGCTCGCGCTCGTAGCCCAACCGGTCGGCGACGGCGTAGCCCAGCGCGGACTCGAACCCTTCTCCGCTCTCCGGGCTGTCGTCGAGGAACCAGGGTGGGAAGGCCGGCGCCTCGGTGGCCAGGGTCAGCGTGCCCGGGTCCAGCGTCGGCAACGAGCTGGCCTGGCAGTGCTCTTCGGTCGGGCCGTCGCCGCCGGGGGCGCACGCGCAGAGCAACGCCAGCCCTGCCGCCAAAGCCAGTGCGCCCCCGGATCGCATTGGGGCATCATCCACGCCGCAACCCGCCCTCGTCCAGCAGCAGCCAGGTGTCGATACCCAGCCGAGACAGGAAATCCGCGTCGTGGCTGATCACCAACAGCGCGCCGCGGTAGCACTCCAGCGCGCCGACCAGCGCGTCCACGCTGCCGAGGTCGAGGTTGTTGGTCGGCTCGTCCAGGATCAGCAGCTGGGGCGGCGGGTCGGCCAGCAGCAGCCGGGCCAGCGCGACCCGGAAGCGCTCGCCGCCGGAGAGTTCCCCGACCCGACGGCCCACCGCGTCGCCGCGGAACAGGAACCGGGCCAGTTCGGCGCGCCGGTCGCCGACGGTCTCCAGCACGGTCAGCTCGTCGTCGAGTTCCAGGCGTTGCTCGAGCCGCCCGATCCGGTCGGTGTGCGCCGTCAGGGTGTTGGCCAGCCGGGTCTTGCCGATGCCGTTGCGCCCGGTCAGCGCGATCCGTTCCGGTCCGGCGACGATGTGCCGGCCGCCGCGCGGGTCGGTGAGTTCGGCGAGACGACGTCGCGCCGGGACCTCCGGGTCGGGCAGGTCGATGCGGATCCGGTCGTCGCGGCGCACCCGTTCGGTCTGCCGCGCCAGGTGCTCCCGCGCGTCGGCGATCTTCCCGTCGAACTCGGTGCGAAGCCTGCCCGCCGACACCTGCGCCTCGGTCTTACGCTGATTCATGATGATCTTCGGCGCGCGTTTGTTCTCGAAGTCGGTGCGGCCCTTACGCATTCGGCGCGCCAGTTTCGTCTCGGCCTCGACCCGCTGGTGTTTCTCCACGCGCAGCGACTGCTCGGCGGTGCGCACCGCCTGCTCGGCGGCGGCCTGCTCGGCGGCCAGTTGCTCCCGGTAGACGCTGTACGGCCCGCCGAACATGCGCAGCGTCCCGGCCCGAAGTTCGGCGGTGTCGTCCATCAGCTCCAGCAGCGTCGTGTCGTGGCTGACGACGATCAGCACGCCCCGCCAGCCGGCGATGGCGTCGTAGAGCAGCCGCCGCGATTCGGCGTCGAGGTTGTTGGTGGGTTCGTCGAGCAGCACCACGGCGTCGCCGGCCAGGCGCAGCCCGACCAGCGCGGTCAGCACCGTCTCGCCGCCGGACAGCGTGGCCACCGTGCGGTCCAGCCCGATGCCGGTGAGCCCGACCCCGTCCAGCGCCGCCCGGGCTCGGGCCTCGACGTCCCAGTCCTCGCCGAGTGTCTCGTAGTGCCCGGTGGCGGTGACGGCGCCGCCGGTGGGGGTCAGGTCGCCGGCGATCAGCCGTAGCAGGGTGGTTTTGCCGGCGCCGTTGTCGCCGACCAGCCCGGTGCGGCCGTGCCCGAACGCGGCGTCCAGGTCGGCGCAAACGGTGTCGCCGTCGGGCCAGCGGAAGGTCAGCGCGGTGAGAGTGACAGCAGGATGTTGCATGGGGACTTCAGGAAGTGGTCAGTGGAGGCGCTGACCGCCGGAGTCAGGAGAGCTACGACGTCAACGCGCGGAACTGGGCGGAGTCGAGGATGATCATGGACGCCAGTCTACCGCGCGATCGCAACATCAATTAGTCTGCGCATTTCGGTCGCCATCGGCGCCGCCGGCAACCGCACCCCGTCCAGGGTGTGCACCCGGGCCCCGAGCGTGATGCTGGAGACGAGCCAAACTCCTTGTGCGGCAAACAGATCCGCGGGCTTCAACGCCCGGTAGTCGCAGTCGTAGCCCTCGTCGCGGGCCACCTCGAACAGCGATTGCTGGGTGGTGCCGCGCAGGATCGGGTACCACGGCGGCGGGGTCAGCAGGCACGGTCGGCCGCCGTCGCCGGCCACCGCGATGACCACCGTCGAGCGCGGGCCCTCCAGCACCAGCCCATCGGAGCTGACGAACACCACATCGTCGGCGCCCTGGGCCGCGGCGTGCCGCAGTGCGGCCATGTTCACCGCGTAGGACAGCGTCTTGGCGCCGGCCAGCAGCCACGGCGTCTTATCGCAGCCCGCGGCGGGCAGCCCCCGGTCCAGCAGCACCGCCGCGACACCGTCGGCGCGGGCGGCGGCGACCCGTTCGGCCAGCGCGGACACCGTCACGTAGCTGGTGGGCGCCGACCCGCTCTCCCGGCCCCGCGAGCACACCAGCCGCAGCGCGCCCTCGCGCGTCGCGCCCCACTCCCGGGCGGCGACGTCGATCGCGGCGCGCCAGGCGTCGCGGTCGGGGGCCGGCAGTTCCAACATGGCCGCCGAGGCGGCCAGCCGGTTCAGGTGCGCCTCCACCTTGCACGCCCGCCCGCCGCGCACCAGCAGCGTCTCGAAGACCCCGTCGCCGCGGACCGCGGCCAGGTCGTCGGCGCACAGCAACGGCGCGTCGGGATCGCGCACCACACCATCGAGGGTGACCACCACCATCGCAACAGAGTATGCCGCCTATGGTGGAAGGCATGTCAGCGGTTCCCGCTCCCGAATCCGGCCCCGACGCGGGCGCGGTCTGGCACTACGGCGATCCGCTGGGCGAGCAGCGCGCCGCCGAGGTCGCCGCGGTGGTGGTGGACCGATCGCATCGCGGGGTGATCAGCATCTCCGGCGCGGATCGCCGCAGTTGGCTGCATTCGCTGACCACCCAGCACATCACCGAGCTGCCCGACGGCCTCAGCACCGAGAACCTGAGCCTGGACGGTCAGGGCCGCGTCGAGGATCACTGGGTGCAGACCGAGCTCGACGGCGTCAGCTACCTGGACACCGAGCCGTGGCGCGCCGAGCCGCTGCTGACCTACCTGCAGCGGATGGTGTTCTGGGCCGACGCATTGCCCGAGAAATCCGACCTGGCGGTGCTGAGCCTGATCGGGCCGAAGTTGACCGGCCCGGCGGTGCTGGCCGCCGTCGGCGTCGACGCCCTGCCCGAGCCGATGACTGCCGTGGCGCTGCCCGGCGGTGGGTTCGCCCGCCGGATGCCCGGCGATCCGCCGGAGCTGGACCTACTGATCCCCCGCGCCGACGTCGACGCCCGGCTTGCCGCACTGCGCCAGGCGGGGGTCCGCCCGGCGGGCCTGTGGGCCTACGAGGCGCACCGGGTGGCGGCGCTGCGGCCGCGGCTGGGCGTGGACACCGATGAGCGCACCATCCCGCACGAGGCCGGCTGGATCGGCGGGCCCGGGCTGGGCGCGGTGCATCTGGACAAGGGCTGCTACCGCGGTCAGGAGACCGTCGCCCGGGTGCACAACCTGGGCCGGCCGCCGCGGATGCTGGTGCTGCTGCATCTGGACGGCTCCGCGGACCGGCCGCAGACCGGGGACCCGGTGACCGCCGGCGGCCGCACGGTGGGGCGGCTCGGCACTGTCGTCGAGCACGTCGACGACGGCCCGGTGGCGCTCGCGTTGATCAAGCGCGGCATCCCGGCCGACACCGAATTGCTGGCCGGCGATGGTGTGACGGCCCGGATCGACGCCGATTCGATGCCGCCCGAGGACACCCCCGGCGCGGGCCGCGCGGCGGTGGACCGGCTGCGCGCGAACCGCCGGTAACGCCCGCGCTGCGACGGCAGATTCCGCGGCACGGTAGAGTGTCGGCAGGACAATACACACATTCAGATCGGAGCCGCTCGCACCTCGGGCCGCTCCGTTATTGCGCGAGGGGGTCCCCCCATGGGCCGCGGCCGGGCGAAGGCAAAGCAGACCAAGGTTGCTCGTGAGCTTAAGTACAGCTCCCCGCAAACCGACTTCGAGCGACTCCGTCAGGAGTTGGCCGGTTCGGGCGATGACGCCCGGTCCGACGATCGCTGGGTCGACGAGGACGACTGGCGCCGCTGAGCACCGGCCTGACCCCCGGGGTCAGAACCGGGGGTGTTCCCCTCTCAGGTGGGCTCGCACTGAGCCCTTGCCACCCTTGTTGACGGTGCCCAGCACCCAACAGTCCACATGGCGGGCGGTCAGAATGGCCAACGCGCGGTCGGTGTCCTCCGGCGCGACGACGGCCACCATGCCGACGCCCATGTTGAAGGTCTTCTCCATCTCGGCGCGCTCGATGCGGCCGCGCTGGGCGATCATGCCGAACACCGGCCCGGGGCTCCACGCGCCGCGGTCCAGTTCGGCGGTCAACCCGTCGGGGATGACGCGTTCCAGGTTCCCGGCCAGCCCACCGCCGGTGACGTGGCAGAACGTCCGGACCTGGGTCTCGGCGGCCAGCGCCAGGCAGTCCTTGGCGTAGATGCGGGTCGGCTCCAGCAGTTCCTCGCCGAGGGTGCGGCCGAATTCCTCCACGTGCCCCTCGAGCTTGAGCCGCTCGATCTCCAGCAGCACCTTGCGGGCCAGCGAGTAGCCGTTGGAGTGCAGCCCGGAGGCCGCCATGCCGATCACCACGTCGCCGGGGCGGACCCGCTCGGGCCCGAGCACCTCGTCGGCCTCCACCACGCCCACGCCGGTGGCGGACAGGTCGTAGTGTTCGGCGGCCATCAGGCCGGGGTGTTCGGCGGTCTCCCCGCCCAGCAGCGCGCAGCCGGACTGCACGCAGCCCTCGGCGATGCCGGCGACGATGGCCTGCACCCGCTCCGGGACGACCCGGCCGATGGCGATGTAGTCCTGCAGGAACAGCGGTTCGGCGCCGCAGACGACGAGGTCGTCGACGACCATGGCGACCAGGTCGATGCCGACCGTGTCGTGCTTGTCCATCGCCTGCGCGACGGCCAGTTTGGTGCCCACCCCGTCGGTCGATGACGCCAGCAGCGGCTCGCGGTAGTCGTTGCGCAGGGCGAACAGGCCGGCGAATCCGCCCAGCCCGCCGCGCACCTCGGGCCGCGTCGCGCGCTTGGCGAGCGGCTTGAAGAGTTCGACGGCGCGGTCACCGGCTTCGATGTCGACGCCGGCGGAGGCGTAGGAGATCCCGGGTTCAGAAGCGTGCTTGGTCATCGCCCATCAATCTACCGGGCGAGTTGGGTGACGGCGCCCCCGCGTTACGGCCGGCGCAGCGCCGAGGCGTTGTCGTTGGACGCCTGCACCGGGGTGGCCGGGTTTTCCCGGGCCGCATTCGCCAGCATCTGCTCGATGACGTTCTTGCCCAGCGCGGTCTCACTGGGCAGCTCGATCGGGTACACGCCGTCGAAGCAGGCGCAGCACAGCCGCGACGCCGGCTGCTCGGTAGCCGAGATCATCGCCTCGGTGGAGATGTAGCCCAGGGTGTCCGCGCCGATAGCGTGCCGAACGGCCTCCAGCATCTCCGACTGCGGCCCGTCGTGGGCGGCGTTGGCGATCAGCTCGGCCGGCGAGGCGAAGTCGATGCCGTAGAAGCACGGCCACTTCACCGGCGGGGAGGCGATCCGGACGTGCACCTCCAGGGCGCCGGCTTCACGAAGCATCCGGATCAGGGCGCGCTGGGTGTTGCCGCGCACGATCGAGTCATCGACGACCACGAGGCGCTTGCCGCGGATCACTTCGCGCAACGGGTTGAGCTTGAGTCGGATGCCGAGTTGGCGGATGGTCTGCGACGGCTGGATGAACGTCCGCCCGACGTAGGCGTTCTTCATCAGGCCCTGCCCGAACGGGATGCCGGACTCCTGGGCGTAGCCGACCGCGGCCGGGGTGCCCGATTCCGGGACGCCAATCACCAGGTCGGCGTCCACCGGCATCTCCTTGGCCAGCCGTCGGCCGATGTCGACGCGGGTGGAGTGCACCGACCGGCCGGCCAGGGTGCTGTCCGGGCGGGCCAGGTAGACGTATTCGAAGACGCAGGTCTTCGGGGTGGGGTTGGCGAAGCGGGTGGAGCGCACCCCGTCGGCGTCGATGGCCAGCAGTTCGCCGGGCTCGATGTCCCGGACGAAGGAGGCGCCGACGATGTCCAGGGCCGCGGTCTCCGAGGCCACCACCCAGCCGCGATCCAGCCGGCCCAGCGACAGCGGTCGCACACCGTGCGGGTCGCGGGCGGCGTAGAGGGTGTTCTCGTCCATGAAGGTCAGGCAGAACGCGCCCCGGACGGTCGGCAGCAGCTCGCAGGCGGCCTGTTCCAGGCTGGTGTCGGCCGCGCCGTGGGCCAGCAGCGCGCCCAGGATGTCGGAGTCGGTGGTCGCCGACATGCCGCCGTTGTTCATCACGCCGAGCTCGCGCGCCTGGGTGGCCAGTTCGGCGGTGTTGACCAGGTTGCCGTTGTGGCCGAGTGCCACCCCGGTGCCCGCGGCGGTGTGCCGGAACACCGGTTGGGCGTTCTCCCAGGTGGTGGAGCCGGTGGTGGAATAACGGCAGTGCCCGACGGCGACGTGCCCGACCATGCCGGCCAGGGTCGCCTCGTCGAACACCTGGCTCACCAGGCCCAGATCCTTGAACACGATGACCTGTGATCCGTCGGCGACGGCGATCCCCGCGGCTTCCTGGCCGCGGTGTTGCAGCGCATAAAGTCCGTAATAGGTGAGCTTCGCCACATCCTCGCCGGGCGCCCACACACCGAAGACTCCGCATTCCTCGCGGGGTGACTGTTCGTCGGGCTCGACGTGTGCGTCGGCGAGGTGTATCGGCTGCTCTGTCACGTTGGGGCTGCTCCCGGGACGTCGCGTTGGCTGACAGCAGTCAGTCTACGGGCCGGTAACCGGATTCACCTAGACGCAGGAGGGGCAACCACCCCGAAA
The DNA here is from genome assembly GCF_025215495.1 of Mycolicibacterium brumae. Classification (NCBI taxonomy): domain Bacteria; kingdom Bacillati; phylum Actinomycetota; class Actinomycetes; order Mycobacteriales; family Mycobacteriaceae; genus Mycobacterium; species Mycolicibacterium brumae. The sequence goes on along the minus strand of NZ_CP104302.1, from coordinate 443,456 downwards.
TCTCCCCCGCCCGGGACCCGGACAGCTCCACCGCCGGGCCCGCGGCGTCGAGCTCCAACAGCCCGGTGGCCAGCAGCAGCCAGGTGCGCGGATCGGTTTCCACCACGTTCGGCGGGGTGCCTCGGGTGTGCCGCGGGCCCTGCACGCACTGCACCGCGACGAACGGCGGCACCCGCACCTCGACGCTCGCTCCAGGGGCGGCGGCGGCCAGCGTGCGGGCGGTCAGCCGGACCGCCTCGGCCAGCGCCGCGCGCTCAGGTTCGGCCACGGCGGGGTCGCGCAGCCAGTCGGCAAGCGCCAGCACCGCCGCGCGGGCGGCCGCCGGGTCCGGGGGTTTACGGGGCGCCATCAGCACCAGCTCTGTCGCCGGCCCGTCGCACCGCCATGGTGGCGATCGCGCCGGATTCGTTGATCGCCAGGTGCGCCAGCATCGGGGCCAGCAGGCTGCCGGTCCGATCGGCGAGCTCCCCGAACACCCAGCCGGCCACACCGGTGACCGCGACGGTGCCCAGCACCGATTCGCCGTTGCGGTAGGCGCCCGGGGCATGACTGAGCCCGAACACCGCGGCCTGCGCCAGTTGCCCGCGGCGGCGGCCGAACGCCCGCTGCGCCCAGGTTTTCACCGCGCCGCGGTAGATCATCTCCTCGGTCCACACCGTCTGGACCGGGATCTGCCAGGCCAGCCAGCCCCAGCCGTCCCCGGGCGGGGTGCGTTCGGTCATGCCGTCACGCACCGCCGGAAGCGCGGTCCCGGCGGCGACCGCGAGACCGACCGTCGTGGCCGCAGCCGCGCCCCACACCGCGCCGTCGCGGACTTCTTTGCCGCGCAGCCCCAGCCGGTTCCCGGTGAGGCGGCCGGTGGCCAGTGCCAGCGCGGTCCCGACGCCCGCCCAGGCGAGCGGCACGACGAGCGGCTTCATCCGGTGTGCGCCCCGGTAGAGATTGGGGACCCGCGCTCCATCCTGGGTGCGCTCAGATCGAGGATTCGACGCAAACACCGACCTAGCCGCACTCAAGACGACGGAGATCTGCCTCAACACACACACAGGACCGCGCTCTCCGGCTGCTCGCATCGCCCTGATGTGCTAACCGAAGAGCTTGGGCAGGGTGGCTTCCCACACCCGGCGCAGCTCGGCGAGGGTCACGCTGAACTGGCCCTGGACCTCCAGCGCGTCGGAGCCCTGATCGACCACGCCGACCCGCTCGCACGGCAGCGCTCGGGCCTCGCACATGGCGCGGAATCGGCTCTCCTCGGTGCGCGGCACCGCCACCAGCACTCGGCCCGCGGATTCGGAGAACAGCAGCACAAACGGGTCGACGCCCTCCGGCAGCACCAGGCGCACCCCGGTCTCGCCGGCCAGCGCCGACTCGACGACGGCCTGGGCCAGTCCGCCTTCGCTGAGGTCGTGCGCGGCTGAGAGCAGCCCGTCGCGGGACGCCGCGGTCAGCACCTCGGCCAGCAGCTTCTCCCGGTCCAGGTCCACCTGCGGCGGCACGCCACCGAGGTGATCGCCGGTGACCTGAGCCCAGATGGAGCCGTCGAACTCGTCGCGGGTGTCGCCGAGCAGCAGCAGCGTCTCCCCCGGCTCGGCGCCCAGCCCGGTGGGGATGCGCCGGGCGACGTCGTCGATCACGCCGAGCACGCCGACCACCGGCGTGGGCAGGATGGCCGTCGCACCGGTCTGGTTGTAAAAGCTGACGTTGCCGCCGGTGACCGGGATCCCCAACGCGGCGCAGCCGTCGGCCAGCCCGCGGACGGCCTGGCTGAACTGCCACATCACGCCCGGGTCCTCCGGGGAGCCGAAGTTCAGGCAGTTGGTGACGGCGACCGGGGTGGCGCCGGTGACGGCGACGTTGCGGTAGGCCTCGGCCAGCGCCAGCTGCGCGCCGGTGTACGGGTCGAGTTGGGTGTAGCGGCCCGAGGCGTCGGTGGACACCGCGATGCCGCGACCGGTCTGCTCGTCAATGCGCAGCACGCCGCCGTCGGCGTTCTCGGCGAGCACGGTGTTGCCGCGGACATAGCGGTCGTACTGCTCGGTGATGAACGCGCGGCTGCACAGCGCCGGGCTGGCCAGCATGGCCAGCAGCGTGTCGCGCAGCTGCTCGCCGGTGACCGCGCGCTCCAGTCCAGCCGAGGTGTCGGCGATCAGCGCGTCCTGGCTGTCCGGGCGGGCCACCGGCCGCTGGTAGACCGGGCCCTCGTGCGCGACGGTGCGCGGCGGCACGTCGACGACGGTCTCGCCGTGCCAGTCGATGATCAGCCGGTCGCCCTCGGTGACCTCGCCGATCACGGTGGCCAGCACGTCCCATTTACGGCAGACGGCCATGAACGCGTCCACGTTGTCGGGGGTGACCACCGCGCACATGCGTTCCTGCGACTCGCTGGAGAGCACCTCGGCGGCGGTCATGCCGGTGGCGCGCAGCGGCACCGCATCCAGCTCGATCTTCATCCCGCCGTCACCGGCGGAGGCGAGTTCGGAAGTGGCGCAAGACAATCCGGCGCCGCCGAGGTCCTGGATGCCGACCACCAGATGCGCGGCGTAGAGCTCCAGGCAGCACTCGATGAGCACCTTCTCGGTGAACGGGTCGCCGACCTGCACACTCGGTAGTTTCTTGCGGCCGGACCCGGACTCGTCGCCGGAGAACGTGTCACTGGCCAACACCGACACCCCACCGATGCCGTCCAAGCCGGTGCGGGCGCCGAACAGGATGATCTTGTTGCCGGCGCCGGACGCGAACGCCAGGTGCAGGTCCTCCTTGCGGAGCACGCCCACGCACATCGCGTTGACCAGCGGGTTGCCCGCGTAGGAGGCGTCGAACACCGTCTCGCCGCCGATGTTCGGCAGGCCAAGGGAGTTTCCGTAGCCGCCGACGCCGCGCACCACGCCGTCGAGCACCCGGCGGGTGTCGGGGGCATCGGCCGCGCCGAAGCGCAGCTGGTCCATCACCGCGACCGGCCGGGCGCCCATCGCCATGATGTCGCGGACGATGCCGCCGACGCCGGTGGCCGCGCCCTGGTAGGGCTCCACGTACGACGGGTGGTTGTGCGACTCGACCTTGAAGGTGACCGCCCAGCCGTCGCCGATGTCGACGACGCCGGCGTTCTCGCCGATGCCGGCCAGCATGGCGGCCTTCATCTCCTCGGTGGTGGTCTCACCGAAGTAGCGCAGGTGCACCTTGGAGGACTTGTAGGAGCAGTGCTCGCTCCACATCACCGAGTACATGGCCAGTTCGGCGTCGGTGGGGCGCCGGCCCAGGATCTCCCGGATCCGGGCGTACTCGTCGTCCTTGAGGCCGAGTTCGCGGTAGGGCTGCGGCTGGTCGGGGGTGGCGGCGGCGTGCTCGACGGTGTCGAAGGCGTGGGTCACCCGAACAGTTTAGGAGCCCGCCGACAGGCAGAACGCGTTGCCGTCGGGGTCGGCGAAAACCACCCAGGAGAAATCCTCGCCGAAGCTGTGCCGCGCGGTCTCCACCGCGCCGAGTTCCAGCAACCGGCCCACCTGCGTTTCCAGGTCCACGCCGGGTTCGGCGCCGAGGTCCAGGTGCACCCGGTTCTTGCCCGGCGTCGGGTCGTCGACCTGCTGGAATCCCAGCCGCTGCCCCGAGGCCAGCGCGACTATCACGAACCCGCCCGGGACCACCGGGATCAGGGTTCCGCCGACGGCGTCGGCCCACCAGCCGGCCAGCCGGTCCGGGTCGCAGGTGTCGAAGGTGATCATCTCCACGCCGAGCGCCATCTGCCCAACCTAGCGCGGTGAGCCGTTTGGCGGCCGGTGTTGGCGGGTACCCGACCCGTCACCTCCACTGATGAAGGGATCTCACCATGCATAAGTCAGCAAAGCAGACCGCCGCGATCTCGATGGCCGCGCTCGGCATCACCCTGTTCGCCGCCGGCTGCTCCGACGCCGAACGCGACGATGCCGCGGCTTCGGCGACCTCGGCGGTGTCCGCCGCCACGGACGCCGCCGGTGACGCCGCCGCCTCGGCAACCTCCGCGGTGTCCTCGGCGCTCGCGCCCGAGCCCACCGTGATCAAGGGCGCCGACGGCGTCGACTACACCGTCGAAGGTGTGTTGCTGGAGAAGTACGAGGATCTCGACGACGCCTCCAAGACCGCGCTGGGCGCCCCGACCGGTGCGCAGCAGAGCAACCCCGACAACGGCGTCTACCAGCAGTTCGACGGCGGCGTGATCATCTCCAGCGGAGAGGGGTCCTACGTGGTGTGGGGCTTGATCCGGGACAAGTGGAACGAGTTGGGCGGTTCGCAGGGCGAGTTGGGCTACCCGACCAGCGATGAGACCGTCAACGACGCGGGCCAGAAGCAGACCACTTTCCAGCACGGCACCGTGACCTGGGATGAGGGCGCAACCGAGGCTGTGGTGACGCCGAGCCACTAACCCTTGTGCATGCGCACAGCGTGTTCTCAGGATCGTCCGAGAACGTCTCCGACCTGGCACTATCCGGCATCGAGGTGACGGGAACAGCCCGTCGCCCCGAGAAAGGATGTCATGCGGAACTCAACGAAGAAGACCGCGGCCGTCTCGGCGCTGGCCCTGGGGCTGGCGTTCGCCGGCATCGGCTGCTCCAACGACAAGGCCGACGAGGCCGCCGCCACCACGGTGACCGAGACCGAGGTCATCGAGGAGGTCGAGACCGTCGAGGAGCAGCTCATCCCCGGCCCGGAGGGCACCGAGCACATGGTCTCCGGGGTCATCCTGGACAAGTACAAGGCGATTCCGGAAGTCCAGCGCGAGGCGCTGGGCGGCCCGCTCGGCGACCTCCAGGAGAACCCGGACGGCGGCGTCTTCCAGCAGTTCAACGGCGGCGTGATCATCTCCTCGGAAGAGGGGACCTACGTGGTGTGGGGCAAGATCCGCGACAAGTGGAACGACCTCGGCGGTTCACAGGGCGACCTGGGCTACCCCACCAGCGACGAGATCACCAACGACGCAGGCCAGAAGGAGTCCGTCTTCGAGAACGGCGTCATCACCTGGAGCGAGGGTGACGCCGAGGCGGTGGCGACCATCGAAGAGGTCTTCATCGAAGAAGAGGTCATCACCGAGCAGGAGTGAGGAACGCGGCCAGCGCCGCCGCGTACGCCGTGACGTCGTGGGCGCCCATCAGCTCGCGGGCCGAGTGCATCGCCAGCTGGGGGGCGCCCACGTCGACGGTCGGGATGCCGGTCCGCGCGGCGGTCATCGGGCCGATGGTCGAACCGCACGGCAGATCGGCGCGATGCTCGTAACGCTGCAGCGGCACGCCGGCCTGCCGGCAGGCCAGTTCGAACACCGCGGCGGTGCGCCCGTCGGTGGCGTAACGCAGGTTCGGCTGCACCTTGAGCACCGGTCCGCCGTTGACGGTGATCAGGTGACCGGGCTCGTGGCGCTCCGGGTAATTCGGGTGGGTGGCGTGCGCCATATCGGCCGACGCCAGCACCGAGGACCGGATCAGCCGCAGGTACTCGCCACGGTCGCCGCCGTCGGCGGCCACGATGCGTTCCAGCACCGTCGGCAACAGATCGGAGGCCGCGCCGTGATCGGAAGTGGAGCCGACCTCCTCGTGGTCGAACATCACCAGCACCGGGGTGTGCGCGTCCGGTTCGGCGGCCAGCAGCGCCTCCAGCCCGGCGTAGCAGCTGGCCTGGTTGTCCAGCCGCGGCGCCGACAGGAACTGTCCGTCGCCCCACACCCTCGAGGGAGTCAGGTCATGGGTCATCAACTCGAAACTCAGCACGTCCGCGGGATCGATCCCGCTGCGCCGCGCCACCGCGGCGACGAAACCCTGCAAACCGCCCTGTCCATGCGGCGGTCCCGGCTTCGACTCGGCTCCGCAAGCTCCGCCGAGCCTCGCCGGACCGCCGGCCCACACCGCGTTGACGTGTCGCTGCGGGTCGAGCTTGACCCCGCCGCGGTCCTCGGACAGGTGGATGGCCAACTGCGGCACCCGCAGCAGCGGCTCGTCGACCCGCACCAGCCGCTGCGCAACGCCGCCGGCCCCGTCGGCGACCGCGATCATGCCGGAGACGCCGAGGTCGCGATCCAGCCAGGAGTTCAGCCAGGCCCCGCCGTAGGGCGCCAGCGCCACCTCGTGCCAGCCGGCGACCGCGCGGTCCGGGTGCTGTTTGACCCGCAGGTTCGGGCTGTCGGTGTGCGCCCCGACAATGCGGAAACCGTTGCGGGCCGCCCCATCCCAGGCGATCAGCGACCCGGCGCGGATCACGAAGAACTTCCCCGCCGCCGACTCCCAGACGTCGGTTTCGGACAGTTCCGCGTAGCCGGCGTCGCGCAGCCGCGCCGCCGCCGTCGCGCAGGCGTGGTACGGGGACGGGGAGGCGTCGATGAACTCGGCAAGTCCGGTCGCGGTCGCGGTCATATCACCATCTTTCACCTGCCGGCCGCGCCGACGCGGATTAGTCTCTGCAGAACGTGACGTCCGTGACCACCCAACCCATCCTTACCCCGCTGACACCGGCTGCGATCTTCCTGGTGCTGCGGGTGAATCCGGGCGGCGAGCAGCAGACGCACGACGCGCTCGGCGGGTTCGCCGGAGACGTCCGGGCGCTGCGCTTCCGGATTCCCGACTCCCGGCTGAGCCTGGTCGTCGGGATCGGCTCGCGGGCCTGGGACCGGTTGTTCAGCGGGCCGAAGCCGGCCAAGCTGCACGACTTCGTCGAACTGCGCGGCAGCCACCACCACGCGCCGTCCACCGGCGGGGACCTGCTGCTGCACATCAAGGCCGCCTCCGTCGACATGTGCTTCGAGCTCGGCGGCCGGCTGCTGGGCGCCCTCGGCGACGCGGTGACGGTGCTCGACGAGGTGCAGGGCTTCAAGTTCTTCGACATGCGCGATCTGCTCGGCTTCGTCGACGGCACCGAGAACCCGGTCGGCGCGCAGGCCGCCGCCGCGGTGCGGATCGGCGACGCCGACCCGGCGTTCGCCGACGGCTGCTACGTGCACGTGCAGCGCTACACCCACGATATGGCCGCCTGGAACGCGCTGACCGTCACCGAGCAGGAGTTGGTGATCGGCCGGACCAAGCTGGAGGACATCGAACTCGACGACGAGGTGAAGCCCGCCAACTCCCACGTCGCGGTCAATGTCATCACCGACGACGACGGCAGCGAGCTGAAGATCGTCCGGGCGAATATGCCGTTCGGGTCGCTGGCCGACGGCGTGTACGGCACCTACTACATCGCCTACGCCGGGAACCCGGACATCACCGAGCGGATGCTGCGGCGGATGTTCATCGGTGAGCCGGTGGGCAACACCGACCGAATCCTGGATTTCTCCACCGCGCACACCGGCGCGATGTTCTTCGTGCCGACCGCCGATTTCCTCGGCTCGCCACCGCCGCTTCCGCGTAAAGAACAATCCCTGTCCATCGGCAGTCTGAAAGGTCAACAACAGTGAACAACCTGTACCGCGAACTGGCCCCGGTCACCGACGCTGCCTGGGCGGAGATCGAGCTGGAAGCCAGCCGCACCTTCAAGCGCTACATCGCCGGCCGCCGGGTGGTCGACGTCAACAACTGCGACGCCGGGGTGGCCGCCGCGGCGATCGGCACCGGGCACCTGCGCGACGTCGACGCCCCCGCCGACGGTGTGGTGGCGCACCTGCGCGAATCCCAGCCGCTGGTGCGACTGCGGGTGCCGTTCACGCTGAACCGCGTCGACATCGACGACGTGGAGCGCGGCGCGGAAGACTCCGACTGGGACCCGGTCAAGGAGGCCGCCCGCACGCTGGCCGTCACCGAGGACCGCGCCATCTTCGAGGGCTACCCGCAGGCCGGCATCGCGGGGATCCGCACGCTGAGCTCCAACCCGCCGCTGAAGCTCCCGGAGGACACCCGGGAGTTCCCCGACGTGGTCTCCCAGGCGATGACCGAACTGCGGCTCGCCGGTGTGGACGGCCCGTACGCGGTGCTGCTGTCCGCGGACGCCTACACCCGGGTCAGTGAGGAGACCGCGAACGGCTACCCGATCCGGGAGCACCTGCGCCGGCTGGTGGACGGCGAGATCATCTGGGCGCCCGCGATCGACGGCGCGTTCGTATTGTCCACCCGCGGTGGTGATTTCGATCTGCGGCTGGGTTCCGATGTCAGCATCGGCTACCTCTCGCACGACGCCGACACGGTCCAGCTGTACCTGCAGGAGACGATGACGTTCCTGTGCTACACGGCCGAGGCGTCGGTCGCGCTGACGGTCTAGCGAGGCTCGGTGGAGGCGGTTCTAAGCCGTCAGCACCGCGTCCAGGGCCGAGTAGAACATTCCGAGCCCGTCGTCGCTGGGCCCGGTGAGCGCCTCGGTGGCGTGCTCGGGGTGCGGCATCAGGCCCACCACCCGGCCGTCGGCCGAGCAGATGCCGGCGATGTTGTTGCGGGAGCCGTTGAGGTCGTCGGTGTAGCGGAACACCACCCGGCCCTCGCCCTCGAGCTCGTTGATCGCCTCCGGCGACGCCTGGTAGCGGCCCTCGCCGGATTTCAGCGGGATGAGGATCTCCGCGCCGACGTCGTAGCGCGACGTCCAGGCGGTGCTGTTGTTGTCCACGGTCAGCCAGATGTCGCGGCAGACGAAGTGCAGGCCGGCGTTGCGGGTCAGCGCGCCGGGCAGCAGCCCGGCCTCGCACAGCACCTGGAAGCCGTTGCAGATGCCCAGCACCGGCATGCCGCCGGCGGCCGCGTCGACCACCGAATCCATCACCGGGGCGAACCGGGCGATGGCGCCGGCGCGCAGGTAGTCACCGTAGGAGAAGCCGCCGGGCACGATGACGGCGTCGACGCCCTTCAGGTCGGCGTCGGCGTGCCACAGCGGCACGGCCTCGGCGCCGGCGAGCCGCACCGCGCGGGCGGCGTCGACGTCGTCGAGGGTGCCGGGGAAGGTGATGACCCCAACCTTGGCAGTCACGACTGGTCTTCCCGCACGACGACCCAGTCCTCGATCACGGTGTTGGCCAGCAGCGACTCGGCGATCTGCTGCAGCTCGTCGTCGTCGACGGTGTCGTCGACCTCCAGCTCGAAGCGCTTGCCCTGGCGGACCGAGGTGATGCCGGGGTGGCCGAGCCGGCCCAACGCGCCGACGATCGCCTGACCCTGCGGATCCAGAATCTCCGACTTGGGCATCACCTGCACAACGACGCGCGCCACGTGCGACTCCTCGATTTCGGTATTCCCCAGATGGGGTGCGCGCCTCACTCTACCGGCGGACAATCGCGGGCATGGAACTGACGCATTTCGGCCATTCCTGCCTGCTCGCGCGCTTCCGCCGCGCCGACGCGACCATCTTGTTCGACCCGGGCAACTTCTCCCACGGCTTCGAGGGCATCACCGGTCTGGACGCCATCCTGATCACCCACCAGCACCCCGACCACGCCGACCCGGAGCGGCTGCCGGCGCTGGTGGCGGCGAACCCGGACGCTGCCCTCTACGCCGACCCGCAGACCGCGGCTCTGCTGGGCGGGGACTGGCAACCGGTCAACGTCGGCGACTCGTTGGCCATCGGCGGGTTGACGGTGCGCGGGACCGGTGGGCGGCACGCGGTGATCCACCCGGAGATCCCGGTGATCGACAACATCTCGTACCTGGTCGGCGACGACGAGCACCCGGCCGCGCTGATGCATCCCGGCGACGCGCTGTTCACCCCCGGCGAGCCGGTCCGGGTGCTGGCCACCCCGGCCGCGGCGCCGTGGATGAAGGTGTCCGAAGCGGTGGAGTACCTGCGCGCGGTGGCCCCCGAGCATGCGGTGCCGATCCATCAGGGAATCATCACCGCCGATGCCCGCGGCATCTTCTACGGCCGGCTGAACGACATGTGCGACACCGACTTTCGGGTACTGGAGCCGGAAGCGCCGTTCGCGGTTTAGCGTTCAGGATCGGCGAGCGTCGTATGCGCCCACGATTCTGGGTCAGTCGAGGATGCCATCGATATCTGCGGCGGTGGCGGCGCGGGTGAGCCAGATGTCCAGCTGGGCGAGGTCGGCGCAAGAGGCGATGCGGGCGCGGGTGTCCTCCTGAGTTAGGACATTTGGTTTAGTACCCCGATTTCCCGATTTTCGACCCGGCGCGGTGGCGTTTGTAAGGATATTTGGCGTTCAGGGCGCCAGTCCGAGGTGTTCGAGGATCTCGCGCTGGGTGGCGGGCACATCGGGTGGGAACGTCTGGGTGACGCCGTTGATGGCGATGGTCGCGCTGCGCAGTGTCCGTAGGCCTTTGACGACTTTGGCGATGGAGTACCCGGTCCGGGATTGAACGGCATGCGAGACGGCCAGTGCGGCGAACACGATCGTCAGGTGCGCTTCGATGGTTTCGCGTTGGCGATGCCAGATCGGGCGGGCGGCCAGGTCGGACTTCGACATCCGAAATGACTTCTCCACGTGCCACAAATCGTGGTACTTCGCCATGACCTCGTCCGCCGGCATGACCGTGGCCGGCACATTGGTGATGTAACCCTTCAGTCCCGCAAGGGATTTCGCCCGAGATAGTGCGGAGTCATCGAGGTGTCGGTCTTTGCCGCTGACTTTGACAAACCGCGCTGATTTCGCCGGCTGCGTTCCGTCGATGATGGCCTTGGCGCGGGCTTCCTGAGCGGCAAGGGTCTTCTGATCTCGCCGGGCCCGTTTGGCTGAGTACGCCCACACCGCCCGCCAGGCCGCCGAATGGACCTCGGGGTCCCACACGGGTTCAGCGCGCTTTGCTCGGTCGTTGACGCACTTGTTGTTGCCGTGCCGCGGGGTGACGGTGTCGATGACTTGGCCGTCGGTGAACGCGTCACCGTTCCAGTGGAAATGGGACTCCAGATCAGCTGGCGCCTTGGTTGCCCGGGAACCGACGATGAACGAGAGCCCCAGCTCATCGAGGTCCTTGAGATTCGAGGCAGACAACATGCCGGCGTCGGCGGCCACGACCATGTCGGTGTCGGTGAGCTGGTGGCGTTCCAGGAACCCGCGCACGACCGGCACAATGGTGGTGGTCTCGGCGGTATTGCCTTCATAGCAACCGATTTCGAGAGGGAACCCTGTCCGGTCGACCAGCAGTCCGACCACAATTTGAGGGTCGACCTTCCGGTCTTTCGAGTACCCGACTTTGCGTAGTCCGTCCTCGTTCTCAGCTTCCCACCACAACGTGGTGACGTCATACAAAAGGAGCGAGAGGCCGCCGCAGTCACGCGCGTAGGCGAAGCACTTCTCAGCAATGGTGTCGCGGTACTTCTTCGGCCCGACCTCATCGAGGTGACGTTGCACCGTCCGATACGAGCGCCCATCCGCGCCGAGATCGGCCAGCACCCGCAGGGAATCAAGTTTGCTGGTCGGTTCCACGATTCGGGCGATCACCAAATCCCGGAACACCGGATCATCGACCGCGTCGAACCCGAGCCAGTCATACACCGCGGCGAGGGTGTCATAGAGCAACCTCGAGCAAGTGCCGACCGTCCGGCCCGGCGGCGCCGGCGCTCCCGCGCAACTCGACGTGCCGGTCGCAGGCAGGATTCGTCGCCGGTAGTCGGCGACATCCTCGACCCGAGCTGAGCGGGCCGGGGCTTCGAAGTCCAGCGCCTCCTGGTCCCCGTGCACCAGCTGCCGGGCCTTCTCCAACAGGATCCCCAGCTCAGCATCGGTATGAGCAGATCCAACATGGGCGATGACCTGGACTTTCCCGGAATTCTTGCAGGCCACCTGCACCGCCACCGCGCCGGAGCCGGTGCGCACCTTCCGCACGTACGCCACCGCACGAATCTACCCGCTTAGTACCCCAAACCATCCACCCCAGCGAACGAACCTGCAGGTCAACGCGACGCACCCAAAGCTACCGACCAGTAATGTCCTAAGTCAGGCCAGATGTCCAGCTGGGCGAGGTCGGCGCAAGAGGCGATGCGGGCGCGGGTGTCCTCGGGGACGGTGAAGGCGCGGGTGGACACCATCCACGTCACCGGATGCTGGTGGACATGAGCTGCTCCAAATGGCGGCGTCCGGCGGCTGGCAGCGCGGAGTAGCCGAGTTCAGCGTATCGCGGGCTAGCTCTCCCGCGCCGCGGCCCGGCCCGCCGCTCGGCCGCTGAAAATGCAGCCGCCGAGGAAGGTTCCTTCCAACGACCGGTAGCCGTGCATCCCGCCTCCGCCGAAGCCGGCCGCTTCGCCTGCGGCATAGAGGCCCGGGATGGGGTCGCCGTCGTCACCGAGCACGCGGGAGTCCAGATCGGTCTCCAAGCCGCCCAATGTTTTTCGGGTCAACAGGTGCAGTTTCACCGCGATCAGCGGGCCGGCCTTGGGGTCGGTGATGCGGTGCGGGGCGACCACCCGGGACAGCTTGTCCGGCAGGTAGGCCCGGGCGCCGCGCAGCGCGGTGATCTGACCGTCCTTGGTGAACTTGTTGGCGATCTCGCGGTCCCGGGCGGTGACCTCGGATTCCACCGTCGCGTAGTCCAGCGGCGTCACGTCGGACAGCGCGTTCATCTTGTCGACGAGCTCGCGCAGCGTGGTGGCGGTGACGAAGTCGGCGCCGCGGTCGACGAACGCCTGCACCGGGCCGGGGGCGCCGGGGCGCACCCGGGCCAGCACCTGCTTGACGCTACGTCCGGTCAGATCGGGGTTCTGTTCCTGACCGGAGAGTCCGAACTCCTTCTCGATGATCCGCGCGTTGAGCACGAACCAGGTGTACGGGTGTCCGGACCGGGTGATGTGGGCCATGGTGCCGAGGGTGTCGAATCCGGGGTACAGCGGGCCGGGGAGCCGTCGGCCCGTCGCGTCGAGCCACAATGAACTCGGCCCGGGCAGGATGCGGATGCCGTGGTTGGGCCAGATCGGGTCGTAATTCGTGATGCCTTCGGTGTAGTGCCACATCCGGTCGCGGTTGATCACCCGGCCGCCGGCTGCTTCGGTGATGCCGATCATCCGGCCGTCGACGTGAGCGGGCACGCCGGTGAGCATCTGGCCGGGGAACTTGCCGAGCCGTTTGGGCCAGTTCTTGCGGACCAGCTCGATGTTGCCACCGATGCCGCCGCTGCTGACGATCACCGCGGGCGCGCGGAACTCGAACGCGCTCAGCACATTTCGGCTCGACGCCACCCCACGCGCGGTGTCAGAAGGTTCCAGCACCGCGCCGCGCACGCCGGTCACGGCGCCTTGGTCGGTGATCAGTGCGTCGACGCGATGGCGGTGGGCGAAAGTGACGCGCGGGTTGTCAAAGAGGCGGCTGGCGAAGATGTCGACCAGCGCGGGTCCGGTGCCCCAGGTGATGTGGAACCGCGGCACCGAGTTGCCGTGCCCGAGCGCGTCGTAGCCGCCGCGTTCGGCCCAACCGACGACCGGGAAGATCCTCAGCCCGCGCTGCTTGAGCCAGCTGCGCTTCTCCCCCGCGGCGAACTCCACATAAGCCTGCGCCCACCTGCGCGGCCAATAGTCCTCGTCGCGGTCGAAGCCGGCGGTCCCCATCCAGTCCTGCAGCGCGAGTTCGAAATTGTCGTGGATGCCGACCCGGCGCTGTTCGGGGCTGTCGACGAAGAACAGGCCGCCGAACGACCAGTACGCCTGGCCGCCGATATTGGCCTGGTTCTCCTGATCGAGGATGAGCACGCGTTTGCCGCGTTCCACCGCTTCGCAGGCGGCCACCAGGCCCGCCAGCCCCGCTCCGACCACGATGACGTCTGCGTCCATGCGGCTCAGGCTAACTCAGTAATGATTCCACGATGGCGAGGAATCGGTCGGGGGCCGAGGAGAGCGGCACAGTGCGGCGGCGAGCACGCGCCTCTGCGGAGAGCAGGCCCGCTCGATGGCCCGGGCCTGGACCTGACGGTCAAGGTCACTCTGAGCCTTCATATAGCCGGCCACGATTCGTGGGGAAGACCGTGCGCAGCACCGTCGGGGTTCCCATCGCGCGGGAGAAGCCCCGTATGGCCGCGTTGAGCGGCGTGAATCCGCCGGCCTGGACCAGGATGAGCTTATCGACGCGGCCTGGGTCGGTGATGGCCAATCGGGCGGCGGCGAACCCGCCGACCGAGTTGCCGATCAGCGTGACGGGCGGCAGGGCCAGATCGCAGACCACGTCCGCGAGAGCGTCGGCCAGCAGGTCCGCGGCGAGGATTTCGGGGTGCTGCGGCATGGATGAGTCGCCGCAGCCGGGCCGGCGTACGGTTCCCTTCCTTCCGCGACTCGAGGCCGTTGACCACGGCCGACCGGCGACGTACCGTCAGGTGGTACCCATACGTACCAATCGTTCGAGGCGGCGCCATGGCCCAGCAGACCACCGACCCCGTCCGGCTGCCACCCGGACCGCGGTTGCCGAAAGCCGCGCAGGCCGGCGCGTTCCTGCTGAACCGCCGCCGTGGACTGCGCGCAGTCGCGGACCGCTACGGCCACGCCGTCACGCTCAACCTGCCGATCTTCGGGCAGACGGTGGCGCTCAGCGATCCGGCGCTGATCAAAGAGGTGTTCACCGCCGGCCCCGATCTGGTGGGCCGAGCGGGAAACCTCGGTCAGATCTTCGGGCCCGGATCGACCTTCAGCCTCGATGGCGAGCAACACAAGCAGCGACGCAAACTACTGATCCCCGCATTCCACGGGACGCGGATGCGGGGCTACGAAGGCCTCATCGAGGAGGAGGTGCTGCGCGAGACCGCGCACTGGCCCGACGGCGCCGAGTTCCCGACCATGCCGTCGATGATGCGCATCACGGTCAAGGCGATCCTGCGCGCGGTGTTCGGCGCCGAGGGCGCGCTGCTCGACGAACTCGCCGACAAGCTGCCCAAGGCGGTGGAGTCCGCAGCGCAGCAGGCGGTGCTACCGCCGTTCCTGCGGGTCGACCTCGGCCCGTGGAGCCCGTGGGGCCGGGTGCAGCGACTTCGCCGCCGCTACGACGAGATCATCGCCGAACTCATCGCGATCGCGCTGGCCGACCCGGACTTCGAACAACGCGAGGACATCCTGTCCCTGCTGCTGCGGGCCCGCTACCCCGACGGCAGCGCCATCACCCACGAGCACATCGCCGACGAGCTGCTCACCCTGCTGGCGGCCGGGCACGAGACGACGGCCACCACCCTCGCCTGGGCCTTCGAGCGGATTCGCCGGCGCCCGGATCTGCTGAGCCGACTGTCGGAGGAGGCGGCGGCCGGCCGCGGGGAGCTGCGCCAGGCGGTGATCTGGGAGGTGCAGCGCAACCGGCCCGTCGTCGACCTGACCATCCGGGTGGCGCGCGTGCCGATCCAGTTGGGGCCCTGGGTGCTTCCGGCGGGCACCCACCTGATCGTCGCGATCGGCCTGACGCACGAGGATCCCGCCAACTTCGACGAACCGGACGGCTTCACTCCGGACCGGTTCCTCGGCGGGCACCCGGACACCAACCTGTGGATCCCGTTCGGCGGCGGAGTGCGGCGCTGCCCCGGCGCGGCGTTCGCCAACATGGAGATGGACACGACCCTGCGAACCGTCCTCACCCGATTCGACATCGAGCCCACCGAATCGCCAGCCGAGAAGATTCATTCCCGGGGTATCGCCACCGCGCCGGCCGACGGCGGCCGGGTCGTCGTGCGCCGACGCGCGGTCGTGGCGCCCGACGTCGTCGCTGCCGCTCAGAACGGCGGTTCGTAGCAGCGCGGTTGCTCCGGGGGCGCGGCGGACTGCCGGGGGCGCATCGACGGAGCTGACGCCGCCGGAGTGCGTCAAATCACGCGGACGCGGCGGCGGGGCGCATCGGCTGAGAACTCATGGCGGCTTGTGAGACATCCGGGCGGTGGCGCCCATCGATTGAGAAACCAGGGACGCCAGTGAGGCCTCAGGGATGCAAGTGAGACACCAGGGCGGCGATCTTCATCGAGTGAGAAACCAGGGACACGTTGTTCGAGTAACCCCCACCCGCATGTCTCACTCGATGAAGATCACCACCCTCACGTCTCACCGAGCCACCTCAGTTCTCAAACCCCTACCTGGTTTCTCACTCGATGAACCACCCCGCCACCAGTTCTCACAAACCGCCCTCACGCCTCACTCGATGAGGTGGCCCGCCACCAGGTCTCGAAACGCCGCCATGAAGCCGCACTCAATGAGCGGCGCGCCGGAACCTCCGGGTACGCCGCACCCGAGAGCCGCGAGCCGACAGCAACGGGGAACGGGGAACGGGCAACGGGCAACGGGCAACGGGCAACGGGCAACGGGCAACGGGCAACGGGGAGAATCTAGGCCGCGCGGGCCACCCGCCCGGCCTCCCAGCGGTATACCGCGGGTTCGCACCCATTCTGCAGCGCCACGTCGACCGCCGACAGCATCGCCTTGCGGACCAGGGGGATGGGCAGCCGGCGCGCGGACACGTTCAGCCGCGCCAGGCCGCCGCGCTGGGCGACCCGTTCGGCGGACAGCACCAGCAGTCGGCACCACCACGGGTCGGTCAGGAAACCTTCGCCGACGCCAAGCACTCGGCCCCGGTCGGAGCGACCTCGCACCAGGTCGGAAACCTCCCCCGGTCCGGCGAGCAGACGAAACCCGCACTGCGGCAGCGCTTTCACCGCACCATGCGAGGCGGCCCAGCCCGGTGCTGCGAACAGCCGCGTCCGCAGTCCGAGGTGTTCGAGCACCCGGTCGGCGGCCATCAGCCGAAGTTTTGCCTCGTGCGCGCCAAGTTCCGCGAACTCACCGCGGCGGGCCTTGGTGGCCGCTTGGTCGTACCCATGCAGCAACACGGCGTCACCGCCGTCGCGCCGGGAATGCAGCCAGTCGACGGTCTCCGGGTCTGCGTCGAGCCGATACCCGCCGGGCAGCCGCGGGGCCACCAGCAGTGATGCCGGCACGCCGCGGGCCGACAGCGCGTCACAGAAGGACGCCACCTGGGGCAGTGTCTGGTCGGAGATCCCGGAAACCGAGACGATCAGGCGACCTGTCACAAACGCAGTGTCGTCCTCCCGGGTGACCAGTTGGTGGCGGACACGCCGACAACGGGCGACTTTCCGGTTACCCCTCGGAACCGATGCCCCGGGCCTCTGAGGGGCCCGACAAAATTCGGACAGTGAATTTCTTGGTTTCCTTACGCCGCGCTCTCGCGAGCGAACCATTCCGATTCTAGCTCATTGGGTGTTCGATATCCAATCGCGGAGTGGAGGCGGATTTGATTGTATCGAAGTTCGATGTACCCCGTGATGTCCTTCCGCGCGTGTTCTCGCGTCGGGTATTGGGTACGGTAGACCCGTTCATTTTTCAGTGTGCCGTTGAACGACTCGGCCCATGCATTGTCGTAACAAATACCCGTCCGCCCGACAGATCGGAGCACTCCCAGTTCCTTGGCCACGTTGGCGAATTCTGCGGAAAGATACTGCGCCCCGCGGTCGGAATGAAACACCGTCACTCCAGGGGTGAATTCGGTATTGCGGGCCGCCATGCGCAGCGCGTCGGCGACCAGCTCGGTGCGCATATGGTCGGCCATCGCGTAGCCGAGGACCTTCTTCGAGAAGCAGTCGAGCACGGTGGCCAGGTACAGCCATCCTTCCCAGGTCCGGATGTAGGTGATGTCGCCGACGAGTTTGAGCCCGGGCGCGGTGGCGGTGAAATCCCGAGCCACCCGGTCGGGTAGGTCGCCGGCATCGCCGGCGATCGTGGTGACCGGGCGGAACGGGCGTGGTTGGCAGGCCACCAGGCCCAGTTCGACCATGATCGAGCGGACCGTCTCGGGGTCGACGACGGTGCCCCAGCGGGCCAACTGGGCATGGACACGGCGGTAGCCGTAGGTGCCATCGGAGTGGGTGAACGCGAACTGGACTTCAGCGGCCAGTGCCTCCCGGCGCAGGGCCCGGTCTGACGGTTCGCGGTCGCGCCAGTCGTAGTAGCCCGAGCGTGACACTCGCGCCCACTGGCACATCGAGCTGATCGGATAGTTGCCTTCTTCGCCAGCGATGAACGCGTATTTGGCGCTCACCGGAACTTCTTCGCGAAGAAGGCCACCGATTTTCCCAGAAATTCATTCTCCATCCGGAGTTCTCGAACTTCGCGTTCCAACTCCTTCAGCCGCGCTCGCTCCGGAATCGACAATTCCTGCTCCACCGCGGGGTGGGTCGCGCGATATTTCTTCACCCAGTTCCCCAACGTCTGCTCCACGATCCCCAACTGACGCGCCACATCCGCGATCGGCCGGGAAGAGTCGATCACCTCTTTGACCGCCGCCTCCCGAAACTCAGGCGTGTACCGTGTATTCTTCTGAGCCACAACAACTCCATTTCAGTAACCCCAATCCTACTTTGGGTCCACTGTCCGAGAAACTCCCGGCACCTCACTCTTCCTCGCTCGTTCCTCGCTCGTCGAACCCGGTGGAACCGATGCCCCGGGCCTCTTCCTCGCTCGTTCCTCGCTCGTCGAACCCGGCGTTCCCAGAAGTGGAGAGCAGCCAGGCGTACTGGAACGCGACTTCCTTCCAGCGCTCGTACCGCCCGCTGATGCCACCGTGGCCAGCGGTCATCTGGGTCTTCAGCAGCACCGGGGTCGCATCCGTCTTGGTGTGCCGGAGCGCGGCCACCCACTTCGCCGGCTCCACGTAGAGCACCCGGGTGTCGTTCAGCGAGGTCATCGCCAGGATCGCCGGGTAGTCCTTGGCGGCGACGTTCTCATACGGCGAGTAGGACGCCATGTAATCGTAGACGTCCTTGTCCGCCAACGGGTTTCCCCACTCGTCCCATTCGGTGATGGTCAGCGGCAGCGACGGGTCCAGCATGGAGGTCAGCGGGTCGACGAACGGCACCTGCGCCAGGATCCCGGCGAACAGATCCGGCGCCATATTGGCCACCGCGCCCATCAGCAGCCCGCCGGCGCTGCCGCCGAGAGCCACCAGCCGCGACGGCTCGGTCACCCCGGAGGAGACGAGGTGCCGGCCGGCCGCGATGAAATCGGTGAAGGTGTTGCGCTTGGCCAGCAATTTGGCGTTCTCGTACCAGAGCCGGCCCAGCTCCCCGCCGCCGCGGACGTGCGCGATGGCGAACACCATGCCGCGGTCGAGCAGGGACAGCCGGGCGATGGAGAACCGGGGGTCCTCGCAGGACTCGTAGGCCCCGTACCCGTACAGCAGCGTCGGCGCCGGGAACTCGACTCCGCGGCGGTGGATCACCGAGATGGGGATCCGGGCGCCGTCGTCGGCGACGGCCCAATCGCGGCGCTCCACATAGTCATCCGGGTTGTACCCGCCGAGCACCGGCTGCTCCTTGAGCAGGATCCGCTCGCCGGTGGACAGATCCAGGTCGTAGACCCGCATCGGGGTGACGAAGGAGGTGGACACGAACCGCAGCCGCACCGGGTTCCAGTTCGGATTCCCCGCCAGGCCAACCGATTCCAGCTCCGCGCCGAATCCCAGATCCGACGGCTCGCCGTAACTCCCGTCGGCGCGGATGGGCCACAGCTGACTGCGCGGCAGCCCGTCGCCGCGGTAGCTGATGACCAGGTGCGAGGCGAACGCGTCGACGCCTTCGACGCGGACGTCGTCGCTGCCCGGAATCAGCGTGGTCTGCGACGACGGGTCGCTGACCGGTGCCTCGGTCAGGGTGAAGTTCACCGCCCCATCGTTGTGGGTGATCAGGAAGCGGTCTTCGCCGCCGACGACGGCGTGCTCCGCGGAGTACTCGACCCCATCGCGGCGGCCGAGGATCGAGGTGAACTCGGCCTTCGGGTCGGCGGCGTCGGCGTAGAACACCTCGGCGGTCACGCCGGAGCCGGAGGCGATCATCACGTACTTGTTGCTGCGGGTGCGGCCGACGCCGAGCCAGAACCGCTCGTCGGGTTCGTGGTACACCTTCTCGCCGGGCCGCCCGGAGCCGATGGCGTGCCGCCAGACGGTGTCGGTGCGCCAGGCGTCGTCGACGGTCAGGTAGTAGACGGTGCGGTTGTCCGCCGCCCAGGTCACCCCGGCGGCGATGCCAGTGATCTCGTCCGGGTACAGCTCGCCGGTGCGCAGGTTCTTGAACCGCAGGGTGTACCGCTCGTCGCCGACGGTGTCGGTGGCGTAGGCGAGCACCTCGCCGTCCAGGCTGACCGCGGCCGCGCCGAGCGCGAAGAAGTCATGTCCCTCGGCGAGTTCGTTCTCGTCGAGCATCACCTGTTCGCCCGGAATCTCGGTGTTCTCGTCGAAAACCGGTGGGACCCAATCGTTCGGGTCGGCGACCGGGCAACGGCACTGCAGGCCGTACTGGCGGCCTTCGAAGCTGCGGGCGTAGTACCAGTAGTCGCCGCGGCGGGTCGGGACCGACAGATCGGTCTCCTTGGTGCGCCGTTTGATCTCGTCGAAGATGCTGTCCCGCAACGGTTCCAGCCCGGCGGTGACCTCGTCGGCGTAGCTGTTCTCGTCCTCGAGGTAGCCGATCACCTCGGCGTTGTCCTTGTCCCGCAGCCATTCGTACGGGTCGACGAACACCTCGCCGTGGTGAACGCGCTGGACCTCGACCCGCTTGGCGACCGGCGGGTTCACGCGGACGGCCTCAGCCAGTCGGCGAACCGCAGACCCGAAATCCGTTCGTATGCCTCGATATAACGGTCCCGGGTGGCTGCGACGATCTCCGGCGGCAACGACGGCGGCGGGGCGCCGCAGCCCCGGTCCCAGCCGGTTTCCGGCGCGGTCAGCCAGTTGCGCACGAACTGCTTGTCGAAACTGGACTGCACCACACCGGGCTGGTAGCTCGCGGCGTCCCAGTAGCGCGACGAGTCCGGGGTGCACACCTCGTCGGCCAACCGCAGCACCCCGTGGGCGTCGACGCCGAACTCGAACTTGGTGTCGGCGATGATCACCCCGCGGGTCAGCGCGTGGTCCGCGGCCTGCAGGTAGGTGCTCAGCGTCAGTCGGCTCAGCTGGTCGGCGCGCACGCCACCCACCAGGTCGACGACCTGCTGGTAGCTGATGTTCTCGTCGTGATCGCCGAGTTCGGCCTTGGTGGCAGGGGTGAACAGCGGCTCGTCGAACCGGCTGGCCTCGACCAGCCCGGCCGGCAGCGCGATTCCGCACACCGATCCGGTGCGCTGATAGTCGACCAGCCCGGAACCGGTCAGGTAGCCGCGGGCGACGCACTCCACCGGCATCATGTCCAGCTTCTGCACCAGCAGCGCACGGCCCAGCACCTCGTCGGGGATCCGCGGGTCATCGGGCGGGCCGGCGAGGTGATTCGGCGCGTCGATGAGTCCGAAGAAGAACACGCTCATCGCAGTGAGGATGCGGCCCTTGTCCGGGATCTCACTGTCGAGGATGTAGTCGTAGGCGGAGATCCGGTCGGAGGCCACGAAGAGCAGGGTGTGCTCGTCGACCTCGTAGAGCTCGCGGACTTTTCCGCTGGCCAGATGGCGGTAGTCGGACAACGCAGGACGCATTCGGCCAGCCTATCGACACCGCACGGCGCCGATTCGTGTTGGGATCGACTCATGACTTCGCGGTATCTGCCCTACGCCAGCCGCCCGCACCGGTTCGCCGGCCAGTTCCTCTCCGATGTGCTGGTCATCGGCTGGATCGTGGTGTGGGTGATGGTCGGGGTGTTCGTGCACGCGGCCATCGACACGATCGCCGACGTCGGCCGTCAGGTGCAGAGCGGGGCCACCGGCATCTCAGAAAGCCTGAACTCCGCCGGGGACAGCGTCGACAATGTGCCGCTGGTCGGCGACAAGCTGGCCGCGCCGCTGGACGCCGCGTCCCGGGCCGCCCTGGAACTGTCCGACGCCGGATCTACGCTGACCACCACCGCCACCTGGCTGGCCTGGCTGCTGGCGTTGGCGGTGGCGGCCGCGCCGATCCTCGCCGTCGGCGGGCCGTGGCTGTACCTGCGGGCGCGCTTCTTCCGGCGCAAACGGTTGGCGCTGAGCCTGGCCTCAAGCCCGGCCGGCGTCGAACTGCTGGCGCTGCGAGCGCTGACCAACCGCCCGGTGCGACGGCTGGTGGCGATCAGCCCCGACCCGGTCGGCGGCTGGCGCGCCCAGGATCCCGCGACGATGAGCGGCCTGGTCTCCCTGGAACTGCGGGCGGCCGGGCTGCGCGCGTAGGACGTCAGCCGGCGGGGGTGGGCAGCGGGTCCGGCGCGGTTCCGGCGCCGAACGGGCGGCCGCCGAGCTTCTCCCGCCCGTGCGGGCTGAACCAGTTCCGCAGGTCCGGGCCCTTCGGCACGATGCCCGACGGGTTGATGTCGCGGTGCACCTCGTAGTAGTGCTGCTTGATCTGCGCGAAGTTCGTGCTGTCGCCGAATCCCGGGGTCTGGAACAGGTCGCGCACATACGCCCACAGCACCGGCATCTCGCTGAGCTTCTCCCGATTGCATTTGAAGTGCCCGTGGTAGACCGGGTCGAATCGGGCCAGGGTGGTGAACAGCCGCACGTCCGCCTCGGTGATGGTGTCACCTACCAGGTACCGCTGGCCCTTGAGCCGTTCGCTGACCCAGTCCAGCCCGGCGAACAGCTGGTCGTAGGCGGCGTCGTAGGCCTGCTGTGAGCTGGCGAAACCGCACCGATACACGCCGTTGTTGACGTCCCGGTAGACCACCGCGTTCACCTCGTCGATCTCCGCGCGCAGGTCCTCGGGGTAGAGCTGCGGGGCGCCCGGCCGGTGGAAGTCCACCCATTCGAGTTCGAAGTCGATGGTGATCTGCGCGAAATCGTTGGTCACCACCGCGCCCGAGCCGACGTCGACGATCGCCGGGACGGTGATGCCCTTCGAGTAGCCCGGTGTCCGGGCGAAGTACGCGTCCTGCAGCCGCGGGATTCCCAGCACCGGGTCTACCCCATCGGGGTCGAGGTCGAAGGTCCAGGACCGGCTGTCGTGGGTGGGCCCGCACAGACCCAGGGAGATCGCGTCATCCAGGCCGAGCAGTCGCCGGACGATGATGGTGCGGGTCGCCCACGGGCAGGCGTACGCGGCGATCAGGCGGTAACGACCCGGCTCCACCGGGTAACCGTCGCGGCCGTCCCGGGTGATGCGGGTTTCGATGTAGCGGGTGTCGCGCTCGTACGGTTTATCAGCGGTGCGGTAACTGCCCTGGTCCATTGGGGCCAGGGTAGTCGGCTACAGGATCGAGCCGGGTCGATATCCGGCGGCGTCCGGATACCGCTCAACCAGCTCGGAGACCCGGGCGGCGACGGCGTCGACCTGGTCGGCGGCGGCGCCGGTGAACGCGGCCTTGTCGGCCAGCGCCGCGTCCAGTGCGGCGCGATCCAGCGGCAGCCGGTCGTCGGCGGCCAGCCGGTCCAGCAGGTCAGGGTCGCGGCCCTCCTCGCGCATGGCGAGCGCGACGGCCACCGCGTGCTCCTTGATGACCTCGTGCGCGGTCTCCCGGCCGACGCCCGCGCGGACCGCGGCCATCAGGATCCGGGTGGTGGCCAGGAACGGCAGGTAGCGGTCCAGTTCGCGCTGGATGACGGCCGGATAGGCGCCGAACTCGTCGAGCACGGTCAAGAACGTCTCGATCTGCCCGTCGATGGCGAAGAACGCGTCGGGCAGCGCGACGCGGCGCACCACCGAGCAGAACACGTCGCCCTCATTCCACTGCGCGCCGGCGAGTTCGGCGGCCATCGAGGCGTAGCCGCGCAGGATCACCTGCAGGCCGTTGACGCGCTCGCAGGATCGGGTGTTCATCTTGTGCGGCATCGCCGAGGAGCCGACCTGCCCGGCCGCGAACCCCTCGGTGACCAGCTCGTGGCCGGCCATCAGCCGGATGGTGTGCGCCATCGACGACGGCCCGGCCCCCAGCTGCACCAGCGCCGAGAGCGCGTCGTGGTCCAGCGAGCGCGGGTACACCTGCCCGACGCTGTCGAGCACGGCGGCGAAGCCTAGGAAGGCGGCCACCCGTCGCTCCAGGTCGGCGAGGCGCGCGGTGTCGCCGTCGAACAGGTCCAGCATGTCCTGCGCGGTGCCCATCGGGCCCTTGATACCGCGCAGCGGGTAACGGTCGATCAGCTCGGCGATCCGGTCCAGCGCGATCAGCGTCTCCTGCGCCGCGGAGGCGAACCGTTTGCCCAGCGTGGTGGCCTGGGCGGCGACGTTGTGGCTGCGCCCGGCCATCACCAGGGCGCGGTACTCGACGGCGCGGGCGGTCAGTCGGGCGGCGACGGCGACACCGCGGGCGAACACCAACTCCAGGGACTGCCGAATCTGCAGCTGCTCGACGTTTTCGGTGAGATCGCGGCTGGTCATGCCTTTGTGCACCTGCTCGTGGCCGGCCAGCGCGTTGAACTCCTCGATGCGCGCCTTCACGTCGTGGCGGGTGATCCGCTCGCGGGCGGCGATGGAGTCCAGATCGACCTGCTCGAGCACGCGCTGGTAGTCGTCGACGACGCCGTCGGGCACAGCGACGCCGAGTTCGGCCTGGGCGGACAGCACCGCCAGCCAGAGCCGGCGTTCGGCGACGATCTTGTTCTGCGGCGACCAGATGTCGCGCATCTCGGCGCTGGCGTAGCGGTTGGCCAGGACGTTGGGAATGCTCACGGCGAGGAAGTTTACGGGCGCGGGATTTACCGGCGCACCGTCAGCTCGTACGGCGCGAGCACGTCGATAACGTCGATCAGGGTGGCGCGGGCGGTGGCCCGTGGGCTCTCCAACTCCTCGACCAGCGCCGAGACCACCGCGCCGTCGACCGTGCAGACCAGCGCGGTCAGCAGTTCCGCGCGGGCGCGACGGCCGCAGCGGGTGACGAGTTCGCTGGCGGCGTCGGCGCGCAGCCGGCGGATCCGGCGCTGCACATCGCGCAGTCCGGGTTGCCGGGCGCAGGCGATGAACCGTTCGTAGCGGGAGATCAGTCGCGCGCCTGCCGGGTCGTCGTCGACGAGCAGGTCGACGAGCAGTTCGGCGGTCGACTCCGGTCCGCGGCGACGACGGGACAGCCGGTCCAATTGGGC
Source organism: Mycolicibacterium brumae (assembly GCF_025215495.1). NCBI lineage: Bacteria > Bacillati > Actinomycetota > Actinomycetes > Mycobacteriales > Mycobacteriaceae > Mycobacterium > Mycolicibacterium brumae. Next base: position 418,652 of record NZ_CP104302.1, on the reverse strand, counting down.
GCGCAAAAGTTCGGCCTCGCGCAGCGCGATGTGTTCCACGGCGGCCGCGATCAACTCGTCCAGGGAATCGAAATAGTAGGTCGTCGACGCCAGCGGCAGCCCGGCGCGGGCGGCCACGGCGCGGTGCCGGACCGCGTCGAACCCACCCTCGCACAATAAGTCGGCGGCGGCGCTGACGAGCGCGTCCCGCCGGCGTTCCCCCTTGGGAGTGACGGCCGCAGTCACGGGGAACAATGCTGCCAGTCACCGCCATACGCTGGGGGTTTTCTGAAAAACTGGACGGTAACCAATCTTCGCTTCCGGCGGTCGGTGGCATGATTGCCGCCATGCCAGACATCAGCCGTCGCACCGCCTTGCGACTCGGGTTCGGCGCGGCCGCCGGGTTGGCCGGCGCGGCCGTGGTCAGTTCGCTGGGCGCCCCGGTCCCGTTCGCCGCCCCGGCGCCCACCATGTCCACCGGATCGTTCATCTCGACCGCGCGCCGCGGCACGAAGGTCAACTGGGCCATCGCCCGCCCGCCCGGGCAGGGCGGGCCGCTGCGGCCGGTGATCGCGCTGCACGGCAAGGACGGCAACGCCGCCTCGGTGATGGCCGGCGGAGTGGAGAACGGATTGGCTCAGGCGGTGGCGGCCGGGTTGCCGCCGTTCGCGGTGGTCTCCGTCGACGGCGGCAACGGCTACTTCCACCAGCGGGCCTCCGGCGACGATTCCGGCGCGATGGTGCTCGACGAGCTGCTGCCGCTGCTCGCCGAGCAGGGCCTGGACACCTCGCGGGTGGCGTTTTTGGGCTGGTCGATGGGTGGCTACGGCGCGTTGCTGCTCGGCGGCAGGTTGGGCGCGGGTCGCACCGCGGCGATCACCGCGGTCAGCCCGGCGTTGTGGCTGTCCTCGGGCGCCAGCGCGCCCGGGGCGTTCGACGGGCCCGAGGACTTCGCCGCCAACAATGTGTTCGGCATGCCGGGGCTTGCAGGCATCCCGATCCGCATCGACATCGGCTACGACGACCCGTTCTACGACGCCACCCAGGATTTCATCGCGCAGCTGCCCAGCCCGCCGGCCGGCGGCGCCTCCCCGGGCGGGCACGACGGCGCGTTCTGGAGCTCGCAGTTGTCCGCCGAGCTGGACTGGATGGCCCCGCTGCTGACGGCTTAGTCGGGGTCTGCTCTGGCGCGCCTGTCCTTGGTCTGGGCGCGGTGCCGTCGACCCATCGACTGAGAACTCTTGGCGGTTGGTGAGAACTGTTGGCGGCAGCGCCATCGGCTGAGACGTGATGGCGGTTAGTGAGACGTGAGGTCGGTTGGTAAGACATGAGGTAGGCCGTTTTCATCGACTGAGAACCTAGGGACACGTTGTTCGAGTAGGCCCCACCATCAGGCCTCAATCGATGAAAAACCCATCCCGGGTTTCTCACTGAGGTACCTGAGGTCTCACCAACGTGCCTAGATTCTCACTCGATAACGTTGTGCGCCAACGTTTCTCACTAGCGTCCCTGTGTTCTCACTCGCCGAAGGGTCCGAGGACGACGGGAGCGTGCCGCCCGGAGACTAGTTTCGCTCCCAGTCGCTGGGCAGCATCGGTTCGACGGGAGTCTCGTCGTCGGCGGCCAGCACGGTCAGGCCCGCGACGCCGAGGTGCTTGGGTCCGGTGACGCCGGTGAACCCGACGGTTCCCGCGCCCTTGCCGCCGGCGACGACGGTGGGTCGCTCCGGTTCCGTCGGCTCGGGATCCGGTGTGGCGTCCAGGAATTCGTAGCGGTAGGCGCGCACGTTGGCGTCGCCGCCCTGATGGCGCTTGCGACGGGCTTTGCGTCGGGCGGCCGCTGCCGCGGCGGCTGCGGCGGACGCGCCGACGTAGGCGGACTCCGAGGCCGACTCCGCGGCCTGGGCGCCGCTGCGCAACCCCGGGCCGAAGCCGATGCCCGGGTCGTCGCCGCCGACGGCGTAGACGACGGTCGGGCTCGCCGGGGCGGGGGTCGTCGGCGCCGGGGAGGGCGCGGGCGTCGTCGCGGACGACGCCCCGCCGGTGGCGGTGGCGCCGGCCGTCGGCGTCGGGTTGCCCGCCGGAACGCTGGCGGCCAGCTGCGGCTGCTCGGGGGCGGCCTCGGCCGGCGGCTCGGCGTACGCGTCGAGGTAATTGCCCATGCCACCGAGACCCAGAGCGATCGGCAGGGCGATCGCCGCGGGGGCGGCGAACGCCGGGTATAGCGGCGTGCCGATCAGCGCGAAGACAGCGCCGTAGGCGAACAAGAAGAACACATTGGCCATCGATCCGGATGGCCCGATCGCGCCGAGGCCCTCGCTGGCGATCGCCTCGCCCAACCGGATCGCAGTGTTGATCGGGTCGAAGATGATGTCGCGCAGCTGCACGTACATGCCGTGGAAGTGCTCGGAGACGCCGGCCAGCCACTTGTCGATCGGGTCATTGGCCACCAGCCAGTCATAGAGCGGGTTGGGGATCCGGAACCCGGAGTCGGCGGCGGTGCTCATGGCGCGGGCCGACATGACATTGGCGGTGGCGTCCCCGTCGCCGACGGCCAGGATCGGCGGGGCGACATCGGTGATCGGCGCGGAACGCACGGCCGTGCCCGCGGTCAGGTCGTAGGCGGCCATGGTGGCGGCGGCCTGAATCCACATCCGGATGTAGTTCGCCTCGTTGATCGCCATGGGGACGGTGTTGATCCCCAGGAAATTTGTGGAGGCAAGAACCGCCTGGGTGGTCCGGTTGGCGGTTAGCTCGGCCATGGTCGGCATGGTCGCCACCGCGCCGCTGTACGCGGCGGCGGCGGTCTCGTGCTGGGCGGCCAGCGCCGCGCTGTTCGTACTCGCTTGGGACAGCCAGGCGAGGAAGGGCAGGTGCGACACCAGGTACTGCGCCGCCGACGAACCCTCCCAGGAACCCGCTTCCACCGAGGCCAGCACAGCGCTGAGTTCCGTTGCGGTGTCGGCATATTCGGCGCTGAGCGACGTCCAGGAGGCGGCTGCGGCCAGCAACGGACCAGCGCCCGGCCCGCTATTGAGCAGGGTCGAGTGAACCTCAGGCGGCGCCGCCATCCACACCGGTGCAGTCATGGTCCTCGGAGTATTGCACGGCCTAAGCGGCGTTAGCTAAGCCAAACCTTTGCTACAGCGGTGAGGTTTGACACATGTCGATTACTTAGGTTAGCCGTACCTATTGTTTGATAGGCAACGCTCAGCTAACCTCCAGACGGTTCACAGGAACTTTCCAGCGAACCTCCAGCTGCTCTCAAGGAGAAGAATCTTGCAGTCACCCCGCCGAGCGTCGACCACGGAGCTCGAGTCCCCCGCCCCGGTCCGCAACCGGGCCAAGTACCTGGCCGCCGGCGTCGCCATCGCCGCCACCAGCGCCCTTGCCATCACCCCGTCGGTGGTCTCGCCGATGGCGTCTTCCGATGTCCAGATCCAGCGGATCGAGCAGGCCCGGGCGGATGCCTATGGGCTGACGGCTTTCCAGAATCCGCTGGAGGTTTGGCAGGACGTGTTCAACGGCTACGAGGTGGTCTTCACTAACCCGGACGGATCGCCGAAGGTCGTCCAGGAAGGCCTCTCGCTCCAGCTACAGAAGTTGTTCGAGGGCTCGTCAGAGCAGTGGGAGCAGCTTGCTGAGACCTTCAGCGACCCCGACGTTCAGGCTCAGTTCGTCAACAGCTTCCGCAACTTGGCGGATCCGGAGCGTTACCAGACAGTTGCGGCCAACATTCCGGACTACGTTGAGAGAATCGGCAACGCAGGCGAAGGCCTCTTCGACCAGATCCAGGAAGCCGTCGAGGCGCTTCCCGAGGTCCTGCAGGCCTCCGCGGCCCTACTTGCAGCGGGCGACCCATTCGGTGCCTACAGTGAGATCAACTACTGGTTCCTGACTGCCGGATTGTCAGACTTCCGCGGATCGATGCTGGACGCATTCCGCGTGCCAGGAGATTTCTTCGACGATCTCGGTGTGGAACCCTTGTCGAGGATCCTGGGTGCTTCGTGGATGGACGAGGCGTTCGATTCTCAGCAGCGACCCGGTTGGGCCTCATATGGACTACTGAACCGTGGAATGATCGGCAACTTCGCGCGGGCCGTTCTCGCCCCGCAGGTTACCACCGTCTTCCAGACGCTTGAGATCGTTGAGACCTTCGCCGGAGCGGTGCAAGGCGGAGATTTCGAGACCGCGGCCAGCGAGCTCGTGAACGCACCGGCGAAAATCACCGGCGCATTCCTCGTCGGTTACATTCCGAAGTTCGTGAGGGAGCAGGGTTCCGTCGGAACGGGACAAAATTTCCCGGGCATCTTCACTGTGAACAGCACCTTCGATTTCTTCACGCGCCAGGTGCCCGAGCAAATCAACAAGACGCTCACTGCCGAGCGGCCCGATCCCGAAGATACGTCGAACAGGAACGGCGATCCTGGTGCACTCCCAAGCAACCTCGCCCTCACAGTCGCGGCTGCACCGACCCAGACCGGCAGCGAGAAGAAGTCTCAGGATTTGACTCCGACTGCCGACATCCAGGGAACGAATGTTGCGAACCCCACCAATGAAGGCGATGAGGGGGACGGCACGGGCCGCCTGAAGGACAGGGCTGAGGCTCCCGCGAATCTTGCCTCTGAGCTGGCCAACGGCGCGAAGGCCGATGGCGAGGCTCCCGGCACCCAGGCACCGAAGTCGAGCACACGCTCGGCGAGCAGCAGTGTTGGCAGCAAGATTCAGCAGCGGGCTGAGAAGCTGCAGAACAGCATCACCAAGCGTGTGGACAAGCTGACCAACTCGATCACCAAGCGGATCGGTCTGGGAGGCAAGTCCAACGGCTCTGCCGCTGACTCCTCCAGCCCATCCGGTCCGAGCGCCAGCAGCGGCAATGGCGGAAACGGCGGCGGCGAAGGCTCCGGCGGCGGCAATGGCTCCGGCGGCAGCAGCGACTGACACCGCAGTGACCTAGCGCCTCGGCGCTAATCGAAAACCCGGGGGAAGGCGACCAGCCTTCCCCCGGGTTCTTCGTTGGGCGTGATTCCGGGCGACGCCAGTCACCTCACGACGATCGGCGGCGCTTTTGGAGCCTCGCCTTTGACCTCAGGACGATTCTTCGCGACCCCAGTGACACCGGGCAGATTCCAGGCCGAGTTTCCGTCCCACTGTTTCTAGCAAACGCGCATTCCGGCCTGGGGTAACTGGGGACGCGCAGGGTCGCCGCACCACCACCGCAGCGCTACTGGTGGCGCAACCGCGCTACTCCCCTGCCGCGGTCTTGGCGATATCGGTGCGGAAGTGGCTGCCGGCCAACTTGATTCCGGCGATCTTGGCGTAGGCGTCGGCGCGGGCGGCGGACAGGTCGGCGCCGGCGCCGACCACCGACAGCACTCGGCCACCGGAAGAGACGACGGCGCCGTCGTCGCGGCGGGCGGTGCCGGCGTGCAGCACGCCCGGCGCAGAAGCCCCGGTGATCACGTCGCCGGTGCGGGGCCGGCCCGGGTAGTGCTCGGCGGCGACCACCACCGTCACAGCCGAGCCGTCGCGCCAAGAAAGCGCACCGAAGGAATCAAGGGAGCCAGTCGAAGCGGCATGCAGGAGCTGGCCCAATGGCGATTCCAGCAGCGACAACACGGCCTGGGTTTCCGGGTCGCCGAAGCGGCAGTTGAACTCCACCACCGCGGGCCCCGATGACGTGATGGCCAGCCCGGCGTAGAGCAGCCCGGTGAACGGGGTTCCGCGCCGAACCATCTCGGCGGCAACGGGTTTCACCACATCCTCGACGATCGCGTCGACCGTCTCGGCAGCCAGCCAGGGCAGCGGCGAGTAGGCGCCCATGCCGCCGGTGTTAGGGCCGGTGTCGCCGTCGCCGACGCGCTTGAAGTCCTGCGCGGGCAGCAGAGGCACCACGGTCTCGCCGTCGACCACGCAGAACAGCGACACCTCGGGTCCGTCAAGGAAGGACTCGAGCAGCACCGGGTGCCCGTCGTCCAACAGCGCGGCGGCGTGCGCGCGGGCGACGTCGCGGTCGGCGCTGACCACCACACCCTTCCCGGCGGCCAGGCCGTCGTCCTTGACCACCCAGGCGGCCTGCCCGGCCGGCGGGCCGAAGCGGTTCAGCGCCGAATCCAGCTTGGCCGGATTGTCCACGATCTCACTCACAGCGGTCCGCACACCGGCCGCGCTCATCACATCCTTGGCGAACTGCTTGGACCCCTCGATCTGGGCGGCCTCCCGGCTCGGCCCGAAACAGGGGATGCCGGCGGCACGCACCGCGTCGGCGACGCCGGCGACCAGCGGCAGCTCGGGCCCGATCACCACCAGGTCGGCCCCGAATCCGCGGGCCAGCGCGACCACTTCGGCGCCGTTGGTGGCGTCGATGTCGCGCTGTTCGGCGATCGCCGCGGTGCCGGCGTTGCCGGGGGCCACCGCCAAGGCTTCCACCTGCGGGTCGCGGGCCAAGGCCAGCAGCAGAGCGTGTTCACGGGCACCGGATCCGATTACGAGGACGCGCACGCCGGTCAGCCTAGCCGCGGACTCCTATGCTGGGGTTCCATGGCCACCATTTTCACCAAGATCATCAACGGCGAACTGCCCGGGCGCTTCGTCTACGAAGACGACGAGTTCGTCGCGTTCCTGACCATCGAACCGATGACCCAGGGCCACACGCTGGTGGTTCCCCGCGCCGAGATCGATCAGTGGCAGGACATCGACCCGGAGGTCAACGCCCGGCTGATGACCGTCGCGCAGAAAATCGGGCAGGCCGTGGTGACGGCGTTCGACGCGCCGCGGGCCGGCCTGCTGGTCGCCGGGCTGGAGGTGCCGCACCTGCACGTGCACGTCTTCCCGCTGCGCAACCTCACCGACATCGGGTTCGCCGGCGTGGATCGCAATCCCTCCCCGGAATCCCTCGACGAGGCTCAGGCCAAGATCAAGGCCGCGCTGGCAGAGCAGGGCTGACCGCCACAACCTCTTCGACGGCGGAGTGCGGAGCGTCCACAGCGTCCGGAGCGTCCGCCGAGTCCGGAGCGTCCGCGGCGTCCGCAGAGTCCGGGGCGTCGGCGGTGTCGTCATCACCGACCAGACGCGGGATGGCGACCCGGAACCGGCAGCCCTGCCCGACGTCGGTGCTCACGCTGACCCGGCCGAGATGCGCCCGGACCAGCGAGTCGACGATGGACAACCCGAGCCCGGCGCCGCCGCTGGACCGGTTGCGGGAGGCGTCGGTCCGATAAAAGCGCTGGAACACCCGCTGGGCCTCCTCGGGATCCATCCCGGGGCCCTGGTCGACGACCTCCAACACCGCATCCTGCCCCTCGGTGCCGACCCGCACCGTGATGGACGCCGACGGCGGGGTGTGCTGCAGCGCGTTGGCGACCAGGTTGGACAGCACCTGCCGCAGCCGGGCGTCGTCGCCGAGGACCTCGGGCGTGCCGGGTCCATCGAACACCTCGAGCGTGATCAGTCGCTGCGGGGCCACCGAACGCGCGTCGTGCACCGCGTCGCTGGCGATGGTGAGCAGGTCGACGCACCGCTGCTCCAGCGGGCGCTGCGCGTCGAAGCGGGCGAGCAGCAGCAGGTCCTCCACCAGCAGACCCATCCGGGTGGCTTCGCTTTCGATGCGAGACATCAGCATGTCCACGTCCCGCGCGGCGCCCTGGCGGTACAGCTCGGCGAATCCACGGATGGTGGTCAGCGGAGTGCGCAGTTCGTGGCTGGCGTCGGTGATGAATCGGCGCATCCGGTGCTCGGACTGCTTGGCATGTTCGGCGGAGGCCTCCCGGTCGGCCATCGCGGTCTGGATCTGGGCCAGCATGCCGTTCAGCGCGAGCGACAGCCGGCCGACCTCGGTGCGCGGATCACGTTCGGGCACACGGCTTTCCAGCTCGCCGTCGGCAATGGCCGCAGCGGTCTTCTCCACCTCGCGCAGCGGCCGCAGACTCCGATTCACCAGCGCGTAGCCGGCGATGGCCAACAGCAACAGCATGCAGAACGCCATCCCGGCCTGGGCGAACACCAGCTCCCGCACGGTGGCTTCGGTGTCACGCAGGTCCCGGGCGACGGTGGTCAGCGAACCGTCCGGGCCGCGCTGGGAGACCACCCGCCAGCTGACCCCGGAACCGTCGCGGGATCCGATGGTGATCGGCACCCGGCCCACGTCCTTGCCGGCGGGCAGATCCGGTTCGGCGCCGCGATCGTTGATGGCCATCCAGGTGCGGCCCGCACTATCCACACCGCTGACATAGAACTTCGACGGCGGACGGCCCGGGTTCGGCATGTCCTTGGCAAGCTGTCGGGGGGCCTGCGCCCAGCTGTCCAGCGCGCTCACCAGGGATTGGTCCACCCGGTCGATCAGGTTGTGCCGCAGGATGGTGGTGACGGCGACGCCGGAGGCCAGCAGGCCGGAGGCCACCAGCACCAGCACCGCGGCGACCATGCTCACCCGCAGCGGAACGCCGCGTCGCAGTGGAGCCCCGGTTCCGTCGTTCACCCGGCCATTGTCCCCCAGGAAAGCCCCAAGAGCTCTAACGCGGTTCGCGGAGCACGTAGCCGACGCCGCGCAGCGTGTGCAGCAGTCGCTTCTCCCCGGTGTCGACCTTGCGCCGCAGGTAGGACACGTAGGACTCGACCACGTTCACGTCGCCGCCGAAGTCGTAGCGCCAGACGTGGTCGAGGATCTTCGGTTTGCTCAGCACGGTGCCGGCGTTGATGACGAAGTAGCGCAGCAGGGTGAACTCGGTCGGCGACAGCGAGACCGGCTCGCCGGCTTTCCACACCTCGTGGGTGTCCTCGTCGAGCTCGATGTCGGCGAACTTCAACCGGTTGGTCTTCGGGGCCTCCACGCCCTTGCCGACCCGGCGCAGGATAACCCGCAGCCGGGCCACCACTTCCTCCAGGCTGAACGGCTTGGTGACGTAGTCGTCGCCGCCGAGGGTGAGCCCGGCGATCTTGTCCTCCAGAGAGTCCCGCGCGGTGAGGAACAGCGCCGGGGCGTCGATGCCGTCGTCGCGCAGCCGGCGCAGCACCCCGAAACCGTCCATGCCGGGCATCATCACGTCGAGGATCACCGCGTCCGGGCGGATCTCACGGGCGGCGGCCAGCGCCTCGGGGCCGCTGCTGGCGGTGTGCACCTCGAAGCCCTGGAACTTCAGACTCACCGACAACAGGTCGACGATGTTGGCCTCGTCGTCGACGACGAGTACCCGGGCTTCCGGTTCGGCCTTGGTCGCCGACGCAGGTTCAGTGCTCGTCATGGTCATGGTTTCCATTTCCTCACGATCGGCTGCCGATTGTCCGCTCGCTCGCTGTGGAGTTGCTGTGAGCCACGCTTTGAAGTTCGACGGTCCCACACGTGCGGCGCCGCCATAGACTGAGTTCATGAATCTCGGCGATGCGCTGATCAACGCGGCGGTTGTCCCCCTCAAGGTCGGGCTGGCCGCCACCCAGGTCGGCCTGGAAGTCGCGGGCGAGGCGATCGACGCCGCCAAGAAGGCCGGGGTGGAGGTGCCCAAGGTCGACGACACCGCGACCGCCGTGGTGCACCTGCTCGGTCTGGACGACGCGGTGGCCCGGATCCAGCGCGCGGCCAAGCTCGCCGACGGACTGACCGACGAGAACTCGGCGCTGAACCGCGCGCTCGCGCCGGATGGCCCGCTGGACAAGCTGATGCGCAAGGACGGCCCACTCGACAAGCTGACGCGCCCGGGCGGCGTGGTGGACCGGTTGAGCGCACCCGGCGGAGCGCTGGACAAGCTCAACGCCGAGGGCAGCGGCCTGGAACGCGCGCTCGCCCCGGGCGGCCTGGTAGACCAGCTGCTCGCCGACGACGGGCTGGTCGAGCGGCTGCTCAGCGAGGACGGTTTGGCCGAGCGGCTGTTCGCCGAGGACGGCGTGCTGGAGCGGCTGCTGGCCGAAGACGGCGTCATCGAGCGGCTGACCGCCAAGAACGGTCCGCTGGAGCAGCTGATCAATATCACCGACACGCTGAACCGGCTGGCCCCCGGCCTGGAGGCGCTGACCCCGACAGTCGACGCGCTGCGCGACACCGTCGTCGCGCTGAGCACGGTGGCCAACCCACTGACCAACATCACCGACCGGCTGCGCCCCCGCAAGCCCCCGCCCCGTCCGGCGACCCCGAAGGTCATCGACGCCGACGAGTGAGCACGGTGCGGTCAGTACGACTGACCGTTGGCGTACCTCGTCCGACGGAACGCCCGACCATGGCCGCGGTTGCGACTCTTGTACGTCGGCAACTGCGAGTCGCAGTTCGGACAGACCAGCCGGAGGTTCTCCGGTCGATTGTTGTCCGGGTTGCCGTCAATGTGGTCCAGCACGAACGCGAGAATTTCGCCCTGCCACACATCTGAGCAGCCGCAGATGGCGCAGCGCCCGGACTGCGCCTGAGCGAGGTGCAGCCTGATGTAATGAAGCCGGTGGGAGCCCGCGCACGACGCCTCACCGGTCTCCAGCCAGTGCTTGGTTCGTTCTGCACGCTCAGCCGCACGCTGGCAGGCGTTACTGCAAAAACTCTTCTGGCTGCGTTTCGTGAGAGCCGAACCGCAGCCGCGACATGTTCTCATGGTTCGAACGCTAGTTCACACCTCTGACAAGTCAGCCTGCCAGCAAACACAGTTCTCGACCCTGTCGCTGATACCCTTACCAGCGCAGTTACGCCCCCGTAGCTCAGTGGTAGAGCACTGCTCTTGTAAAGCAGGCTGCGTCGGTTCAATCCCGACCGGGGGCTCCACACACGCCCGCGATGATGTCGTCGACGGTCCGGGCCGCCAGCGCGTCCAGCTGCTCGGCGGAGGCGCCCCGCAGCGGCCCGCGCAGCGCCAGTTCGGCGAATCCGTGCACGGCCGACCAGCACGGCCACTCCGCTCCGTCGCGAGACTCCAGCGCCAGCGAACCCTCGGCCACCATGGCGTCCAGCGCGGCGACCAGCGCCAGGAAGGGCGGCGAATCCGACACCTCGGCGCCAGCGGAGAAGAAGGCGACCGAGAACCAGCCCGGCTCGGCCAGCGCGAATCGGATGTAGCCCAGCCCGACGGCTGCCAGCAGCGAACGGCCGGCGGGCGCGGCGGGGAACTCGGCGGCCATCTGCAGCGCCATCCGGGTCTCGATGGCGCTGCCGACGGCGGCCAGCAGCGCTTCGCGGTCGGCGAAGTGCCGGTAGGCGGCATTCGGCGAGACGCCGGCCTGCCGGGTGGCGGCCCGAATGGTCAACGCCTCCGGGCCGCCGGCGCGGGTCAGCGCCAGCCCCGCCTCGACCAGCGCGGTGGCCAGATCGCCGTGGTGATAGCCCGCCTTCTCAGCCAACCCGTTGACCCCCGTCCGCGCGAAAGTGTACATTGTGAACATTATCATGTTCACGCCGTCCACATTGGAGCTTGCCATGACCACCCCGCTGCCCCCGATCGTCGACCAGCAGACCTGGCAACAGGAACTCGACGCACTCCGCACCAGAGAAAAGGCCGCCACCCGCGAACTCGACGCGATCGCCGCCCAGCGCCGCCGACTGCCGATGGTCGAATTGCCGGACTACACCCTGGATTCCGAATCCGGGCCGATTCGGCTGGCGGATGTCTTCGACGGCCGGTCGCAATTGATCACCTACCACCACATGTGGAACCCGGGCGCGCAGTGGCAGTGCGGCGGCTGCACCGGATACACCGCGCAATTCCGTGAGCCGCGGTTCCTGGACAACTACGACGCCCGGTTCGTCGTCGTCACCCAGGGCCCGATCGACGAAGCGCTGGCCTACAAGAAGAAGGTCGGCAATCAACTGCCCTGGTATTCAACCGCCAACAGCCCGTTCGGCGCCGATGTCGGCGCGCCGCCGCGAGCCGGGTTCGCGGTGAACGTCTTTCTGCGCGACGGTGATCGAGTGTTCCGCACCTGGCACACCGACGGCCGCGGCACCGAGCAGCTCAGCTACACCTTCGCGATGATCGACCTGCTGCCCTACGGCCGGCGCGAGGACTGGCAGGACTCCCCCGAGGGGTGGCCGCAAACCCCCGCCTACACCGGCTGGATGGACTCACCGGACATCGCCCGGATCTACGGCGACAACTGACTACGCGAAGGCGCGGCAAACACACCCAGCAGGCGCGATTGATTGTGTGTTCACCCATGATCTGTTGCGCGCATTCATAAATTGTCACAACCGAAATCGCGTTCACCCTGCAGTCACCTCGGGATAGGCCTAGATTCACAGCACTGCACACGCCCCTCCGAGGAGACCAAGTGACGTCGTTCATGGAAAGCGCGCTCCGGCGCAAACCGGTGAATGTGATTACCGCTGAAACCGGAGTCGACGGCGGCGGGGGCGGTGACCTCAAGCGCAGCATCGGCCTGATCGGCCTGGCGTCCATCGGCATCGGCGGCACCATCGGCACCGGTATTTTCTTCATCCTCTCCGAGGCGGTCCCGATCGCCGGACCGGCCGTCATCTGGTCCTTCGTCATCGCCGCGATCGTGGCCGGCTTGACCGCGCTGTGTTACGCCGAACTGGCCGGCGCCATCCCGGTGTCGGGGTCGTCGTACTCCTACGCGTACACCACCCTCGGCGAGGCGGTCGCCATCGGCGTCGGCGCCTGCCTGCTGCTGGAATGGGGTGTGGCCGGCGCGGCCACCTCGGTCGGCTGGTCGCAGTACGTCAACCAATTCCTGATGAACGTCTTCAACTTCGAGTTGCCGCACGCGCTGGCGAACGCCCCCGAAGAGGGCGGCTGGGTCAACTTGCCGGCGATGGTGCTGATCCTGATGTGCACCCTGCTGCTGATCCGGGGCGCCAGTGAGTCCGCCAAGGTCAACGCGGCCATGGTCGCGGTCAAGCTGATCGTGCTGCTGGGCTTCATCGCGATCGGCTCGTTCGGCTTCGACAGCGAGAACCTGGTTCCGTTCAACCCGCACGGCATCGGTGGCATCGGCCTGGCGGCCAGCATCATCTTCTTCACCTTCGTCGGTCTCGACGGTGTTGCGGCGGCCGGTGAGGAAGCCAAGAACCCGCGGCGCAATCTGCCGCTGGCGCTGATGATTTCGCTGATCGTGGTCACCCTGATGTACGTCGCGGTGGCGTTCGTCGCGATCGGCGCGCAGCCGGCCGAGGAGTTCGAGGGCCAGCGCGCCGGCCTGGCGAAGATCCTGGAGAACGTCGTCGGCTCGTCCTGGCCGGGCACCGCGCTGGCCGTGGGCGCCATCATCTCGATCTTCAGCGTCACCCTGGTTTCGGTGTACGGCCAGACCCGCATCCTGTTCGCGATGTCCCGCGACGGCATGATCTCCCCGGTGTTCCACAAGGTGAACCCGCGGACGCTGGCCCCGGTGCAGAACACCATCATCGTCGGCGCCGTCATCGCCATTCTGGCCGGCTTCATCCCGATCAACTTCCTCGCGGAGATGACCAGCGTCGGCACCCTGGCCGCGTTCGTCACGGTGTCCATCGGCGTGATCATCCTGCGCAAGCGCGCCCCCGAACTGCCCCGCAGCTTCAAGGTGCCGCTGTACCCGATCACTCCGATCCTGTCGGTGCTCGGCGCGCTGTGGATCATCGTCCAGTTGCGCCCCATCACCCTGGTGGTGTTCGTCGCCTGGATCGGCTTGGCGATGATCTGGTACGTGCTCTACGCCCGCAAGCACTCCAAGCTCGAGGCCCACGTCCCGCCGGTTTCGGGAGGACACCGGTGACGATCCTCGTCGGCTACCCGCTGAAACTGCGTTCCAAGGCGGTGACCAATCTGGCCGCCGCCCTGGCCCGCACCCGCGGCGAGGACCTGGTGGTCTGCGTGGTCGCCCCGGCGCCCTGGATGCCCGGCATGTCCCGCGCCGACCAGGGCTACCGCGCCTACATCGACGAGCTGACGGAGGAGGCCTTCGGGCACGCCCGCGCGGACCTGCCCGACGATGTCAAGGCGACCTACACCAGCGTGCAGGCCAAGTCCGCGCCCGTCGGCTTGATGGAGGCCGCCGAGCAGCACAAGGCCAGCGCGATCGTGGTGGGCTCCTCAGACTCCGGGCAGTTCGGCTATATCTCGCTGTCCAGCGTCGCCGACCGATTGCTGCACAGCTCCCCGATCCCGGTCGCGGTGGCCACCCGTGGGTACCGCAACACCGTCGGTTCGGTGAAGCGGGTCACGCTGGCGTTCACCGGCGGCAAGCACAACACCGGCTTGCTGGTGTTCGCCCGCACGCTGGCCGCCAGTTACGGCTGCGAGCTGCGGCTGGCGTCGTTCGCGGTGCATCTGTCGCCGCCGGAGACCGCGCGGTTCAACACCGAACGCGGCCAGGTGCTCGACGAGTGGACCGAGAACATCTACGCCGCGGCCGAACGCGCCCTGGACGACAATCCGGGCGACACCCCGCGCCCGGAGATCGTCATCGGGCACGGCGAGGACTGGGACGACGCGTTCGAGAGCATCGAATGGGAACCCGGCGACCTGCTGGTGCTCGGCTCCAGCGAGGCCGGGCCGATCGAGCGGGTGTTCCTCGGTTCCCGGGCCACCAAGATCGTTCGGCATTCGCCGGTCCCGGTGCTGGTGGTGCCCCGCCGAATCGTGAAGGCCCACGCCGACTGAGCAGGTCCGTGAACCTCGCCACTTTCTCGGTGAAACCTCAGGTCAGCGCTTCATACTGACCCGATGCCCGCCCACCGCCTCCCCCGCAGCAGCGCCCTGCCGCTGCTGTCCCGGGTGGCGGTGGCGGTGTTTTCGGTGGCGGTGCTATTCAGCACAGGCTTCGCGTGGGCCAAGGTGCACGACGCGCTCGGCGGCATCACCATTTCCGACGCGCTCGACGACGCCGACGGGTCCACCGAGGGCGTCACGATCCTGTTGATCGGCCTGGACTCCCGCAAGGACGCCAACGGCGACGACCTGCCGCAGGAAGTGCTGGACAACCTGCACGCCGGCAGCTCCGACGACGGCGGCTACAACACCAACACGCTGATCCTGATGCACATCGCGCCGGGCGCCGACGGCGAGCGCAGCGTCGCCTTCTCCATCCCCCGCGACGACCTGGTGCCGTTCACCGGGGTGCCGGGCTATCACCGGATCAAGATCAAAGAGGCCTACGGGCTGACCAAGGCCCACGTCGCCGAGCAGCTCGTCGAGCAGGGCGTCGACGACCCCCGCCAGGTGGAGACCCGCAGCCGCGAGGCGGCCCGACGGGCCACCCTGAAGGCCGTGCGGGAGCTGACCGGCGCCCCGGTTGATCTGTTCGCCGAGGTCAACCTGGCCGGCTTCTACGACCTCGCGGAGAACCTGGGCGGGGTGCAGGTGTGCCTGAACCACGCCGTCTACGACGAATACTCCGGCGCGGACTTCCCGGCCGGCCGGCAGACCCTGGACGGCGCGCAGGCGCTGGCGTTCGTGCGGCAGCGCCACGGTCTGGACAACGGCGACCTGGACCGCACCCGGCGGCAGCAGGCGTTCCTGGTGTCGGTGCTGCGCCGGCTCAACGACGCCGGCACGTTCACCGACATGTCCAAACTCGACGGGCTGATGGACGTCGTGCACAAGGACGTGGTGCTGTCCCACGGCTGGGACGTCAACGCGTTCAAGCGGATCCAGACGCTGGCCGGCGGCGGGGTCGAGTTCCGCACCCTGCCGATCCTCGGCTACGACACCGTCAACGGCCAGGACGTCAACATCGTCGACCGCGACGCCATCCGCGCCGAGGTGGCCCAGGCGTTCGGACTGGCCGCGCCCGCCACCACGGCCTCGTCGTCGATATCCACCTCCGTCGTCGAGGAGACCGAACCCTACCTCTCGGACACCGCTGCCGACGCCACCGTCACGACCGAGACCAGCCCGGATGTGGGACCGCCGATCACCGCCGCGAGCGGCGTGCCCTGCGTCAACTGAGGTGTCGACGTCACCGACCCGCGTAAGCTGGAACGATGCCCGCGAAATCTGAAACCGAGCTCGACGAACTGCAGTCGGTCGCCGACGACACCGCCAGCCAGGCCCGACGGGTCGTCGCCGCCTACGCCAACGACGCCGACGAGTGCCGGGTCTTCCTATCCATGCTTGGCATCGCCCCCGCCAAAACCGAGGTTTAAGTGGCCGACGGCGCCGCCGAATTCGTCGTCGTCGCAAACCGGCTCCCGGTCGATCAGGCCACCGAGCCCGACGGCTCCGTCACCTGGACCCGCAGCCCCGGCGGCCTGGTCACCGCGCTGGAGCCGCTGCTGCGCCGCCGCCGTGGCGCCTGGGTCGGCTGGCCCGGCATCGCCCAGGACGACACCGACGTCATCGACGAACCGGTGCAACTCGAGGACATCGAGATGCGCCCGGTCCGCCTGAACACCGACGACCTGGTCGAATACTACGAGGGCTTCTCCAACGCCACGCTGTGGCCGCTGTATCACGACGTCGTCGTCAAACCCCAGTACCACCGCGTCTGGTGGGATCGCTACCTCGCGGTGAATCGGCGCTTCGCCGAGGCCACCGCCCGCTGCGCCGGCCCGGGGGCCACCGTGTGGGTGCAGGATTACCAGCTGCAGCTGGTGCCGAAAATGTTGCGCGAGCTGCGCCCCGACCTCACCATCGGCTTCTTCATGCACATCCCGTTCCCGCCGGTGGAACTGTTCATGCAGCTGCCGTGGCGGACCGAGATCATCGAGGGTCTGCTCGGCGCCGACCTGGTCGGCTTCCACCTGCCCGGCGGCGCGCAGAACTTCATCATCCTGGCGCGCAAGCTGCTCGACGCGGAGACCTCACGCGGCAGCGTCGGGGTGCGCAACCGCTTCGGGGTGGTGCAAAACGGCGACCGCGCGGTCAAGGTGGGCGCGTTCCCCATCTCGATCGACTCCGCCGACCTGGACCGGTTGTCTCGCGGCCGGGAGGCCCGCCGCCGGGCCCGCACGCTGCGCGCCGAGCTGGGCAACCCGTCCAAGGTGCTGCTCGGGGTGGACCGGCTGGACTACACCAAGGGCATCGATGTGCGGCTGCGGGCGTTCGCCGAGCTGCTCGAGGAGGGCCGGGTCGACCCGGCTGACACCGTGCTGATCCAGCTCGCCACCCCGAGTCGGGAACGGGTGGACGCCTACCGGTTGCTGCGGGCGGAGATCGAGCGTCAGGTCGGCCGGATCAACGGCGATTTCGGCAGCGTCGCGCACCCGGTGGTGTCCTACCTGCACCGGCCGGTGCCGCGGGAGGACCTGATCTCCTTCTACGTCGCGGCCGACGTGATGCTGGTGACCGCGCAGCGCGACGGGATGAACCTGGTGGCCAAGGAGTATGTGGCCTGCCACGGCGACCTCGGCGGCGCCCTGGTGCTCAGCGAGTTCACCGGCGCGGCAGCCGAATTGCGGCAGTCCTACCTGGTCAACCCGCACGACACCGAGGGCGTCAAGGACGCCATCGAGGCCGCGCTAAATCAGACGCCCGAGGAGGGCCGAGCGCGGATGCGCGCGCTGCGCCGCCAAGTGCTGACCCACGATGTGGATCGGTGGGCGATGGCGTTCCTGTCCGCGCTGGATCGCAGCGGCGGCTGACTACTAGCCGTCGGTCAGGGCGTCGTCCACTACGTCGGCGACGGCGGGATCGACATCGGTGGCTGCCGGAGTCGCAGCGTCGGCGGGCGCGTTGGCGGCCGGCGCGGCGTCGGCGGGCGACTGGGCCGGGGCGACACTGGCCGGCGCCTGCGGGGTCCACACCGTCGGATCCACGGCCGGGTAGCTATGGCACTGGGCGGTGACGGCGTTGGCCGAGTCCATGTTCATCCGGAAGAAGTCCGCGTACTGCGGGAAGAAGACGGCCAGCTCATCGACCTCGGCCTGACGGTCGGCCGGGCTCTTCTCCAGCAGCAGGTCGAAGTGGTACTTGAAGTGGTCCTGGACCCAGGGGCTCTCGGTGTTGTACTTGTTGACGACCTCGTCGTAGACCGGCCGGTCGACCACCTTGGTGGCGGCCATCAGCTGATCCCGGCTGCAGTCGGTGTTCAGCAGAGCGGGCGCAACGGGCAGCGCGTCGTCGGCGGTGGCGACCGCGGCAGTTCCGAGCATCAGCCCACCGCCCATCACAGCGGCTCCGGCGGCAGTCACAAGCAACTTCACAGAGAACATGAGTGTGGGCGCTACCAGCAGCTAACCGGCCACGCTAAATATCGACGGCAGCATCGCCTCGATCAGGTGCGGGCCCGGCTCGGCGAACGACTCGGCCAGCGCGACGGCGAGGTCCTCGGCATTGCCGACCCGCCGCGCCGGCACACCCATGCCCTGGGCGATCTGGACGAAGTCCAGGTCGGGGCGGCCCAGGTCCAGCAGCTCGGCCGCGCGCGGCCCCGGGGCGGCGGCGTTCTCGGCGCCGACGCGCTGCAGTTCGACGCGCAGGATGTCGTAGGCGCCGTTGTTGAGGATCACTGTGGTGATGTCCAGGTTCTCCCGCGCGTGGGTCCACAACGCGGAGATGGTGTACATCGCCGAACCGTCGGCCTGCAGCGCCAGCACCGGCCGGTCCGGGGCGGCGATCGCCGCGCCGATGGCCGCCGGCAGGCCGTAGCCGATGGCGCCGCCGGTGATGCTCAGCACGTCGTGGGCGGGCGCGCCCGCGGTGGCGGCCGGCAACCCCATTCCGGCGGTCATCGACTCGTCGACGACGATCGCGTTCTCCGGCAGCGTCGCGCCGACCGCGGCGGCCAGGCTCAGCGCGTTCAGCGGCCCGGTGGGCGGGGTGGGCCGGTCCGCCGGGGCCGGCGACGCGGTGGTTCCGGGGGCCAACTCGTCGGCCAGCGCCGCCAGCGCGGCCGCCGCGCCGCGGTGGCCGGCCAAGGTGAGCACCTCTGCGCCCGGCGGAACCAGGTCGCTGGCCATGCCGGGGTAGGCGAAGAACGACACCGGTGCACGCGCCCCGGCCAGGATCAGCCGGGTGACGCCGGTCAGCTGCGCGACGGCCGCCTCGGCGAAGTAGCCGAGCCGCTCGACCGGCGGCACGCCCGCGCCGCGGCGCAGCCGGGTCGGGAAGGTTTCGCAGAGCAGACGCGCGCCGGTGGCCTCGGCGATCCGGGCGGCCGCGGCCAGCCCGTCCGCGTCGGTGGCGTCGCCGCCGATCAACAGGGCCGTTTGCGGGTTCGACGAACGTAGCCAGTACGCGGCGGTGTCCATCGCCGCGGCGGTGGCGGCGGGTTCAGCGCGTCCCGCCAAAACCGCCGCGGGGACCCCGGCGTCGGTGTCGGCGGCGCGCACGGCGTTCCAGGACGCGTCGGCGGGCAGGATCAAGGTGGCGATCTGCCCGGCCCGGCTGACCGACACGGCCAGCGCGGCGTCGTCGGCCACCTCGTCTGCCGTCGCGCTGCGGCGCACCCACCCGGAGACGGTGTGCGCGACGGCGTCGATGTCGGATTCCAGCGGAGCGTCGTAGCGCTTGTGATAGCCGGCGTGGTCGCCGACGACGAGCACCATCGGCACGTGCGCGCGGCGGGCGTTGTGCAGATTCGCCAGCCCGTTGCCCAGCCCGGGCCCCAGGTGCAGCAGCACCGCCGCGGGCCGCCCGGCGATGCGCGCGTACCCGTCGGCCGCGCCGGTGGCCACTCCCTCGAACAGCGCCAGCACCCCGCGCAGCCCGGGCGCGCCGTCCAGCGCGGCCACGAAATGCATCTCGGAGGTGCCGGGGTTGGCGAAGCAGACGTCGACTCCGCCGGTCGCCAGGGCGTCGAGCAGGGACTGGGCGCCGTTGCGCGGGTTCATCTTTCAGACCAGGTCGGCCAGGTCGCGGATCTGCGCGGCGCTGCCCGCGGTGACCACCATCATGGTGACGCCGGCGGCTTCCCAGACCGGGATCTGGGCGCGCACATAATTCAAGTCGCCGATGATCGCCGAATCGTCGACCGCCTCATCCGGGATGATGGCGGCGGCTTCGTCCTTGCAGCCGGAGCGGAACAACCGGGTGACGTCGTCGACCACCTCGGCGTAGCCCATCCGGCGGTACACGTCGGCGTGGAAGTTGGTGCCCTCCGCGCCCATCCCGCCCATGTAGAGGGCCAGGAACGGTTTGACCGCCGCCATAGTGGCGGCCCGGTCGTCGGTCACCATGACCTGCGCGGTGGCGCAGATCTCGAAGTCCTCGCGGCTGCGCCGGGCGCACGGTCGGGCGAAGCCCTCGTCGAGCCATTCGTTGTACATCGGGGCCAGCCGCGGCGAGTAGAAGATCGGCAACCAACCGTCGCAGATCTCGGCGGCCAGCGCGATGTTCTTGGGCCCCTCGGCTCCCAGCATGATCGGGATGTCGGCGCGCAGCGGATGCACGATCGGCTTGAGCGCCTTGCCCAGCCCGGTGGTTCCCTCACCGCTCAGCGGCAGCGGGTAGTGCGGGCCGGCGCTGGTGACCGGCGCCTCGCGAGCCCAGACCTGGCGCAGGATGTCGATGTACTCGCGGGTGCGGGCCAGCGGCTTGGCGAATCGCTGTCCGTACCAGCCTTCGACCACCTGCGGGCCGGAGACGCCCAGGCCCAGAATGTGCCGGCCGCCGGAGAGGTGGTCCAGGGTCAGCGCGGCCATCGCGCAGGCCGTCGGGGTGCGTGCGGACAGCTGCACCACCGACGTGCCCAGGCGCAGCCGGCGGGTCTCCCGGCCCAGCCAGGCCAGCGGGGTGTAGGCGTCGCTGCCCCATGCCTCGGCGGTGAACACCGTGTCGAAGCCGGCCTCTTCGGCGGCGGCGACGAGTTCGGCGTGATTGGTCGGCGGTTGCGCGGCCCAGTAGCCGAGCTGCAGTCCAAGCTTCACGTTTCTGTTTCTACCCGCAGGCGGAGAAACGACCGCCGCCGGGGTCGGCTGGATTTCTCCAGCGCGACCCCGGCGGCGGTTTATCGCTTGTGACTAGACGGAAACGCTCTGGGTGGCGTCGACGATGGTCAGCGCTTGCGCCACACCGGCGATGATCGACGCGAGACGGATCGCCTCGAACACCGCGGTCTTGGACAGCCCGGCCTCCCGGACGACGGCCTCATGCGAGCCGACGCAGAAGTGGCAGCCGTTGATGGACGAGACCGCCATCGACCACAGCTCGAAATCTTCCTTGGGCACACCGGGATTGGCGATGATGTTCATCCGCAGGCCGACCCGCTGGTCGTCGTACTTGCCGTCCAGCTGGCCGCGGGTGCGGTAGAACACATTGTTCATCGCCATGATCGAGGCGGCCCCGAGCGCGGCGTTGTAGGCCTGTTCGCTGAGGATGTCGAGCGCGTCCTCGTTGATCTCCTTGATCAGCCGAGAGTTGCCGGTGGCGGCCGCGGTGGCCACCAGGGCGCCCCACAGCTGCTGCTCGTTGAGCTCGGTGGAGCGGACGATCGAGCCCAGATTGAGTTTGAGGTCCTTGGCGAACTCCGGCAGTGCTTCCTTGATCGCGTCAACACTCATGGGTCAGACCGCCTCGCCCAGCAGCTCGCCGGCGTTGATCGTCGGGTCGCCCTTCTTCCAGTTGCAGGCGCACAGTTCGTCGGACTGCAGCGCGTCGAGCACCCGCAGCACCTCGTCGACGTTGCGGCCGACCGAGCCGGCGGTCACCGACACGAACTGGACGATGTTGTTGGGGTCGACGATGAAGGTCGCCCGGTCGGCGACGCCGTCGGCGTTGAGCACGCCTGCGGCCTCGACCAGCTCACGCTTGAGATCGCTGCCCATCGGGAACGGCAGCTTCTTCAGGTCCTCGTGCTGGGCGCGCCACTGGAAGTGCACGAACTCGTTGTCGGTGGAGACGCCGAGCACCTTGGTGTCGCGGTCCTCGAAGTCCTCGTTGGCCTTGCCGAAAGCGGCGATCTCGGTCGGGCAGACGAAGGTGAAGTCCTTCGGCCAGAAGAACACCACGCGCCACTTGCCCGGGTTGTCGTCGCTGGACACGGTGGTGAAGTAGTCGTCGGGCGACTGCGCGTTGACGGCCGACAGGTCGCCGCCGACGACGGCGGTCATCTGGTAGCTGGGGAACTCATCGCCGATGGTCAAGAGAGGCATCGTAAGACTCCTAATCTGGATCAAATCTAGAATAACTACAGTTATTGTGCTCCTGCCGACCGCAGATTGAAAGGCGCTCCCCGCCCCTTGTGGCTAACCTCACAACGCCTGCGCGGCGACGCCCCGCATGTCCTGCGGATACTTCAAATCAACCGCGGAACAATGTGTTTCGCCTCACATAAAATACCAAAACGCCGGTCCCCCGAATCGGAGAACCGGCGTTCAGCGAACTTGAGTTCGGGTGTCCGTCAGGCTCAGATGTCCGACAGGGCGGCCAGCGCGTCGGCAGGCGAAACCTGCAGACCGCAGCGGTGCTGGAACTCGCCGAGCGGCGCCTGGATAGTCCGGATCTCATCGGCCTGCACCGGGTTGTCCCGGAAGTAGCCCTCCAGTTGCCCCACCGCGACCCACGGCGACTGCCGGGTGATCTCGATCAACGCCGAGTTGACGGCCGGATTCTTGTCCATGTAGTCGGCCAGCTTGGTGTTGACGTCCGCGGAGGTGCGGCCCAGCGTCGCGGCGCTGCAGTCACCGGTGTTGGTGGCGACCGGGGTGATCTGCCCCTCGGCGCTCTGCCCGTCGGTGGTGGCCGGGGCCTCGGCGTCATCGGTGGCGGCCGGGGTGGTGGCGTCGTCGGCGACGGTGGTCTCACCGTCCGGGGTGGCCGACTCGGCGTCGGGCTCGGCGGCGGTGGTCTCGCCGTTGGCGGTGGCGTCACCGTGGGCGGTGGTCTCGGGGCCGTTCTCGGTGGTCACCGAGGTGTCGTCGCCCTGGGTGTCGGGAACAGCGGCGGCGATCGGCGCGAACAGGGTGGCGCCGGCCAGACCGGCCGCGGCGAAGGCGGCGATCATCGCGCGTCGCGCGGTGGGCATGCTGGGACGGGTCACTATTTAACTCCTTGTTTTTCCAACAGTCCCCCATTGCGGGGTTCTACCGGATATGTCGTACCCGGAATGGAGTTTCGTTACACAAATTGCCCTGACCAGCGGAAATGATCAGCTAAGCAGGAGTGACACCGATCCGAGTCCGGCGAATTCGGCGATGAATTCGTCCCCGGGAGCGGCTTCCACGGCGGCGCACGGCCCGGAGAACACCACCTCGGCGGCGGCGATCCGGATATCGGCCGCTGCGGCCTCACGGGTCAGTTCGGTCACCGCGCGGACCGGGTCCACCGAGGCGCTGCCCTGCGCGACGACCTCGCCGTTTCGCCACATCACGACCTCGACGGAGGCGATGTCGACGTCTTTCGGGGAGACCCGCTCGGTCCCGACCTCCCAGCAGGCGTTGCCTGCGGCGTCGAGTGCCAGCAGCGCCGGCGCGAACCCGGCCGTGGCGGCGAGCACGTCATCCTCGGCACAATTGGCCCCAGGCAACCCGTCGGCCAGCACAAATGCGATCTGCGCGCAGACTCTGCCAGCCCCCTCGGCGTTCACCGCGCCAGAGTATCCCGCCGGTTCGGCGATGAACAGAGGCAGCGACAAACACCCCGGATCAGCCCGCCGGGTACTCGAAGTGCTGGTAGTCCTTCGGATCGCGCCAGTTCCCGCCCCAGGTCCAGCCCCGGTCGGTGAACACCTCAACGGCGGGATGCCCGTCGCGCAGCATCCCCGCCTCGTCCAGAGTGCGGTCCAGGTACGGCCCGGCGGTGGCCGGCTCCATGGCGCCCGAGGCGGAGATGTAGGGGTTCAGCAGCGGGTTGATGTCGATGGCCCGGCCGTAGGCGTGCTCCGACCAGGACGACGATCCGGGGATGCCGCGGCAGTTGAACGCCGAGGTGTTGTTGTCGCGCATCGAGAGTTCGTCCTCGGCGCCGGCGTACTCGGCGGCGGGTCGGATCTTCTCGATCGGGAACCGGATCGCCTCGAGTTCGGCGAAGATCTCCTGAACCTGTTGGGCCAATTCGGTTTTGACGATCAACGCGCCGCGATGCGACTGGCCGTCGAAGCCCAGGTAGTCCACCTCCACCAGCCGCAGCCCGGACGGCGCCAGCGGGCAGCCGGCCCGCCAGCTCGCGCCGAGGTCGGCTGCGGTGACCGGGCTGATCGCCGGGGCGGGAGTGTCCTCCGGCGCGGCGTGGGCCTGTGGACCGGCGGCCGCCGCGACGACGACCGCCAGCGACGCGATCAACTTCGCCCGGCGCATCACGTACGTCAGCTTACGGCGGCCGCATACCCTCGACACCGTGAAGACCGCGCTGCGGGCGGGCATCCCGCCGTTCTATGTGATGGACGTCTGGCTGGCCGCCATGGCACGCCAGCGCAGCCACGGCGATCTGGTGAACCTGTCGGCCGGCCAGCCGAGCGCCGGCGCGCTGGCGGCGGTGCGAGCTGCGGCCGCGGAACTGCTGGCCACCGACCAGATCGGCTACACCGTGGCGCTGGGCATCCCCGAGCTGCGCGCCGAGATCGCCGCCAACTACCGGAGGTACTACGGCCTGGACGTCGACGTCGACGACGTGGTGCTCACCACCGGCTCATCGGGCGGATTCCTGCTGGCCTTCCTGGCCTGCTTCGACGCCGGGGACGCCGTCGCGATCGCCAGCCCCGGCTACCCCTGCTACCGAAATATCCTCACCGCGCTGGATTGCCGGGTCGTCGAGTTGCCGTGCGGGCCGGACACCCGCTTCCAGCCGACCCAGTCGATGCTGGCCGAGGCGCACGCGCGGGAGCCGCTGGCCGGGGTGATCGTGGCCAGCCCGTCGAATCCGTCGGGCACGGTCATCGAACCGGCCGAGTTGGCCGCCATCGCGGCATGGTGTTCAGACACCGGGGTGCGGCTGATCAGCGACGAGGTCTACCACGGCCTGGTGTATCCGGGCGCTCCGGCGACCAGTTGCGCGTGGAGCACCTCCCGCGACGCGGTGGTGGTCAACAGTTTCTCCAAGTACTTCGCGATGACCGGCTGGCGGTTGGGCTGGATGCTGGTCCCACCGACGCTGGTGCGCTCGGTGGAGCGGCTGACCGGGAACTTCACCATCTGCCCGCCGGCGCTGTCCCAGCACGCGGCGATCGCCGCGTTCACCCCCGACGCGCTGGCCGAGGCGGCCGGGCATCTGCGGCACTACGCCGACAACCGGGCCCGGCTGCTCTCAGGTCTGCCGCGCATCGGGCTGGACCGGCTCGCCCCGGCCGACGGCGCCTTCTACGCCTATATCGATGTGTCCCAATACACCGACGACTCGCTGGCTTTCAGCGAGAAGCTGTTGGCCGACACCGGCGTCGCGGTCGCCCCCGGGGTGGACTTCGACACCGTCCGGGGTGAGTCGTTCATCCGATTGTCCTTCGCCGGGCCGTCCGCCGACATCGACGCGGCGTTGGAACGGATCGGTGGTTGGCTGCCCGGGAGCGCGCGATGAGCGTCGAAGAGCCGTTGCGGTCGGCGCTGTCGGAGTTGGCCGGCGTCGGAAACCTTTTGGTGGCATCGGATTTCGACGGGACGCTGTCGAAGATCGTCAAGCACCCGGCCGACGCGGGCCCCCACCCGGGGGCCCTGGAGGCGCTGACCGCGCTGTCGGGGCTGCCCGCAATGACGGTCGCGCTGGTCTCGGGACGGGAAGTGGCGAGCCTGCGGGCGGTGTCCCACGCGCGGCCACCGATTCGGCTGATCGGCAGTCACGGCGCGGAAACCGAGGACGGCGTCATCGGCTCGGTGGACACCGACCTGCTCAACCTGATCATCGACACCCTCGACGAGATCGCCGCGCGCAGTCCCGGCGCGACGGTGGAGCCCAAGCCGGCCGGGGTCGCGCTGCACGTCCGCAACGCGTCGGCCGCCGACGCCACCGCGGCGCTGTCCCGCGCCCGGAAGCTGTCTCGCTCCTGGGACGCGAAGGTCACCGAAGGCAAAGCGGTGCTGGAGTTTTCGGTGCTGCACACCGACAAGGGCGAAGCCGTGTCATTGCTGCGCGGCGAATGCGGGGCCGACGCGGTGCTGTTCCTCGGCGACGATGTCACCGACGAAACGGTCTTCGCGCGGCTGTGCGGCGTTGACGTCGGGGTGAAGGTCGGCGAGGGCGACACCCGCGCCGGCTTCCGTGTCCTCGATCAAGGCGACGCGGTGGCGGTGCTGGAATTCCTTCTCGCGCAGCGACGTTAGCCGCTCAGTCGGGCACGACGACGATCATCGGCGGTCGGCGCGGACCTATCACGCCGATCTCCCGGGGTGAGGGCCGCTTCGGTCAGAAGGGTGGTGGGTCGTTGCGGCCGGGTGGTGGGGGCCGGTTGGCCGCGACGGCGGCGGCTTGCGCGGCGGCCTCTTCGGCGTCGAGGGCGGCGTGGTTGAGCGCGCGTTCGCGCTCAACGCGTTGGGCTCGGGTCTGTGCCCGGGGGTGTTTTCGGGTGGGCATCATCAGGGTGTGCCCGGGTCCGCGTTTTCGGCGCGGTTTGCCCGGCGGCGGGGCGACTCCGGTGTTGGTGTCCCACCCCGGGAACATCACGCTGGCGAACGGTTTGGTGGTGTAGGTGTGGCCGGTGGGGGTGGTGATGTCCAGCGTGCCGTCGGGATGCTGCGTTTCGGACCAGCCGTCCCAGAACGTCTTGAGTAGATGGTGCAGTCGGCAGCGGGTGAGCAGGGAACTGGGGTGGGTGTGCCCACCATCGCCCCAGGGGTGGCCGTGGTCGATGTCGGCTTGCACGGCGGGCTTGTCGCAGCCGGGGAACCGGCACGTGAGATCCCGGGTCCGGATGAACTCATCCAGTGCCGTCGAGGGCCGGTAGCGGGGCTCCGGGGTGGTCCCGGGTTTGGCGACCGCGCGGACCTTCGCGCCGAGGGCGATCAGGGCGGCCAGTGCTTCCGCGGAGATGAACCCGCCCGCGCGCCCGGCGATGAACGCCACCGGAGGCCCGGCCTCGGCCGCCGCGGCGTTCACCGCCTCCGGGCTCTCGGCGGTCTTCGCGGTGGTTGTCGGTCCCGCGGGCGCGATGGCGGCGTTGGTGACCACGTGGATCACCACCCGCGTCGCGGGGTGGCCCCCGGTCTTGGCCGAGCAGTCGGGGTCCTCACACGCGCACGCCAGATGATCCAGATGCGCCGCCAAGGCGCCCATCGCGTCGGCGCGGCGCTGCGCCAACGTCCGTGGGTCGTCCTCGCACACACCGCGGGCCATCGCGTTGAGGGCTTCATCGAGCAGCGCGGCGTCGGCCACGCTCAACCGGCCCCAGATGGTCCTGAGGTCCGTCCCGTCGGCGCGGGGGTCGCCGATATTGATCTCCCGGCCCGCCACCGTGGAGCGGGAGCGGTATTTCGCGTCGGGGTCGATCGCGGCGACGACCGTGTCGAGGGCGGCTTCGAGTTTCTGCTTCGACAACGGGCCCCAGCCGGTGATCTTCGCCGCGATCGCCGAGTCCACCTGCGCCCGCGCAGCCGGGTCGTTGACCAGGCGAGTCCGCGACACCACGCTCATCGCCGTCAACGCGGTGATCTGTCCGGCCAGAAACAGCGCCCCGACCTTCGGCAACACCTCCGCCAGCGCGATCGCGCGTTCCATCAACACCATGGCCCGACCGTGCTTGACCGTCAACGCGCAGCTGATCTCGGCGGCCGCGGCGTCCCAGTCATCACAGCCCCAACTCGGATGCTGCTCGGCGCCCAGCCGCCGGCGCGTCAGCTCGGCGATCGCCGCCAAGTGATGGGCCTCCACCGCCGCGGCGGCACGCGCCGAAACCGCGATCGCGTCGATCAAGGCCGCATCACCGAGGGAGCGAAGCTCCTGCGGTGTGTGGGCCTCAACCTGATACATGACCTCACGCTATACCCGAGGTCCGACAAGTCTGATCAGCGGGAAAACACCAGCTCAAGGGGCAGTACGAGGACCCCCGAACGGAGGATGGAAGCCGGTCAGCCGGGCAGGAATCACCTCGGTCACCCCGTCGGGGGCCCGGAGGTGCGGCCGCGGATCAGCTCCGTCGGCAGCACCTCGATGACCGGCTGCCCGGACCGCGGCGGATGGTGCAGCAGTTCGCCCGCGCGGCGGCCCTTCTCCAGATTCGGTTGCGCGACGGTGGTCAGGCCGCGATTGCGGGCCTCGGGGATCCCGTCGAACCCGGTGATGGTCATCTGGCCGGGAACGTAGATCCCGCGCCCACGCAGGAAATCCATCACCCAGATGGCCAGCACGTCGGCGGTGCACATGATGGCGGTGACCCGCGGGTTGGCGCGCAGCGCGATCTCGGCAGCCGCGGCGGCCGACTCGGCGACGTGACGGCAGGCCTCCACCATCACCAGGCCCGACGGGTCCAGCCCGGCGTCGGCCATCGCGTCGCGCACCGCCGAGATCCGGTCTGCTTGGCCGTGGAACTCGGTGGCGCGCAGCCGATCCTCGGCAACCAACTGCGCCGGGCAATCGCAGGACCGGTCCCCCAGCCGCATCGAGATGACGGCGATGTCGGTGTGGCCGAGGCCGACGACGTGTTCGGCGAGTTCGCGCATCGCCCGGTAGTCGTCGATGCCGACCCAGGAGACCCCGGGCAGATCGCGCGGCTGGTCGACCACCACCACCGGAAGGCGGCGGTCGATCGCCGCGAGCAGGCACGGGTCGTCGGCGGCCGGGGCGTACACCGCGAACCCGTCGACCCCGGCCGAGTTCACCGCCTCGACGCCGCGGCCGCCGGGGTCCGGGCCGACGGCCACCAATAGCAGTCCCTGGCCGACCTCCTCGCAGGTCTCGGCCAGCCCGGCGACGAACTCCAGCGCCGCCGGATCGGAGAACGCGTAGGTCAGCGGCTCGGTGATGACCAGGCCGACAGCGCCGGCGCGCCGGGTGCGCAGCGACCGGGCGACCGGGTCGGGCCCGGTGTAGCCGAGCCGCTTGGCCGCCGCCAGCACCCGGTCCCGCAGCTCCGCAGACAACTGGTCGGGCCGGTTGTAGGCGTTGGAGATGGTGGTCCGGGAGACATTCAGCTCGGCAGCCAGCGATGCCAGCGTCGCGCGTCGGCGCGGGAGCGGGCTTCGAGGCATGCGTTCACGGTAACCGCTGCCCGACCCGCTCTGCCCGGTGAATCACGCGGCGGCCGGGGCGCGGTGGCGACGCTCGGCCGCCAGCCAGACCAGCAGCCAGATGGCGCCGACGATGGCCACGATCGGGAAGCTCGGCGGCATATTGAACATCGCCGAGATCACCAGGCCGGCCCAAACGGCGCACACCGACAGCACCGCGGACACCGCCATCGCCGCCGGTGGCCGCGCGGTCAGCATGATCGCCGTCGCCGCCGGGGTGACGACCAGGGCGAACAGCAGCAGCATCCCGACGGCCTGCACGGCCATCGCCACCGCGACGCCCAGCAGCACCATGAAGACCACCGACAGGGCCCGCACCGGGACGCCCTTGGCTTCCGCGACGGCCGGGTTGACCGAGGCGAACAGCAATGGCCGGTACACCACCGCGATGACCGCGGCCAGCGCCGCGACCCCGCCGGCGAACCCGACGAGCTGGTCGCCGGTCACCGCGAGCAGGTTGCCGAACAGCACGTTGGTGACGGTGGAGCTGCTCTTGGTGGCCATCGAGCTGAACAGCAGGCCGACGCCCATCGCGACGGCCAGCACGGTGCCGGTGGCGACCTCGCGTTCCTCGGCGCGTTTGCCGAGCGCGCCGATGGCCAGCGCCCCGCCGACGCAGAACACCGTCAGCCCCACCCCGACCGGCAGTCCGACCAGCACCGCGCCGGTGGCGCCCGGAAACCCGATGTGCGCCAGCGCGTGCGCTGCGAACGCGCTGGAGCGGATGACGATGAAGTAGCCGATCAGTCCGGCCGCCAGCGCGACCAGGGTGCCGCCGATCAGCGCGTTGCGCATGAACGACGACGTCAGGATGTCCCACCAATTCTGCTGGTATCCGACCGCCAGGATGGTCGTCGTCATCGGATGCCCCGCATGTACAGCTCGCCCTGCGGGGTGTGCACCACCTGGACCTCGGTCCCGTAGAGATGGCTGAGCAGCTCGTCATCGACCACTTCGTCCATGGTGTCGAAGTGCGCGTGCCCGTCGAGCAGGTAGATGGCGTTGTCGAGGATGCCCAGCAGCGGATTCAGGTCGTGGGCCACCACCAGCACGGTGACGGCGAATTCGTCGCGGACCCGGGCCAGCAGTTTGACGATCTCACCCTGGGTGCGCAGGTCGATCGCGGTCAGCGGTTCGTCGAGGATCAGCAGCCGCGGTTTGGACACCAGGGCCTCGGCGATCGCGACGCGCTGCCGCTGGCCGCCCGAAAGTTGGGACAGCCGACGCTGCGCGAACTCGCCGGCGCCGACGGCGTCGAGGACCTGGGCGACCCAGTCACGCTGCTCGGCGCTGGGCCGCGCGAAGCCCCACTTGTTGCCGACCAGCCCGAGCATGACGGCGTCGTAGGCCCGGATCGCGTTTCCGGCGGTGGCCGCGTAGTTCTGTGGCACGTAACCGATTTCGCTTTGCACCCCGCCGGAGCCGGGGGCCCGGCCGAGAACCCGCACCCTGCCCGAGGCGGCGGGTAGCAGGCCGAGCACCACCTGCAGCAGCGTCGTTTTGCCGGAACCGTTGGAGCCGATCAGCGCGGTGATACCGCCTGCGGGGACCTCGAAGGTGCCTTCGGACCAGATCAGTCGGCCGCCGCGAACCACCGAGACGTCATCGAACTCCAGTGCCGGTTCAGAGATTTGGTCAGGTTGGGACACCGAGTGCCCCGGCGAGCGCTTTGAGTTGAGCCACCTGCCAACCCTGGAACGATTCGGCCTCCGGCGCGACCGTTTCGGTGACCTCGACCACCGGAACGCCGGCCTGCTCGGCGGCGGCGCGCAGTTGCAGCGGCGCGGAGCCCTCGGTCTGACTGTTGTAGATCAGCACGTCGACGCCGCGGTCGGCGAGCAGGTTGAGGAAGGCGTTCAGGTCCGCCGGGGACGGGTCGGTCTCGTTGGCCGACGACGCGGCGTAGCCGGCCGGGGTGCGGTCGGCCAGGCCCAGCTCGGCGGCCATCGGGTCGAACACCGACTCGGTGGCGGCGTAGCTTCGTCCGCCGGCGGCCTGCTTGATGGCGGCGATGGCGTCGTCGTAGGGGGTCAGGGCTTCGGTGAAGTCCTGACGGCGCTCGGCGAAGTAGTCCGCAGCGTCCGGGGCGATCTCGCTGAGCTCGGCGGTCACCGCGTCGGCGACGGTGACGACAGTGGTTGGGCTGTACCAGACGTGCGCGTTGCCCTCGGCGGCGTGGTCGTGGTCGTGGCCCTCGCCCTCAGCGTGGTCATGGTCGTGGTGGTCGTCGCTGGGTTGAATGGCGCTGACGACGGGCGCCTCCGGGGCGCTGCCGGCCGCGAGCTTGGCGGCCCACTCGTCGTAGTGGCCGCCGTTGAGCACGACCAACTGCGCGCCGGCGAACTTCACCGCGTCGGCGGGCGACGGTTCGAAGTCGTGCGGGTCGACGCTGGAGCTGGCGACCACAGTGTCGACGGTGGCGCAGGCCCCGCCGAGTTGGGAGACGATGTCGCCCCACTGGTCGACGCTGACGACGACGGACACCGGCTCGGTCGGGCAGGTCCCGGGATCCGCGGTGGTGGCCTCGGGTCGGTCCTGACCAGCGCATCCGGCCAGGGCGAGAGGGACTGCAAGCAGGGCCGAGCCGACAACCCGGGCGTTCTTCATGGCGCGCATGTCGGTAACGATAATGGTTATCGTTTACGTTCGCACCTCCGGCCCAGTTGTTAATGGTTATCGTTTTCATTAAGGGACTCGACGTAGCCGAACAGTGACGAGGTCTCGGTTTTGGCAGTCATGACCGTCGCCCGGTCCAGGATCGAGGCATGTGTTCGATGCTAGCGAAAATCCGACCTTATTGATAATCGTTGCCATTAGACCCGTCGACGCCTGCGGCCACCGCGCCCGCCTACCCTGAACGCCATGGGCGACAACAACATGACCGTGGACCTCAACGCCGACATCGGCGAGGGCTTCGGCATCTGGCGGATCGGCGACGACCAGGCAATGCTCGGCATGGTCACCAGCGCGAACCTGGCGTGCGGCTTCCACGCCGGCGACCCGGCCGGTCTGCTCGAGGTGTGCAAATTGGCTGCCGAGGCCGGCGCCCACGTCGGCGCGCAGGTCAGCTACCGGGATCTGCACGGCTTCGGCCGCCGCTTCATCGACGTTTCCTTCGAGGATCTGTTCGCCGACGTCATCTACCAGATCGGCGCGCTGCAGGCCGTCGCCGCCGTCGCCGGAACCCGGGTCAGCTACGTCAAACCCCATGGCGCGCTGTACAACACGGTGTTCAGCCACACCCAGCAGGCCCGCGCGGTCACCGCCGCCGTGCTGGCCGTCGACCCGGGCCTGCCAGTGCTCGGACAACCCGGATCCGAACTGTTCCGGCAAGCCGAGATGGTCGGATTGCGCACCGTCGCCGAGGTTTTCGCCGACCGCGCCTACAAGGCCGACGGCACCCTGGCCCCGCGGCGTGAGCCCGGCGCGGTGCTGCACGAGCCGGCGATCATCGCCGAACGCGCGGTGCGGATGGTCAAGGAGGGCGTGGTGCAGGCCGACGACGGAACCATCGTCGATGTTCGCGTCGACTCCATCTGCCTGCACGGTGACTCCCCCGGCGCGCCGCATATCGCCGCGGCGGTGTGGGAACAGTTGCGGCGCAACCACATCGATCTGCAACCCTTCGCCTGATGCGCCTCAAACCGGGCCGCCCCGACCTGGCCCGCCACACCGGGATGTTCACTGTCCCGGCCCCGCACGCCGAGTCGCCGCTGGCGCTGACCTGGCTGGGCGTGTCCACCATCCTGCTCGACGACGGCGACACCGCCATCATGACCGACGGGTTCTTCTCCCGGCCCGCGCTGCGCTCGGTCGCGGTGGCCCGCATCGCGCCGTCACTGCCGCGGATCGAGGGCTGCCTGGCCCGCGCCGGCGTGCGTGAGCTGGCCGCGGTGCTGCCGACGCACACCCACTACGACCACGCGCTGGACAGCGCCGTGGTCGCCGAGCGCACCGGGGCGCTGCTCGTCGGCGGTGAGTCCGCGGCCTGGATCGGCCGCGGCCACGGCCTGCCGGAGGACCGAATCGTCGTCGCCACTCCCGGCGAGCCCATCACCCTGGGGTCGTTCGAGGTCACCCTGGTCGGTTCGCACCACTGCCCGCCGGACCGCTATCCGGGTGTGATCACCGAGCCGGTGCGGCCGCCGAAGCGGGTTACCGCCTACCGCTGCGGGGACACCTGGTCGACGCTGATTCAGCACCGTCCGTCCGGGCGGCGGGTGTTGATTCAGGGCAGCGCCGGATTCGTGGCCGGGGCGCTGAGCGGTCAGCGGGCCGAGGTCGCCTACCTTGGCCTGGGCCAGCTGGGGCTGCAGCCGGAGTCCTACATCCGGCAGTACTGGGACGAGACGGTTCGGACGGTGGGCGCGCAGACCGTCGTCGGGATCCACTGGGACGATTTCTTCCGCCCGCTGCACCAGCCGCTCAAGGCGCTGCCGTACGCCGGCGACGACCTGGACGTCACACTGCGGGTGCTCGGCGAGTTGGCGGCCGCCGACGGGGTGTCGCTGCGTTTGCCGACGGTGTGGCGTCGCGAAGACCCCTGGGCCTGACGGTCCGCCATGACGCTGCCGTTGATTCTGCTGGCCGTCGTGCTGGTGTTCGCCATCGCGGCGCCCGAACGCTGGCCGGAAGCCCTGGTGGCGGTGCCCGCGGCCGGGCTGCTGGTGGCCACCGGAGCGGTCACCCCCGACCACGCCGTGGAAGAGATGGCGCGGCTGGCGCCGGTGGTGGCGTTTCTGGCCGCGGTTCTGGTGCTGGCCCGATTGTGCGCCGACGAAGGTCTGTTCCAAACCTTCGGCGCGATGCTGGCCCGCGCCGCCGACGGAAGCCCAACCTCGCTGCTGCGCAAGGTCTTTCTGCTCGGCGCCGCCACCACCGCGGTGCTGTCGCTGGACACCACGGTGGTGCTGCTCACTCCGGTGGTGCTCGCCACCGCGGCGGCCGCCGGGATTCGCGCGCGACCACACGCGTATGCCACCGCGCACCTGGCCAATTCGGCGTCGCTGCTCCTGCCGGTGTCGAATCTGACCAACCTGCTGGCGTTCTCGGTGGCCGGGGTCTCGTTCCTGGGTTTCACCGCGCTGATGGCGGGTCCGTGGCTGATCGCCGTGGCCGCCGAGTTCCTGTTGCTACGTCTGGTGTTTCGCCGCGATCTGCGCCCGACGCCGCACCCGGAAGCCCTGCCGCAGGCCGCGCCACTGCCGCGCCTGGTGGTCGTCGTGCTGGCGCTGACCCTGATCGGGTTCGCGGTGACCTCCGGGTTCGGGATCGAGCCGGCCTGGGCGGCGCTGGCCGGCGTGCTGGTGCTCGGCGCGCATGCGCTGGCCCGGGGCCGCAGCACGGTGCGCGGGCTGATCGGGGCCGCGCACCTGCCGCTCTGCGTGTTCGTGCTGGCGCTGGCGGTCGTGGTGCAGGCCGTGATGGACGCCGGCCTGGCCGATCGGATGCGGCAACTGCTGCCCGACGGCGACGGGCTGGGCGCCCTGCTGCTGATCGCGCTGATCGCGGCGGTGCTGGCGAATATGGTCAACAATCTGCCGGCCACGCTGGTGCTGCTGCCGCTGCTGGCCGGCGCGGGCCCCGGGCCGGTGCTGGCCGCGCTGATCGGGCTGAACATCGGCCCGAACCTGGCCTACCTCGGCTCGCTGGCCAATCTGCTGTGGCGTCACGTGCTGCAGCTGGGCGGTCAGCCGACCAGCGCGCGGGAGTTCAGCCTGCTCGGCGCGCTGACCGTGCCGGTGACGCTGACGCTTGCCGTCCTCGCGCTATGGGCGGGCCTGCAGCTGCGCTGAGCGCTCGACGTCCTGGTAGCGGATCAGCCGGGAGCTATTGAGCACCACGGCGACCGACGACGCATTGTGCAGCACGGCGGCCAGCACCGGCGACAGCGCGCCGCCGGCCCCAATCGCCAGCCCGACCGCGTTGACCGCGATGGACATCGCGTAGTTCTGCCGGATCACCTCGACTGCGCGGACGCCGAGATCTCGCACGTCGAGCAACCGGCGCAGGTCGTCGCTGGCCAGCGCGACGTCGGCGGTCTCCACCGCGACGTCGGTGCCGCCGAGCCCCATCGCGATGCCGATGTCGGCCTCGGCCAGCGCCGGCGCGTCATTGACGCCGTCGCCGATCATGGCCACGGTGTGGCCCTCGTCGCGCAACGCGCGCACCACGTCCAGCTTGTCCTCGGGCAGCACTTCGGCGCGCCATTCGGTGATGTCCAGTTCGTCGGCGACCGCGGCGGCCGCGTCCGGGTGGTCTCCGGTGAGCATGACGATCCGGCGGACACCGCCGACGCGCAACCGGTCCAACACGTCGGCGGCCTCGGGCCGAACCGAGTCGCGCAGGCTGATCAGGCCGACGAGCTTGCCGTCGACGGCCAGCAGCAGCGGTGTCTCGGCCTGGCGTCGCAGGGTGTCCACCCAGTCGGCCGCCTTCTTGCTGACCCGCACCTTCTCCTGACGCAGCAGCGACGGGCTGCCGAGCAACAGGGGCCCATGCTCATCTGCGCCGCCGCCTCGGTCCCGCTGCGCAATCTGGTTCTCGACCACGACCGATTGGCCACCGCCGCAACGGTGTTCGTCGCGATCTTCGTGCAGGCGCTGCCGTTCCTGGCCCTCGGCGTGGTGATCAGCGGCCTGGTCGCCACCTTCGTCACCCCCGCGGTGCTGGCCCGCCGGTTGCCTCGCCGCACCGGGCCGGCGGTGCTGGTCGCCGGCGTCAGCGGCGCGGCGCTGCCCGGCTGCGAATGCGGATCGGTCCCGATCGCCCGCCGCCTCTACGGTGACGGCTCCAACGGCGCCGCCGCGCTGACCTTTATGCTCGCGGCGCCCGCGATCAACCCCGTCGTG
Source organism: Mycolicibacterium brumae (assembly GCF_025215495.1). Lineage (NCBI taxonomy): Bacteria > Bacillati > Actinomycetota > Actinomycetes > Mycobacteriales > Mycobacteriaceae > Mycobacterium > Mycolicibacterium brumae. The sequence continues at coordinate 382,899 of NZ_CP104302.1, read as the reverse complement.
CTGGTGTCCACCGCGGTGGCGTTTCCGGGCGCCCCGGAGATGGTGGGCGCGCGGTTCACGGCGTCGCTGCTGACCGCGCTCGCGATGGGCGCCGCCTGGGCGCGCTGGGGGCGCGGCCGATGGGTCAGCCGGAGGCTTCCAATGGCCTTCTCCGACAGTGACTCTCGCCGGACACGGTTCAGCGAGGCGGCGCGTCATGATTTTCTGCAGGCCGCGTCCTACCTGGTGGTCGGCGCGCTGGCGGCCGCTGCGCTGCATGTGCTGGTCCCGCCGTGGATGTTCGAGCATCTGGCAGGCCAGTTGGCGTTGGGCATCCTCACCATGGCGGTGCTGGCGGTGTTGCTGTCGCTGTGCTCGGAGGCCGACGCGTTCGTCGCCGCCAGCCTGACCGTGCTGCCGCTGCTGCCGCGACTGGTGTTCCTGGTGGTGGGCCCGGCCGTCGACCTGAAACTGATCGCCATGCAGGCCGGCATGTTCGGCCGCGCGTTCGCGGTGCGGTTCGCTCCCGCGACCTTCGCGGTGGCGGTGTGCTGCGCGACGGCCGTCGGCTGGGTGTTCCTGGGCGGCGCCGGATGAATCGCGAAACCGAGAACGTGCTGTTGCTGCTGATCGGCGTCAACGGAGTGATGATCGTCGTCAACGGCACGTTCGCCCGCTACGTCAAACCCGCGCTGATGCCCTGGTTGCTGGCCGGCGCGCTGCTGATCGTCGCACTCGCCCTGGCCGCGATCATCCGCGACATCCGGCGTGGCCGGTCCCCCACTGACGGTCACCACGGGCATCACAATGCGGTGGTCTGGTTGCTGCTGATCCCCGCCATCGTGCTCACCTTCGTCAAACCACCGCCGATCGGCGCGCAGGCCGCCGACACACCGGTCGCCGCCGCTCCCCAACAGCGCCACCCCTTCCCAGCGCTGCCGCCGGGCGTGCCGGACGTATCTCTCCCCGACGTGCTCATGCGGATCAGCCAGGACAGCGCGGGCACCCTCGACGGCCGCCGAATCACGGTCACCGGATTCACCATGGCCTCCGACTCCGGCCCGATGCTCGGCCGCGTGGTGATCATCTGCTGCGCGGCCGACGCCATGCTGGCCCGGATCCGACTCGACGGGCCCGCCGCCCCCGCCGCCGCGGCGCTGCCCGAGAACACCTGGGTGAAGGTGGAGGGCGAGGTGGCGCCCGGCCAAGATCCGCAGGCCGCTCGCCCGGCATTGACGGTCTCTTCGGTCACCCAGGTCCCCGAGCCCGCGCACCCGTACGCGAGCTAGCGGGTTTCTACCCGCGGCGCTGCCGAGCGATCTCGGCGAGCACCACGCCGGCGGCGACGGACGCGTTCAGCGACTCCGTCGGCCCGGCCATCGGGATGCTCACGATCGCGTCGCAGTTCTGCCGGACCAGCCGGGACAGGCCCTTGCCCTCGGATCCGACGACGACGACGATCGGCCCATCTGCTTCCAGCTCATCGAGGGTGGTGTCCCCGTCGGCGTCCAGTCCGACGACCTGCAGGCCCGCGTCCGCCCACTCCTTGAGGGTGCGGTTGAGGTTGGTGGCCCGGGCCACCGGCAGCCGCGCTGCGGCGCCGGCCGAGGTGCGCCAGGCCACCGCGGTCACCGACGCCGAACGGCGCTGCGGGATCAGCACGCCGTGCCCGCCGAACGCGGCGGTGGAACGCACGATCGCGCCCAGGTTGCGCGGGTCGGAGATGTTGTCCAGCGCCACCAGCAGCGGCGGCTGCACATCGGAGCGCGCGTCGGCCAGCAGGTCCGCGGGGTGCGCGTAGTTGTACGGCGGCACCTGCAGCGCGAGGCCCTGGTGCAGTCCGTTGGAGCTCATCCGGTCCAGGTCGACGCGGGCCACCTCGAGGATCGGGATGCCCTTGTCCGCGGCGATGGCCACCGATTCGGTCACCCGGTCGTCGGCGTCCACCCCGGAGGCCACATACAGCGCGTTCGCCGGCACCCCGGCGCGCAGGCATTCCAGCACCGGGTTGCGGCCCAACACGGTTTCGGTGTCGTCGGTCTTGCGATGCCGGCCCTGCGCCGAGCGCGCCGCTTTCGCGGCCCGCTTGGCGGCCGGGTGCTTGGTGCGCTGCGCGGCCGGCGGGGTGGCGCCGCGGCCTTCCAGACCGCGGCGGCGCTGACCGCCCGAGCCGACGACTGCGCCCTTCTTGGTGCCCGCTTTGCGGATCGCGCCGCGCCGCTGCGAATTTCCGGCCATCAGATTCCCCTGCCGTCGCCGGTGATCAATTCCCACTGCGGGCCATCGGAGGTGTCGGTGACCTCCACACCGGCGGCCTTGAGCCGGTCCCGGATCTCGTCGGCGGCGGCCCAGTCCCGGTTGGCCCGGGCTTCGGTGCGGCTCTCCAGGGCCCAGTGCACCAGGTTGTCCAGCGCGCCGAGCGCGGCGACGGTCTCGTCGCGCATCTCCCAGCGCTCGTCGAGCGGGTCGCAGCCCAGGATCCCCATCATCGCGCGGATGGCGGACGCGGCGGCCATCGCGCCGTCGTGGTCCCCGGCGTCCAGCGCCCGGTTCCCGTCGGCGCGCGCGGCGTGCACCTCGGCCAGCGCGATCGGCGCGGCCAGGTCGTCGTCGAGTGCCGCTGCGAACTTCTCGGTCCAGGTCCCGACCGGGACCGCGCCGACCCGGTTGCGCACCCGGTGCAGGAACTCCTCCACCCCGGTGTAGGCCTTGGCGGCGTTCTGCAGCGCGACTTCGGTGAACTCCAGCATGGACCGGTAGTGCGCGCTGCCCAGGTAGTAGCGCAGCTCGGCGGGCCGAACCCGTTGCAGCACAGCGGGAATCGAGAGCACATTGCCGAGCGACTTGCTCATCTTCTCGCCGCCCATGGTGACCCAGCCGTTGTGCAGCCAGTACTGGGCGAAACCGTCACCGGCCGAAACCGCCTGCGCGATCTCGTTCTCGTGGTGCGGGAAAACCAGATCCATTCCGCCGCAATGGATGTCGAACGTCGAACCGAGGTACTCATGGGCCATCGCGACGCATTCGGAGTGCCACCCGGGCCGGCCCCGGCCCCACGGCGTCGGCCAGGACGGCTCACCGGGCTTGGCGCCCTTCCACAGCGTGAAGTCGCGCTGGTCCCGCTTGCCGGTCGCCACGCCCTCGCCCTGGTGCACGTCGTCGATCCGGTGGCCGCTCAGCGCGCCGTACTCCGGGCAACTGAGCACGTTGAAGTACACGTCCCCGTCGCCGGGGTAGGCGTGGCCTCGATCGATGAGGCGCTCGATCAGCTCGACGATCTGGGTGATGTGCCCGGTGGCCCGCGGCTCGGCCGACGGCGGCAGCACGCCCAGTGCGTCGTAGGCGGCGGTGAACGCGCGTTCGTGGGTGGCCGCCCACTCCCACCACGGGCGGCCGGCGTCGGCGGCCTTGTTCAGGATCTTGTCGTCGATGTCGGTGACATTGCGGATGAACGCCACGTCGTAGCCCTTGGCCATCAGCCAGCGGCGCAGCACGTCGAACGCGACGCCGCTGCGGACGTGCCCGATGTGCGGCAGACCCTGCACGGTCGCGCCGCACAAGTAGATGGAGGCGTGGCCGGGACGCACCGGGACGAAGTCGCGCACGGTCCCGGTGAGGGTGTCGTGCAGGCGGAGCCCCGCGAAGCTGTCGGTCACGACCGGCCAGCTTACCGGGACACCACCAGCGCGGTGGCGATGGCGGCCATGCCCTCGCCCCGGCCGGTCAGGCCCAGTCCGTCGGTGGTGGTCGCCGCCACCGACACCGGCGCCCCGACCAGCTCGGAGAGCACCAGTTCGGCGCGGTCGCGCACCGGCCCGATCTTCGGGCGGTTGGCGACCACCTGCACGGCGACATTGCCGACCGTGAAACCGGCGTCGTCCAGCAGGGACCGCACGTGGCGCAGCATCGCCGCGCCGGTCACCCCGTGCCAGCGCGGGTCATCGACCCCGAACACCCCGCCGATGTCGCCGAGTCCGGCCGCCGACAGCAGCGCATCGCAGATGGCGTGCGCGGCGACGTCGCCGTCGGAGTGCCCGGAGCAGCCGTCGTCGTCGGGAAATTCCAGGCCGAGCAGCCAGCAGGGCCGACCGGGTTCGATCGGGTGGACGTCCACGCCCTGCCCGACCCGGGGCAGCATCACGCGCCCAGCACCGTGTGCGCCAACTGCAGGTCCAGCGCGGTGGTGATCTTGAACGCCAATGGGTCGCCCTCGACGGTCTGGACCTGTGCGCCGTTGTGCTCGACCAGCGAGGCGTCGTCGGTGAACTCCGCCCCGCCGGCACGCTCATAGGCCCGGCGCAGCGTCTGCACCGCGAAACCCTGCGGAGTCTGGATGGCACGCAGCCCGGAACGCTCCGGAGTGCCCAGCACCACGCCGTTGGCGTCGACGGCCTTGATGGTGTCGGCGACCGGCAGCGCGGGAATGACCGCGGGATGGCCGGCCCGCAGACCCTCGACCACCCGGGCGATCAGCTCCGGCGGGGTCAGCGGCCGCGCGGCGTCGTGGACCAACACGAATTCGGCGTCGTCGACGGCGTCCAGCGCGTTGCGCACCGAATCGGCGCGCTCGGCGCCGCCTGCGACGACGTGCACCGGCAGGTCGCCGCCGCCCAGGATCAACCGAGCCTCATCGGTGCGGTCGGCGGGGACGGCGACGACGACGGCGTCGACAACCTTGGACGCGGCCAAACCCTCGATGGCGCGAACGACCAGCGGAGTGCCCGCCAGTTTCGCGAAAGCCTTCGGGATGCCCGCGCCCAGCCGGGTGCCGGCGCCTGCGGCCGGCACGATGGCAAACGTCGTCATAGCTGCTTAGGAAGCGGCGGCCAGAACCTCGTCGAGGATGATCTCGGCCTTGGCGTCGTCGGTGTTCTCGGCCAGCGCCAGCTCGCCCACCAGGATCTGCCGGGCCTTGGCCAGCATGCGCTTCTCGCCGGCGGACAGGCCGCGCTCCTGGTCGCGACGCCACAGGTCGCGGACGACCTCGGCGACCTTGTTCACATCGCCGGAGGCGAGCTTCTCCAGGTTGGCCTTGTACCGGCGCGACCAGTTGGTCGGCTCCTCGGTGTGCGGCGCGCGCAGCACCTGGAAGACCTTGTCCAGGCCCTCCTGGCCGACGACGTCGCGAACACCGACGTACTCGGCGTTGTCCGCGGGGACGCGAACCGTCAGGTCACCCTGCGCGACTTTGAGGACGAGATACTCCTTCGGCTCGCCCTTAATGGTCCGGGTTTCGATCGCTTCGATCAATGCGGCACCGTGGTGTGGATAGACGACGGTGTCTCCGACCTTGAAAATCATCAGTTGCGAGCCCCTTTCACATCTCTAAGATACCACGGCCCGGATCGGGGCGCCCAACAACGGTGCAGGTCAGGGGCACAACGGCGCTTTGATGGGGGTTGACAGGAACGTTGGAACGTGCATGTCGGGGCCGCTGAATTCGCCATTTCGTGGGCTATGACGCCGCTCACTTCTGGCGTCGGCCGCGCCCCGGCTTCCGCTCGCGGAAGCCACCTACTACGCTCTGTCTTACTGTCCGTGAGCAGGAGGCATTCCGTGATCCGTTTTGGCAACCGCCGGTCCACTGCCATTCGCGCCGGGCTGGCCGTGGCGGCCATCGCGAGCGCTTCGGCACTCGCGGGCTGCAGCGCAGGCCAGGTCTCGCAGGTCGCCACCCAGGCGCCCGCCATCAACGGCACCACCGGATCCGTCGGCGAGAACCCGCAGATCTCGCTGCGCAACGTGCACCTGGAGGCCGTCGAGACCGGTGACGCCCTGAAGCCCGGCAGCACCGTCGCGCTCATGCTCACCGCGGTCAACGACTCCGCCGAGCACAGCGACAAGCTGGTCAGCATCACCTCCGACGTGGGCGATGTGACCGTCGCCGGCCTGCCGCTGACCATCAAGCCCGGCGAGAGCCTGTTCATCGGCGACCCGGCCGGCGCCACCGCGCTCGGAGCCATCGAGAACGTGCAGAAGGCCGAGGCCGAGGTGAAGCTCACCGAGCCGATCCGCAACGGCCTGAACTACAACGTCACCTTCACCTTCGCCGAGGCCGGCCCGATCACCCTGGCCGTGCCGATCTCCGCCGGCGCGGAGTCCCCGCGCCAGCCGGGCGACGAACTGCACGGCGACGGCTCGCACTAAACGCCGCCAGGGCTCTGTCGGGGCCAGGCGCTAACGTCGTCGAGTGGCCAAGCCTCGTTCGCAATACCGCTGCTCGGAGTGCAATCACGTCACGGCCAAGTGGGTGGGACGCTGCCCGGAATGCGGCACCTGGGGCACCGTCGACGAGGTCGCCGCGCTGACCTCCCTCGGCGGGCGGGTCCGCAAACCCATCGCCCCGTCCTCGGCCGCACTGCCGATCCGCGACATCGACCCGGAAACGACGCGGCACGCCCCCAGCGGCATCCCGGAACTGGACCGGGTGCTCGGCGGCGGCATCGTGCCCGGCTCGGTGAGCCTGCTCGCCGGTGATCCGGGCGTCGGCAAATCCACCCTGCTGCTGGAGGTGGTGAATCGCTGGGCCGGCGCCGGGCACCGCGCGCTGTACGTGTCCGGGGAGGAGTCCGCCGGGCAGATCCGCATGCGCGCCGAACGCACCGGCTGCGACAACGACGGGGTGTACCTGGTGTCGGAGTCCGACCTGGACACCGTGCTTGCGCACATCGACGAGGTGCGGCCCAGCCTGGTGGTCATCGACTCCGTGCAGACCATGTCCACCACCGACAACGACGGCGTCGCCGGCGGGGTCACCCAGGTGCGCGCGGTCATCACCGCGCTGACCGGCTACGCGAAATCCGCGCCGTCACCGGGGGTCGCGCTGATCGTCGTCGGGCACGTCACCAAGGACGGCGCGATCGCCGGGCCGCGATCCCTGGAGCACCTGGTGGACGTCGTGCTGCACTTCGAAGGGGACCGCAACACCTCGCTGCGGATGGTGCGCGGGGTGAAGAACCGGTTCGGCGCCTCCGACGAGGTGGGCTGTTTTCAGTTGCACGACAACGGAATCGAGGGCGTCGCCGACCCGTCGGGGTTGTTCCTGGACCAGCGCCCCAACCCGGTGCCGGGCACCGCGGTGACCGTCGCGCTGGACGGCAAACGCCCGCTGATCGGCGAGGTGCAGGCACTGATCGGCGCGGAGGCCCCATCGCCCCGGCGGGCGGTCAGCGGCATCGACTCGTCCCGGGCCGCGATGATCGCCGCGGTCTTGGAGGCCCGCGCCGGGCTGGAGTTGACCCGCCACGACATCTACCTGTCCACCGTCGGCGGCATGCGGTTGACCGACCCCTCGGCGGACCTGGCCATCGCGCTGGCCATGGCGACCGGGTACGCGGGGCTGTGCCTGCCGACCACCGCGATCGCGATCGGCGAGGTGGGGCTGGCCGGGGATCTGCGCCGGGTCACCGGGATGGACCGTCGGCTGGCCGAGGCCGCGCGGATGGGTTTCACCATCGCGCTGGTCCCGGCAGGGACCAAACAGCAGCGGGGACTGCGGTTGTTGGAGGCCGCGACCCTCTCCGAGGCGATGCGGCAGATGCTGTTGGTGGCCAAAGAACCCGCCGAGTCCGCGCCCAAGGTCAAACCGCTCAAACTGCGGCTGGTCGACGGCGGTCGCGACGGACAATGACCAGGGGTGGAGAATGAACGGTCGTGACAGGTAAGAAGCCCGAGGTCCGGGCGACGATGGCCCGGCTGGCCCCGGGCACCGCGCTGCGCGACGGCCTGGAGCGGATCCTGCGGGGGCGGACCGGGGCGTTGATCGTGCTCGGCTACGACGAGCGGGTGGAGACCATCTGCGACGGCGGGTTCGCCCTCGACGTCCGCTTCGCCCCGACCCGACTGCGCGAACTCTGCAAGATGGACGGCGCGGTGGTGCTCTCCGGCGACGGCGCCCGGATCGTGCGGGCCAACGTGCAACTGGTGCCCGATCCGTCCATCCCCACCGATGAGTCCGGCACCCGGCACCGCTCCGCCGAGCGCGCGGCCGTGCAGACCGGCAACCCGGTGATCTCGGTCAGCCACTCGATGAACATCGTCACCGTGTACGTGGCCGGTGAGCGGCATGTGCTGGCCGATTCGGCGACCATCCTGAGCCGGGCCAATCAGGCGATCGCCACCCTGGAGCGCTACAAGACCCGTCTGCTGGAGGTCGGCCGGGCGCTGTCGGCCGCCGAGATCGAGGACTACGTCACGCTGCGCGAGGTGATGACGGTGGTGCAGCGGCTGGAGATGGTGCGCCGCATCGGTCTGGAGATCGACGAGGACGTCGTCGAACTCGGCACCGACGGCCGGCAGCTGCGGCTGCAGCAGGAGGAACTGCTCGGCGGCAACGACGCCGACCGCGAACTGATCGTGCGCGACTACCACGCCAACCCGGAAGCGCCTTCGGCGGAACAGGTTTCGGCGACGCTTGCCCAGCTGGACGCGCTGTCGGACGCCGAACTGCTCGACTTCACCGCGCTGGCGAGGGTGTTCGGCTACCCGCCCACCGCGGAGGCCCAGGAGTCACCGGTGAGCCCGCGCGGCTATCGCGCGATGGCGGCGATCCCGCGGCTGCAGTTCGCGCACGCCGACGTGTTGGTCCGCAACTTCGGTTCGCTGCAGGGGCTCCTGGCGGCCAGCGCCACCGACCTGCAGGCCGTCGACGGCATCGGGTCGATGTGGGCACGGCACGTTCGGGAAGGGTTGTCGCAGCTCGCGGAGTCCACCATCGCCGACCGGTTGGCGTAGGGCACTGGCGTCGTCCTCGGCGCCTTCGTCACCTTCGCGCCCGTCGGCGGCGCAGCGCTCGTTGTGCTCGCCCCGTCGTCGTTCTGCGTGCGGTGAGGCAGATTTGGCGTTCTGAGTGCGTGTAGATCGCGGATTCGGCGGATTTCTCGATCTGGGCGCACTCAGGATGCTCGTCAGCCCGCAATCGACGCTTGGCGGGCATCCCAGGCGCGCTGCAGCCTGCGAATGATCTCGTCCGGTGCAGTCCCCTTCGCCACTCGGATGACGATCCACCCCAGCGCCGCCAACTCCTCCATCCGAACCAAGTCATAGCGGACCTGCCTAGGTGTCCGGTGATGCTCGCCGTCGTACTCCAGCCCGATGAGCAACCACTCCCATCCCATGTCCAGGAAGTAGCGCCTCCGGGTCCCCGGGATCGGCACCTCGATCTGCGTCTTGGGACGGGGAAATCCCGCGCTGGTCGCGACCAGCCGAAGCCAACTTTCCTTAGGAGACCTCGCACCCCGATCGTGCAGGTCCAGCACCTTCTTAACCCGACGCACGTTCCGCGCCCATCGATGCCGGGTCGCCAGTTCGAGGATCACCTTCGTATTGATCACCGCCACGTTGGCGAGAGCGTCGACGCGAGCGACCGCTTCGTCCACAGACAACCACCGACACAGGTCGAACACGGTCCGCGCGACGGTGGTCACCCGCATATCCGCCAGGACCTGGACGTCGTCGTCGAAGAACCCGTCGCGGTGAACGACGATTCCCGCCGGTGAGCGCTGTGAAGGCAGCAGCAGGTCGATCGGAACGTCGTGATCCACCCACTTGGCGCCGCGCAGCGCGATGGCGGCTGAGCCCGCGATCACCCCCTGTCGCCCTGACCACAACCACGCCGCCTCGGTGCGCTGCCGCAGCACTCGGCCTGCCTCACCACGGCTGGGCCGATCGCTTTCCGGGAGGAAGTCAATGGGCAGGTAGATGCCGGGGAACACCGGCGTGAAATCACGCCTGAGCTGGTATTTGTTGGCGATCACACCGCTGGCCAACGCCTGCGCTCCGACGAACGGGCGGGTATAAGTTTGTGCGCTCATCGCGCCACGTTGGCCCTCGAAGGCGGTTCACCGCATTCATGCTGGCGCGCAAATGGCCGCATCTGTGGACGCAGCGTGATGTGTGGATAAACCCCTCGTCCACCGTCATCCTGCGTGCGGTGAGGCAGATTTCACGTTCTGAGTGCGTGTGGATCGTGGATTCGACGGGATTCACGATCTCAGCGCACGCAGAACGCCGCGAGGGGGCCTAGCCGCCCGGGGCGGGCTCCGGAGCCGGCGCGGGCTCGGCAGGCGGCTCGGCGGGGCCGGGGGCCGGGGCTTCGCCGCTTTCGCCGTGCACGGCCTCGGTCAGCTTGAACGGCACCCCCGCGGACTTCAGGTTCCCCAGCTGAACCACCAGGTTGTAGGTGCCCGGCCCGATCGCCTCACGCGGCAGCGGGCAATCCTTCGCCGAGCCCATCCCGGTCCAGGTCACCTCGGTGGTGACCTGCTCGCCGGGGGCGATGTCCTTGATCAGCGTCTCGTTGGACGGGGCGCAGTCCAGGTTCGACCACAGCCGCTTGTTCTCCAGGCTGTAGACGTAGGCGGCCAGCACCGAGGCGCCGACGTCGCGCTTGCAGGACACCGTGCCGATATTGGTGACGACCATGGTGAACTTCGGCTGCGATCCGATGGTGTAGCTGGGCTCGTCGGTGACGCCGAGCACCGCCAGGGTGGTGTCCGGGCAGTCGTCGCCGGCCTTGAGCACCGGCGGGGGCTCGACGGCGGCGGTCGGGGTTTCCGTCGGCGCCGGGGTCTCCCCGGGCGGCGGGACCACCGGGCTCTTGGTCTCCGGGGCCTGCGACGGTTCGGTGGTGGCGGTCGAATCGGTGGGGCTGACCTCGTCGCCGCCACCGCCGCGCGTGACGGCGAACACAATGATGAGGATGATCACCAGCACCGCGGCGGCCACCGACAGCGCCAGCGCGCGTCGGCGCCGGTAAATCTCCGGTGGGAGCGGTGCACGAGCGCCTGTATCCGTCACAGTCCCACGGTAATGGCCGGTCAGTGCTATAAGGCCGACCGTGCGCGGCGTGTCGCGGCCCGGGGCCACCAGAACCAGCGGCCCAGCAGCATCGCGGCGGCCGGCATCACATAAGTCCTGATCACCAGGGTGTCCACCAGCAGGCCGACGGCGATGGTGGAACCGATCTGCGCGATGCTCAGCACGCTGGAGCCCAGCAGCGCCGCCATGGTCAGCCCGAACACCAGCCCCGCGGTCGTCACCACCGACCCGGTGCCGGCGAACGCCCGGATGGTTCCGGTGGCCATCCCGGCCGGCAACTCCTCCCGCATCCGCATGGCCAGCAGCAGGTTGTAATCGGCGCCGACGGCGACCAGCGCGATCAGCGAGATGGCCGGCGCCGCCCAGTGCAGCTCGTGGCCGAGCAGGTGCTGCCAGACGAACACCGAGGTCCCGAGCGCGGCCGCATAGGAAACCGCGACGGTGCCCACCACCACCAGAGCGGCGACCGGGCTGCGCAGCATCAGCGCGACGACGGCGAAGATCAGCGCCAGCGTCACCCCCACCAGCAGCCGCAGGTCGTCGGCGTAGAGCACTTGCAGGTCCCGGGTGGCGGGGCCGACCCCGGCGAGTTCGACGTCAGCGCCGGTGAGGATGCCCTCCTTGGTCGCTTGTCGCACGGCCTGCTCGATCTCGGCCGCACGCGCGGCGCCGACGGCGCTCCATTCCGCGCCGTCGCCGTAGACCAGCATGGTGGTGGCCCGGCCGTCTTTCGACATCAGCGCGTCGAGCGCGGTGGCGAACCGAGGATCGGCCAGCGCGCGCTCGGGCAGGTAGAACCCGCCGGCGCCGCTGCCGGCGAACTGATCCGACAGTTCGGTCAGGTAGTCCACCACCTGGTTCAGCGCCGGGACCAGCTGTGCGGACAGGCCGGACAGTTCCTGGGTGGCGCTGCGGGCCTGATCCAGCGAAGCGCTCATCGAATCCAGCGCGCCAGGCATGGTTTTCAGCGCCGCGCCCGCCGATTGCGAACCGCCGGTGAGCTTTTCCGCGCCGGAGGCCAGGTCGTTGGAGCTGGCGATGAGTTGGTCGACGGGGGTCACCACCCGGTCGGCGGCCGAGCAGAGCGGGTTGGCCGCGCAGTTCGGGGTGCCGGCGATGAAGTTTCGCAGCGGGTCCAGGTTGCCGGACACATTCACCACATTGTCCCGAAGACTTGTCATCCCGCTCTGCATATCCGTTGCGGCCGAGCTGATCTCATCGAACCCGCCGTTGCTGACCTGCAAATCCGAACGCATCCCGGTCAGCACACCGCGCAGCCCGGTCAGGGTGGAGCTCAGATCACCGGCGGCGTCCAGCCGAGCGGTCAACTCGGTGATCGAGGCCCCGAGCTCGGAGCCGATGCGTCCGACCTGATTGGTCAGGGTGGCTTCCTCGGGGACGACGCCGGTCGGCCGGCTGGCGGCCTGCACCAGGGTGACGTCGGGAATCTCCATGAGCTGCCGGGCGATTCGCTCGATCGCGATCAGCCCGGCCGGGTTGCGCAGGTCAACCTCGGCGCCGATGGTGACCACGGCGGGCAGCAGCTGGTTGAGCGGGAAGTGCCGGTCCATCGCGGCGTAGCCGCGGCTGGATTCCAGATCCGCCGGGGTGGCCGCGGGCTCGTCCCAGCCTATGCGCATGCCGATCAGCGGCAGCGTCAACACCGCCACCAGCGCGCCGGAGGCGGCCAGCACCGGTCCCGGCCAGCGCACCACCGTCGTTCCGATTCGCCGCCAGCGTCGCGCGATGCCCCGGCCCGCGCGGGGTTCGGCGAACCCGAACCGCACTGCGATCGCCAGGAGCGCCGGGGTCAGCGTCAGCGACGCCGCCATGGCCACCAGAATGCCTATCGCGCTGGGGATTCCGGCGCTGCGCAGGTTGCCGATCTCGGCCAGACTGAGCACCGCGAGCGCGATCGCGACGGTGAGCGCCGACCCGGCGATCACCGGGGCAACCCGGCGGAACGCCTCACGCTGCGCCTCGGCCGGGGGCAGCCCCGCGCGCCGGCCCTCGTGGTAGCGGCCGATCAGGAAGATGCCGTAATCGGTTCCGGCGCCGAGCATCAGGGCGGCCAGCAGGGCGACGGAGAACAGCGACACCTCGACCAGGTCCGCCTCCCCGAGCACCGCCACGATCGGGCGGGCCACCCCGAGCGCGACGCCCACCGACAGCAGCGGGATCAGCGCGGTGACGACCGACCGGTAGACGATCAGCAGCAGGATCATGATCAGGGCGACGGTCACGCCGGTGATGGCCAGCATCTGCCGGTCGATGGCGCGGAACTCGTCGGCGATGGTGGCGCCGGGGCCGGTGACGTAGACGTTCAGGCCGGCGGGTGGGGACAGTCCGGTGGCGGTGTCGCGCAGCTTGGTCACCGCCTCCCCGGCGCGGGCGGTGCCGAGTTCGCCGGCCAGCCGCACCATCACGTAAGCGGCTTCCCCGTCGGCGCTGACGGCGGCCTGCTCGGTGATCGGGTCGCTCCACAGGTCGGTGACCGCGGCGACGGACTCGTCGTCGCGCAGCGCGTCGACCACCCGGTCGTAGTAGGCGCGGTCGTCCGGGGTGAGGCCACCGTCGCGCTCGAGCACGAGGTGGTTGAGGTTGTCACCGCCGCCACCGCCCATCAGCTCTGCCGATCGGGCGGCCGCGGCGGTGCTGGGCGCGTCGTCCGGCATGAAGGCCCGGGAGTGGGTTTCCACCACCCGTTCCAACTGTGGCGCCAGCGCGTTGCCCAGCCCCGCGGCGATCAGCCAGCAGATCAGCGCCAGCGGCGCGTACCTGGTGGCGCGGCTACCGTCAGGCGACGGTGCGATACGGAGCATCGCCGTGCAGCCGGATCATCTTCTGCTCCTCGGACTGCAGCGACCGCAGCCGCACGAACCGGCGTTCGCCGACGTTCAGCAGCGCGGGCAGGCCGGGGCGGGAGGCGATCAGCTCGGCCTGGGCGACGTCGAAGGACTTTCCCTCGTACGACGCCTGGTCCAAGGTGGCGGCCAGATTGGTCAGCCACTTGTGCCGCAGCGCGAGCATCAGCTGCTCGGTGTCCCCGAACAGCCGCGCCACGACGGCCTCTTGGGACGGGGTGAAGTCCAATGCCGGTTCGGCATCGACCGTTGCGCGTTCGATCAGGTCCGCCATGAAGGCGTTGCGTTCGTGAAACTGTTCCCAACTCATGCCATCGACGCTATGGACATCCGCGCGCGACGGCATCGTGCCGCCGTCGGGTTCTGCTCTCATACCCTGGTATGAGTCGGTTCCCGCCCTCAGACGGATGCCCGCTTGCGGCTCGGCGAACTAACATGGTCGGGTGCTGCGTGTCGCCGCGGAGTCCATCCGGACCCGGTTCCTGGAGCGGGACGACCTGGTCCCGCCCGGTTTCTCCTGGGCGTTCGTCGTCGTCATCGACCTGTCCATGCTGACGATCGTCGCGGTCGCGACCGCGCAGCGGCCCACCGAAGACCTGCAGATATCGCTGCTGGCCTGCGCCATCGCGATGTCGCAGTCGCTGATCGCGTTCATCTGGGGCATCCGTCACCACGCGGTCATCTGCTGGCTGTCGACGACGATCGCCGCCGCGCTGTTCCTGTTCGCCACCTCCACCCCGATCGACGCCGACTTCGCGCCGCTCGCGCTGGTGCTGATGGTGGGGGTGGTCGGCGGCATGTCGTCGGTGCCCGCCAGCCTCGCCGCGGCCGGGTCCTCGGCGGTGGTGCTGCTGCTCGCGGCCGCCGCGCACCGGCTCGACATCGTGCTGTACCTGCCGGTGCTGGCGATGGGCTGGCTGGTCGGCTACCTGATGCACACCCAGCAGCAGCTGATTCTGCGGCAGCAGGAAGCCCAGCGACTGCTCGCCATACACGCCGCCGACGACGAGCGGCGCCGCATCGCCCGCGAAGTGCATGACGTGATCGCGCACTCGCTGAGCATCACCCTGCTGCACCTGACCGGCGCGCGGCGCGAACTGCAGCAGGACGGCGATATCGCCGAGGCGGTGGAGGCGCTGGAGCAGGCCGAAGAGTTGGGCCGGCAGGCGATGGGCGACATCCGGCGCACCGTCGGTCTGCTGGACTCTTCTCCGATGCGCGCCGCCGCCGAGCCCGGCGCGGCCGAGATCGGTTCGCTGGTGGCCGATTTCCGCAACGCCGGACTCGATGTGACGCTGACGGTGACCGGCCGGATCGACCGGGTGTCGGCGGCGGTCGGGTTGGCGCTGTACCGGATCGCGCAGGAGTCGCTGTCCAATATCGCCAAGCACGCGCCGGACTCCGCCGCCGAGATCCGGCTGGACGTCCGTCGTCGCTCGGTGGAGCTGACGGTGTCCAATCAGCTGCGGGAACACGCGCTGGTGCTGGGCAGCTCCGCCGGACGCGGGGTGGTCGGGATGCGCCAGCGGGTGGAACTGCTTGGCGGACAAGCGGATATCGGACCCGGCGACGAGCAGTGGCGGGTCCGCGCGTTGATTCCATTGGAAGCCAATGGACGCTGCTGAGGTTCGGGTGCTGCTGGTCGACGACCAGGATCTGGTGCGCTCCGGGTTGCGCCGGATCCTGCGCCGCAAGGACGGTTTCGTGATCGTCGACGAATGCGCCGACGGCGACGAGGTGCCCGCCGCGGTCGAGGCGCACAAGCCGGACGTGGTGGTGATGGACCTGCGGATGCGCCGGGTCAGCGGTATCGAGGCCACCCGCCGGGTGGTCGCCGCCGACGGGCCGCCGGTGCTGGCGCTGACCACGTTCAACGAGGACGAGCTGCTGTCGGAGGCGCTGCGCGCCGGGGCGGCGGGGTTCGTGCTGAAGGACTCTTCGGCCGAGGAGCTGATCCGGGCTGTGCACGCGGTGGCCCGCGGGGACAGCTACCTGGATCCGGCGGTCACCGGCCGGGTGCTCGACACCTATCGCAGCGCGCCGAACGCCACGTCGTCGGCGCCGGAGGTCGACGAGCTCACCGCGCGCGAACTCGACGTGCTGCGCTGCGTGGCGCGCGGGTTGTCGAACTCCGAGATCGCCGCCGAACTGTTCATCACCGAGGTGACGGTGAAGAGCCACATCGGGCGGATCTTCGTCAAGCTCGGGCTGCGCGACCGCGCCGCGGCGATCGTGTACGCCTACGAGCGCGGGATCGTCGCGCCGGGGTGAGGGTTACTCGGCCTCGGCGTCACTCTCGGCTGCGGCCCGCTTGACGTCGATGTCGCCGTCGTCCCCGATGTCACCCAGGTGGCCGCGCAGGGACGCCCGGCCGTCGCTCAGGTGGTAGGTGACGCCGACGATGGCCAGCCGGCCCGACTCGATGCGCTCATTGACGATGGTGGAGCGCTGCAGCAACTGGGTGGCGGTCTCCAGCACGTGGCGGGCCTCGAACTCGTCGACCGTGCTCAGCCCGTCACGGCGGCCCAGCAGGATCGAGGAGGTCACCCGCTCCACCACGTCGCGGATGTAGCCCGGGGGCACCTGGCCGTCGTCGAGAGCGGCCAGCGCCGCGCCGACAGCGCCGCAGCTGTCGTGCCCGAGCACCACGACCAGCGGCACCTCGAGGATCTCCACGGCGTATTCGATGGAGCCCAGCACCGCGGCATCCAGCACGTGGCCGGCGGTGCGCACCACGAACATGTCGCCGAGGCCCTGATCGAAGATGATCTCGGCGGCCACCCGGGAGTCACCGCAGCCGAACACGACCGCGGTCGGTTTCTGGGACGCCGCGAGGCTGCTTCGGTGGTCGACGCTCTGGCTCGGATGCTCGGGCTCACCGGCGACGAAGCGCTGGTTACCCTCTTTGAGTGCCTTCCACGCCGACCTCGGGTTCGAATTGGGCATACCGCCCATTGTGCACGGCGCCCTCCGGCGACGTTCGCATCGACCCCGACGAGCTGATCGGCTGGTTCGACGAGTGCGGCCGGGACCTGCCGTGGCGGGACCCGGATGTCACCGCCTGGCAGATCCTGGTCAGCGAGTTCATGCTGCAGCAAACCCCGGTCGCCCGGGTGCTGCCGATCTGGCTGGACTGGGTGGCGCGCTGGCCCACCCCGTCGGCGACGGCCGCCGCCGGGCCGGCGGAGGTGCTGCGCGCCTGGGGCAAGCTCGGCTACCCGCGGCGGGCGAAGTGGCTGCACGAGTGCGCCGCGGTGATCGCGGCCGAGCACGACGACGTGGTGCCCGACGACGTCGACACCCTGCTGGGATTGCCCGGCATCGGCAGCTACACCGCGCGGGCGGTGTCCTGCTTCGCCTACCGCCGCGCGGTTCCGGTGGTCGACACCAATGTGCGACGGGTGCTCACCCGCGCGATCGAGGGCCGCGCCGAGCCGGGTTCGCCGTCGGCGCGGGACGAGGCGCTGGCGGCCCGGCTATTGCCCGACGACTCCCGCGCCCCCAGATTCTCCGCGGCGCTGATGGAGCTCGGGGCGCTGGTGTGCGCCGCGCGCTCACCCAAGTGCGAGATCTGCCCGCTGTCCGAATGCGCCTGGCGGGCCGCGGGTTTCCCGCCGTCGGACGCGCCGCGCAAGCGGGTTCAGCGCTACGCCGGCACCGACCGGCAGGTCCGCGGCCGACTGCTGGATGTGCTGCGCGGCAGTTCGTCGGCGGTGCCGCGGGCCCAACTCGACCTGGCCTGGACCACCGATCCGGCCCAACGCGACCGGGCGCTGGACTCGCTGCTGGTCGACGGGTTGGTGGAGCAGACCTCCGACGGCCGCTTCGCGCTATGTGGCGAGGGTGGCGAGTGAGGGCTTGGCCGCCGTCGGCTGCCCCGAAACATCCTGCACCCCACCGAAATCGAGCTTGATCAGCTGATCGGCGTGGTGGAAGTACCGGTCGTCGTGGGTGATGACGATGACGGTCTTCCCGCGCGCCGCGAGCTCGGGCACGATCTGGGTGTAGAAGACGTCGCGGAACCGGGGCTCCTGGTCCGCCGCCCACTCGTCGAACAGGTAGATCGGCCGATCCTCGAGCAGCGCGGTCAGCAGCGCCAACCGTTTGCGCTGCCCCTGGGACAGCGCGGTGGTGGACAACCGGCCCTGGTGCACGGTCACCTTGTGCGCGATCTGCAGCTTCTCCAGCAGTTCCCGCACCTGCTGGTCGACGCCGGCGTCGAAGCCCAGGTACTCGTCGAACAGGTGGAAGTCGGTGAACACCGCCGAGCAACTCTGCCGCAGCCACTCCACGTTCTGCGGCCCGATCTCGACGCCGTTGAGGCGCACGCTGCCCGAATGCGGCCGGTACAGCCCGCACAGCAGTTTCACCAGGGTGGACTTGCCGCTGCCGTTGCCGCCGACGATGAAGGTCAGCTGCCCGGGCGCGAAGTCCAGGTCCAGCGGCCCGAGATGGAAACCGGGTTCCATCGGCAGCGGACCCATCGGAGGCGGGACGAATCCCTTTCCGCCGCCGCCCATTCCGGGCGGGCTACCGGGACCCCCGGGCGGCGGGCCGGGCATCCGCGGCGGCGGCTCACCGGCGTAGGTGTAGTTCAGCCCGCGCACCTGAAGCCGGGCGGTGGCCGGGGCCGGCGGCGGCGGGACGTCGTGGGTCGGTTCGGTCGGCGCGCCGCCGATCGACAGGTTCAGCGCGTTGATCTTGGCCAACGCGACGTCGCCGCGCAGCAGGTCCGGGATGCGCTGCATGAAGCTCTGCATCGGGCCGGCCAGGAACATGGTGACCAGCATGTAGCTGATCATCACCGACCGGGACAGCCCCAGCAGCGTGGCGATGCCGAACAGCACGGCGCCCATGGTCAGCAGTTGCAGCACCCGGCCATAGGCGTCGGCGAAGCAGAACCGGACGCTGGCGGCGACGTTCTGCTCGCGCAAGTCGGCGGCCGCGCCCAACAGGTGCCGGTTCATGAAGTCGATGCGACGGTCGCGGTGCAGCTTGAGTTCCTTGATTCCGGCGGTGACGGCCTGGAACGACCCGAGCAGCCGGTCCTCGTTCTCCCGGGCGGCACGGTAGGTGCGTCGCACCCGGCGCAGCGCCAGTTCCACCCCGAAGATGCCGGCCAGGGTGCCCGCGACGGTGACCGCGAACACCGGACCGGAGATGACCGCCAGGAACACCAGGCAGCCGATCACCGTGACGACGTCGACGCAGACCGTCGGGATGGCCGACACCGATTGGCTCAGTGAGCGGACGTCCTCGGTGAGGGTGGCCAGCAGCCGGTGCGTGCCGAGCCGTTCGAGTTGCTCCAGCGGGGCGCTGGTGACCCGGGCGGACAGTTCGGCGCGCAGTCGGAAGATGGCGTCCTGGGTGAGCCGGATCAGCATCACCTGCGCGGCCACCGCGGCGCTGAGCGCCAGCGCGGCGGTGATCGCGAAGCGCTGCCAGGTGGTGCCCACCTCCGCGGGGGCCAGCACCCGGCTGATCACCACCAGTAGGTAGGTGTTGGCCAGGCCGCTGACCAAGCCGGCGAGCATCACCGCGGCGATGCGTCCGGGGGCCAGCCGGAACAGGAATTTCAGAAGTTGCACGTCAGGAGTCCTATCGTCGGACCACGTCGAAGATCAGGCCTTCGAGCACCACACCGGGCGCGAAGGAGAACGCGACGCCGGTCTCGATCGGGGCGCCGGCGGTGTCGTCGGCGAGCAATCGCTGCAGCACGAACAGCAGCGCGACGCTGAGCATATTGCCGTACTCGGCGAGCACCGCCCAGCTGGCTTCGGCGACCGCCGGGGCCAGCTGCAGCGAATGCAGGGATTCGCCGATCACCTTGGGCCCGCCCGGATGGATGGCCCACATGTCGATGTCTTTGCGCCGCAGTCCGTTTCGGTCCAGCGCCGCGTCGATCGCCGGTTTCACACCCGCGTAGATGTAGTTCGGCAGTTCCTCGGCGAGCTCGCAGGTGATGCCATTGTCGTTGACGCCCAACACGATTCCGTCGGCGCTGTCGTCGAGCAACTGGGAGAAGGAGTCCCGGATGACGAGTTGTCCGCGGCGCAGCTGATGCCCCGCCGGCTTCGCGCCGACGACCACCGCGCCACAGCCGTCGCCGAACAGGCTGGAGATGACGATGTCGTTGACGTCGTCGGAGAACACCGCGTTCACCGACGACAGTTCCATGCAGATCACCAGCGCCTTGCGGGCCGGGTTGGCCCGGGCGAAATCCGACGCGGTGCGGATCGCGTTCATCGCCGCCGCGCAGCCCATGAAGTTGATCACCACCCGCGCGGTGGTGATGGGCAGCCCGAGCCGGCGCACCACCTCGATGTCGATGCCTGGCGCGATCAGCCCGGTGCTGGTGGCGAACACCACCAGGCCGATGTCGGCCGGGTCCAGGCCGGCCAGCGCGCGACCGGCCACATCGACGGCCAGCGGCACCCCGTGCTCGCGGAACAGTTCCATCCGCTCGCGCACCGTGCCGCGGCGACGGCGGAACTCCGCGGCGCCGTCGGCCAGCGGATCCACCGCCAACTGCCGGGTGATGATGCCGGTCTTGGCGAAGATCCGGCCGATCCGCTCACGCTGGACCGGATCCTCGTAGAGCCCGCACACCTGCTCGGCCAGCGCCCGCTGGGGCACCGTGGTCGGCGGGGCGCCGGTGGCCAGCGATTCGATGACGGCCACCGAGGTCGGCGGCGCGGGCAGGGGCAGCACGGTCCGGCTGCGTTCGACGTAGCCGGGGATGGCGATTTCGCGGGAGCGTTCGAAGTCGATCGACATCGGTTGGCTCCTTTCTTGTCTATTGGCCGCTGATCATCAGACCGAGCTGATGCCGCCGAATCCGGCGCGGGCGTAAACGAGGCTGGCCTTGCAGGCCTTGGGCGACAGGTGCTCGCGGATGAAGCCCCAGCCATTGGCCTGGGCGTCCCGCGAGGGTGTCAGCAGATAGGCGCGCAGCAGTTTGGGCAGCCGGTCGGTGGCGAAGCTCTTCGGCTTGTCCCAGCCGATGCCCTGGGCGGCGGCCTCCTCGCGCAACACATCCTCGCTGATGATGTTGGCGAAGCCGCTGCGCTGGAACGGCAGCACGTGGTGCGCCCGGTGCGGGCTGAGCCCGGCCGACAGGAAGCAGTCGACGTAGCGGTTGCCGACGACGGTCAGGTCGTAGGACTCCTGCAGCTGGTGCACGCCCCAGTCGTCGCCCGGTTCCTCTTCATCTTCTTCCTCGAAGTCGTGGCTGGCCACGATCAGGAACGTCGACACCCACATGGTGGCCAGGAACTGCAGCACCCAGGCCCACACGTCGCCCATCGCCAGGAACAGCACGAACTCGCCGATCAGCAACAGCCGCACCGTGATCGAGCCGAAGAAGTGCACGCGGGCGTTGCGCCAGGTGCCGTACACCTCGTCGACCCCGACGTCGCGGGTGATCCGGATGACGTCGACGATGCGGGCCGGCATGCCGGTGAACAGGTGCCCGATCTTGTGCAGGGTGTGCACCGGCACCCGGTACAGCCGGGGCAGCTCCATCATCGCGGTGAAGACGTTCTTCTTGATGTCGACTTCGCTTTGCACGTGCGGGTGGTGCAGCAAGGTGTGCCCGTCCTGGGTGACCAGCGACAGCGCGACGTAGTTCATGTCGAAACTGCTGACCAGCGCCCGATTGGCCCCGCGCTGCCGGCGGTGCACCGCGTAGTGCCCGTAGCCGGCGATGCAGCTGCGCAGCGTGACCATGGCGATCACGAAGAGCGGCAACGGCATCCACGCCGGGACGCCCAGCCGCAGCGCCTGCACACCGAAGTAGGCGACCAGCAGCAGCGCGGCCACCACGTTGAACCAACGGTCCATCCGCTTGACCCGGGCGGCCATCGCCGGTTCCCGCAGCCGCGCCTTGACCCGGTGCAGCAGGTCGTCGGAGCGGTCGAAGTTGAACTTCGGGGTGTCGTGCCAGCTGTTGAAATCGTCCTTGAACAGGAACGGCGGGGCGTTGTTCTTTGGATGGATGTCGAACGGATTGGCTTGGCGGTCAAGGGAATACCGCTCCAGCATCTTCTCGATCTTCGCCGGGTCCGGGTGGTAGGCGTTGAGGATCGCGGTGATGTCGCGGTTCTTGGTGCGCCCGATGAAGAACGCGCCGCCGGGGTGCTTGTTGATCCAGTCGGTCAAGTCGTAGGCCTTGCCCTTGTAGACCCACACGTCCATCAGCCGGGCCGGCTTCTGCCCTGGCCCGGGTGGGGCGGGGGCGCCCTCGGGTGGGGCGTGCGCGCCCTCGGGTCCGGTGAGCCGGGCCCCGGGGCGCGGGCCCGGTTCGGTGTCCGGGCCCGCACCCTCGGGACGCTGAGGACGGCCGGGGATTTCGCCGTCGTCAAAGTCAGGCACCGATTCGATGCCGGGTGCGTCGATGGTCATGGCACTAGCTGGTGGGGTTCGGGATGGTCACTTCTTCGGCCCACTTGGAGAAGGTGGCCTCGCCCTTGCCGTCGCCCTTCTGCACCTCGATGCGGACCAGGTTCGGACCGGTGCCGGTGGACTTCTCCTCCTGCGGGATCTCGGTGGTCGGGGCCTCATCCGGGGAGACGTCGACGATCCACAGGGTGACCGGCAGCTCGCCGCCGTCCTTGCCGACGGTCGGCATGATCGGGTCGATGACGGCCGAGGAGATGGTGCCGGTCACCTTGACCGTCGGGACGCCGTCGACGTCCTCGCGGCCCTCGACCTTGGGGTTGCGCACCGAGCGGATGACGTTGGCCAGACCCAGGTCCTTGTCCAGGATGATCGCCGGGTCGTAGACGGCCTTGGACTCACCGCGCTCCTGGTACTTGCCGGAGGCGTCCTTGGTGTAGAACTTGCCGCCGGTGACGACGAAGTCGGTGTCGGTCATCTCGGCGTCGTCGGTGGGCCGGAAGCGGGCGCTGCCGGCGGCCTGGCCGCCGGTTTCCATCGGCTGGTTGGTGACGTCGGCGTTCAGGCTTTCCAGCGGGAACTCCGGTAGGTCGGTGACGACCAGCGCGATGTGCATCGACGGCATGGTCTCGGTGGTCTTGGCGCTCTCCTCGACGATCTTGACGTCGGGCAGTTCTGCGGGCGGCGGGGTGGTGCTGGTCGCGGCGGCGTCCGCGCTGCTGCTGGTGGTTTCGTTGGTGGCGGGCTTGTCATCCGAGGACGTTCCGCAGCCGGCGAGCAGACCCGCGGCCACCGCCCCGGCAGCGAACATCGCGGCGATGCGCTTGTTCACCAAGTGCGATCCCACGATTTGAGCGCGATTTTCCATGAGCAATGCCACCCCTCAATTTCGACGGTTCCCGGCCCCGAAATGGCCGTTGGAGAGGACTCTAACCCCGTTCTTCGGGGTCTATATGCGGTAATTTTGAGATCGGTCGAAGTTGGTTGCCGGCGCGTAGCGCGCCGGTTGCCGCAGGTCAATGCGATCGCAGGAACGCGCTGACCGCCCGGCGGTAATCCTGGGGCGCGTCGTCGTGGATCAAATGCCCGGCGCCGGGGACGCGCAGATACTCGACGTCGGAACCGAGTTCGGCCATTCTGCGCAGTTGCCCGGCGGGCGCCACCGAATACTCGGCCTCCAACAACAGCGTCGGCGCGCGCACCGTCGACCACTGCGTCCAGAAGTCCCGCGTGCCCCATTCGGCGGCGATCCGGACCCAGTCCCGGGCGTGGCCGTGCAGCCGCCAACCGGTCTCGGTCCGGTCGAACGCCTCCAGGAAATAGCGGCCGGCCACCGGGCCGAAGGCGGTGAGCACCTCGTCGGCGTCGGTGAATTCCTCCGGCAGGGAATGCGCCCACGGCTCCCACGCCCCGGTGGTCTGCCCGACGAAATCGGCGGCCATGTCCTCGACCACCAGCGCCGTCACCAGTTCGGGCGCCTCGGCGGCCAGGCACCACGAGTGCAGGCCGCCCATCGAGTGCCCGATCAGGGTGACCGGCTCGCCGAGGCTCTCCGCGGCGGCGCGCAGCTCGGCGACGAACGCTTCGGTGCTGATCTGGGCGGGCGCGGCGGCGTCGCGGCCGCGGTGCCAGGGCGCGTCGTAGGTGTGCGCGGCGCCGAACTCGGCGAGCCAGTCGGCCTGCCGGGACCAGGTGCTGCCGCGGCCCATAAGACCGTGCACGAGCAGCAGCGGGCGTCCGTGACCGCCGCGGTAGGTGAGAAAATTGCTCGACATCGGCAGGCGGTAGCCTAACCACATGTCAGTGGTGAAGATCAACGCAATCGAGGTTCCCGAGGGCGCCGGCCCCGAGCTGGAGAAGCGGTTCGCCAACCGCGCGCACGCCGTCGACGGTCAGCCCGGATTCCTGGGCTTCCAGCTGCTGCGCCCCACCAAGGGCGAGGACCGCTACTTCGTCGTCACCCAGTGGGAATCCGAGGACGCGTTCCAGGCGTGGGCCAACGGTCCGGCCCGCGAAGCCCACCAGGGCCAGCACTCCCCCAAGCCGGTGGCCACCGGGGCGTCGCTGCTGGAGTTCGAGGTCGTGCTCGACGTTGCGGGTTCGGGTAAGTAAAGCCGTTGCGCTGCTCTGCAGCGCAGCGCTGACCGTCGGGTCGGTCGCCGCCTGCAGCGCGCCGAAGCTGCCCGCCGACGCCGACGGGGTGCAGATCAGCACGACCACGCCGCAGGGTGTCCGCGCCCAGCAGATTCTGGACATGCTCAACTCGGACTGGCCGATCTCGCAAGAGAGCGTGAAGACGCTGGCCGGCCCGGAGCAGGTCGATTTCGTCACCACCGCGATGGACCAGCTGTGGTGGGAGCGGCCGTACCGGGTCGCCGAGGTCGACTACGGCGCCGCCACCGCCGAACTGCAGCTGGCCACCAGCTACGGCGGCCGGCAGACCATCGACATCCGGACCGCGCCGTCCACGCTGGTGGACCGGTTCAAGGTGAGCACCCCGTCGCCGGTGATCGGCTCGTGGGAGGACGTCGATCACGCGTTGGGCCAGCTCAATGGGCGCTACGCGTATCAGGTGTCGAAGATTTCCGACGGCCGCTGCGACATGATCGCCGGGTCGAACACCGACGTGTCGATGCCGTTGGCGTCGATCTTCAAGACCTACGTGCTGCTCGCCGTCGCCCAGGAGGTGGCCGCCGGCCGGCTGTCCTGGGACGACGAGGTGACCGTCACCGCGAAGGCCAAGGCGGTGGGGTCCTCGGCGTTCGACAAGCTGAAGCCCGGCGCGACGATACCGGTCCGGCTGGCGGCGGAGAAGATGATCTCCAGCAGCGACAATATGGCCACCGACCTGCTGATCGAGCGGGTCGGCAAGCCGGCTGTGACGCACGCCCTGGTCACCGCGGGGCACCACGATCCGGCGTCGATGACGCCGTTCCCGACCATGCACGAGATGTTCTCGATCGGCTGGGGCATCCCCGACCTGCGTGAGCAGTGGCGCGACGCGGATCGGGCGCAGCGCGACGAGCTGCTGCGCGAGACCGACCTGCGGCCGTACAAGTCCGACCCGCAGCGCACCCACACGCCGGCGGCGGCCTACGGCGCGCAGTGGTTCGGCAGCCCGGCTGATGTGTGCCGGATCCATGTCGCGCTGCAGCAGACCGGGCAGCCGGTCCGCGACATCATGGCGGCGCTGCCGGGCATCGACCTGGACCGCGCGAAGTGGCCCTACATCGGCGCGAAGGCCGGGAACCTGCCCGGTGACCTGACGTTCAGTTGGTACGTCGAGGACCGCTCCGGGCAGCCGTGGGTGGTCAGCCTGCAGACCAGCTGGGACACCTTTCACGGCGGGCGCACCGCGGCCTGGTTGATGGGCGTGGTGAAGGGCATGTTCGCGCTGATTCCGACCCAGTAGGTGTGCTGCGGCCCCGATGTCGTACCGAAATGGGGCGTACGCGGGCCTTCGTTCGCACAATCCACTTAACGGTCGGCGTACACCCCATTTCGGTACAGAATTGCCCGCGCCGACCCAGTCGATGTGCCAAACCACCGGCTGTGCGGACCGTCGGATGGATTATCCAATTAAGAGCCCGCACAGCCGGTGGTTTGGCACACGCGCGCGGGTCAGAGGCGCAGAGTCCAGCCCGCGGGACGGCGATGCAGCTGGGTGACGCCGGCTGGGCGCACATCGATGCGCCAGAACGCGGTGGCCGGGGCGCCCAGGGCGTTGACCACCGCGGCGCGGATGACCGCGGGGTGGGTGACGGCCACCGTGCGGCCCGGCCCGAGGGTCTCCAGCCAGCCGCCGACCCGGGCGATGAGCTCGGTCAGCGATTCACCGCCGTGCGGGGCGGCGTCCGGGTCGGTGAGCCAAGCGGCCAGGTCCGCGGGGGCCAGGTCATCGAGCGCGCGGCCGCGCCACGTGCCGGGGTCGAGGTCGGCCAGCGCGGGCTCGGTTTGAGCGGCCAATCCGGCCAGCTCCGCGCTCTGGCGGCAGCGTAGCTCCGGGCCGCGCAACGCGAGGTCGGCGCGCAGCGCCAGGTCGGGACGTGACGACCCCAGCTCAGTGATCTGCCGGACCCCGAGCGAGTTCAGCGGCTCATCGACGCCGAAAAGCCCGGCTGACATGGCATCGGTGAAACCGTGCGACACCAATGTCAGCCGGGCTTGTTGGCTCACGCGTCGAGGGCTTGCTTTTCCCTGCTGTCGAGCAGCTTGTGCACCAGCGCGCTGAACACCACGGCGATGGTGACCCACATGATCAGCTGGGTGCCGAGCGCGTAGACCCGGAAGTCCCACAGCTCCTCGGCCGGGAAGCCTTCGAAGATAATGGTTCCGGAGTCGTCGGTGATCGGGCCCGGCACCTCGTCGATGGTCGGCAGCGCCAGGATGGCGATCCCCACGGTGACGATGTAGGCCCCGGCGCCGGCCAGCACGCCGTTCCAGGCGCCGGACTTCTCGGCGATCTTGTGCCCGAACACGATCGCGGCGACCAGCAGCGCGCCGGAGATCACAACCATCAGCAGGTACAGGAACGCCCGCTCCCGGATGGTCTCGTCGATGCTGGTGGCCGGCGGGTTCGGCGGGTACTTCAACCCGGGCACGATCCACAGCGACACCAGCATGCCGGCGCTGACCAGCACCGCCAGCGACCGCGCCGACAGCGCGGTGCGCGCGTACAGCACGCAGAAGACGACTGCGGCCAGGGCTGCCATCGCCATCGCGAACAGCACGATGCCGACCCCGAGTCCGAGGCCGGACTGCACCGCGCGGGTGAACAGCTCCCCGCCCTCTTCGCCGTGGCTGTGCCCGCCCGCGGCGTGCTCCAGCATCTCGTGCGCCTCGGCGGTCCCGTCCTCGAATTCGATGGCGCGGTCGATGATCGGCTCGATCATCACCTTCGCCCACACGAACGCCAACAATCCCGCGACCAGTCCGGCCAGCAGGCCACGACCGATGATCTGCTTCTCCATATTCGCCCTGTCCCCCGAGTCTTAGTGGCAGGGGAAGCCGAGCAGGTGCCGGGCGTCGTGGACGAACTCGTGCACGTACATGTTGTCGGCGCCGAAGACCGAGGTCGCGCCCTGGTCCACGCCGATGAAGTACAGCACGATCAGCGCCAGGAACGTGGTCCCGGCCAGCCAGACGACGGATTTGGTCGCCGACAGGTCGACGGCGGCGGCGCGGGATCTACGCGCCTGAGGAGCGGTCATGTTCGGTTCCTTTCGGGCGTTCGCGGCCCTCTCGGGTGGGACGGAGTTCGGGTCTGGCTCTACAGTGGCGCGACCGCCCCGGAGTCTCACCGGGTTCCTAGCTCCGTCAGTACAGCTCGAATCGTAGACCCAACGAGAAAAGGCCACCCGGTGAAGGGTGGCCTGTTCTCGTTGGAACCGCTTACTCTGCGACGATGGCCGCCAGGTCGGCGTCCTCCACGGTCGACTTCGGCGCTCCGGCGAAGGTGAACTTGGCGTTCTCGCCGGCGCCTTCGCCGTCCCAGCCCTCGACGTCGACGGTCACCACCTGACCCGGTCCGACCTCGTCGAACAGGATCTTCTCGCTCAGCGCGTCCTCGATCTCGCGCTGGATGGTGCGCCGCAGCGGCCGCGCGCCCAGCACCGGGTCGAAGCCGCGCTTGGCCAGCAGGGACTTCGCCTGCTCGGTGAGGACCAGCTCCATGTCCTTGGTCTTGAGCTGCTTGGTGACCCGGCCGACCATCAGGTCGACCATCTCGATGATCTCGTCCTGGGTCAGCTGGTGGAAGACGATGATGTCGTCGATGCGGTTCAGGAACTCCGGGCGGAAGTGCTTCTTCAGCTCGTCGTTGACCTTGAGCTTCATCCGCTCGTAGTTGTTCTCCCCACCTCCGGCGGTGAAGCCCAGCCCGACCGCCTTGGAGATGTCCGAGGTGCCCAGGTTCGAGGTGAAGATCAACACGGTGTTCTTGAAGTCCACCGTGCGGCCCTGACCGTCGGTCAGGCGACCGTCCTCCAGCACCTGCAACAGCGTGTTGTAGATCTCCGAGTGCGCCTTCTCGATCTCGTCGAACAGCACCACCGAGAACGGCTTGCGCCGCACCTTCTCGGTCAGCTGGCCGCCCTCCTCGTAGCCGACGTAGCCCGGAGGGGCGCCGAACAGCCGCGAGGCGGTGAAGCGGTCGTGGAACTCGCCCATGTCGATCTGGATGAGCGCGTCGTCGTCGCCGAACAGGAACTCCGCCAGCGCCTTGGACAGCTCGGTTTTCCCGACGCCGGACGGGCCGGCGAAGATGAACGAACCGGACGGACGCTTGGGGTCCTTCAGGCCGGCGCGGGTGCGGCGGATCGCCTTGGAGACGGCCTTGACGGCGTCCTCCTGGCCGATGATCCGCTTGTGCAGCTCGTCCTCCATCCGCAGCAGGCGGCTGGTCTCGGCCTCGGTCAGCTTGAACACCGGGATGCCGGTCCAGTTGCCCAGCACCTCGGCGATCTGCTCGTCGTCGACCTCGGCGACCACGTCGAGATCACCGGAGCGCCACTGCTTTTCGCGCTCGGCACGCTGCGCGACGAGCTGCTTCTCCTTGTCGCGCAGGTTCGCCGCCTTCTCGAAGTCCTGCGCGTCGATCGCGGACTCCTTCTCCCGGCGGGCGTCGGCGATCTTCTCGTCGAACTCGCGCAGGTCTGGCGGAGCGGTCATCCGGCGGATCCGCATCCGGGCGCCGGCCTCGTCGATCAGGTCTATCGCCTTGTCCGGCAGGAACCGGTCGTTGATGTAGCGGTCGGCCAGGGTGGCCGCGGCCACCAGCGCCGGGTCGGTGATCGAGACGCGGTGGTGCGCCTCGTAGCGGTCCCGCAGACCCTTGAGGATCTCGATGGTGTGCTCGACGCTCGGCTCGCCGACCTGCACCGGCTGGAACCGGCGCTCCAGGGCGGCGTCCTTCTCGATGTATTTGCGGTATTCGTCGAGGGTGGTCGCGCCAATGGTCTGCAGCTCGCCGCGGGCCAGTTTGGGCTTAAGGATCGAGGCCGCGTCGATCGCGCCCTCGGCCGCGCCCGCCCCGACCAGGGTGTGCAGCTCGTCGATGAACAAGATGATGTCGCCGCGGGTGTTGATCTCCTTGAGCACCTTCTTCAGGCGCTCTTCGAAGTCACCGCGGTAGCGGCTGCCGGCGACCAGCGACCCCAGGTCCAGGGTGTAGAGCTGCTTGTCCTTGAGCGTCTCGGGCACCTCGCCAGCCACGATGGCCTGCGCCAGGCCCTCGACGACGGCGGTCTTGCCGACGCCGGGCTCGCCGATCAGCACCGGGTTGTTCTTGGTGCGACGGCTCAGCACCTGCATGACCCGCTCGATTTCCTTCTCCCGGCCGATGACCGGGTCGAGCTTGCCCTCCATGGCGGCGGCGGTCAGGTTGCGGCCGAACTGGTCGAGGACCAGCGAGGTCGACGGGGTGCCGGCCTCGCCGCCGCGGCCACCGGTGCCGGCCTCGGCGGTCTCCTTGCCCTGGTAGCCGCTCAGCAGCTGGATCACCTGCTGGCGCACCCGGGTCAGTTCGGCGCCCAGCTTGACCAGCACCTGGGCGGCGACACCCTCACCCTCGCGGATGAGGCCGAGCAGGATGTGCTCGGTGCCGATGTAATTGTGGCCGAGCTGCAGCGCCTCGCGCAGGCTCAGCTCCAGCACCTTCTTGGCCCGCGGGGTGAAGGGGATGTGGCCGGACGGGGCCTGCTGGCCCTGGCCGATGATCTCCTCGACCTGGCTGCGCACACCCTCCAGGGAGATGCCCAGGGATTCCAGGCTCTTGGCGGCGACGCCTTCACCCTCGTGGATCAGGCCCAGCAGGATGTGCTCGGTGCCGATGTAGTTGTGGTTGAGCATCCGGGCTTCTTCTTGAGCCAGGACGACGACCCGACGGGCTCGGTCGGTGAATCTCTCGAACATCCGTGGTTACCTGCTCTCTTTGACGCTTGGGTCCACTGTAGTGGGCGCCCGGTCCGGTTGCCTCGCCTTGGTGCGGCGCTGCGGGCCGGTGGCCGGGCATGTGCGATTAAACGCGCCCTGACCAGGAGACAATTCCGGCGGCCGGGCGATTTCGCTGGTGGCGATATGCCACCGCTGACCGCCAGGCCGCCGGAGAAGGCTTGCTGGAGTTACTTCGAGGAGTTGTAAGCCTCGATGACCTCGGCCGGGATGCGGCCGCGGGTGGAGACGTTCAGGCCCTTGCTGCGGGCCCACTCGCGGATCGCGGCGCTCTGCTCGCGGTCGATGGCGGCGCGGCCTCCCCGGCCGGCCGGGCGCTGACCGCGACGACGGCCGCTGACGCGACGGGCGGACTCGGTCCATTTGTTGAGGTCGGCGCGCAGTTTCGCGGCGTTCTTGTCGGAAAGGTCGATCTCGTAGGTCACGCCGTCGAGCGCGAATTCCACGGTCTCGTCGGCGGCGGCTTCGCCGTCGAAATCATCGACCAGGGTGACTGTGACTTTCCTTGCCATTTTTAGGCGGCCTCTCGCGTTGGGGGAAGTGGCGGGGGAATCCTGGCAGCCAATGTACTCCACCGCTTCGGCATCGGAGAAATCGGCGCGGAAACGCGCGAATTATTAGGTTTGACGCCGAACAATCGGGAACAAAACGGTTTCCCGAATTGACAGTCCGGTCAGCGCCATCAACAGCCGGTCGAGTCCCATTCCGGTTCCGGTGGTCGGGGGCATGGCGTGCTCCATCGCGGCCAGGAAGTCCTCGTCGAGCAGCATCGCCTCGTCGTCGCCGGCCGCGGCGGCCGCCGCCTGCGCGACGAACCGCTCCCGCTGCACAATCGGGTCGATGAGTTCGGAGTAGCCCGTCGCCAATTCGAATCCGCGCACGTAGAGGTCCCACTTTTCGGTGATCCCGTCGATGCTGCGGTGCTGGCGGACCAGCGGCGTGGTCTCCACCGGGAAGTCCCGGACGAACGTCGGCGCCCACAGGTCGTCGCCGACGGTGTGCTCCCACAGTTCCTCGACCAATTTGCCGTGACCGTATCCACGGTCGGTGGGGATTTCCGCGCCGAGCTTGTGTGCGATGGACCACAGGTGATCCGCCGTGGTGGCCGGGGTGATTTCTTCACCGAGCGCCGCCGACAATGACGGATACATTTCCAGCGTCTGCCATTCGCCGTCGAGATCGTAGTGGCTGCCGTCGGGCAACAGCACGCTGCGGGTCCCGAGCGCCTCGTCGGCGACCTCCTGAATAACCTCGCGGGTCATCACCGCGGAATCGTTGTAGTCGCCGTAGGCCTGATACGTCTCCAACATGGCGAATTCCGGGGAATGCGTGGAATCGGCGCCCTCATTGCGGAAGTTGCGATTCAGTTCGAAAACCTTGTCCAGGCCGCCGACCACGCAGCGCTTGAGGAACAGCTCCGGAGCGATCCGCAGGTACAGGTCGGCGTCCAGGGCGTTGGAGTGCGTGACGAACGGCCGCGCGGCCGCGCCGCCGGGCTGCACCTGCAGCATCGGCGTCTCGACCTCCAGGAAACCGCGGCGCTCCAGGGCGTTGCGCAGCGCGCGGACCACCTTGATCCGGGTGCGGGCGGTCTCGCGGGCGGCGGGGCGCACGATCAGGTCGACGTAGCGCTGCCGGACCCGGGCCTCCTCGCTCATCTCCTTGTGCGCGACGGGCAGCGGGCGCAGCGCCTTGGCGGCCATTCGCCATTCGTCTGCCAGCACCGACAGTTCGCCGCGCCGTGAGCTGATCACCTCGCCGTGCACGAACACGATGTCGCCGAGGTCGACGTCGGACTTCCAGGCGTCCAGCGCGTCGTGGCCCACCCCGGCGAGGCTGACCATGACCTGCAGCTGGGCGCCGTCGCCGTCCTGCAGGGTGGCGAAACACAGTTTGCCGGAGTTACGGGAGAACACCACCCGCCCGGCGACGCCGACCAGGTCGCCGGTGGCGGTGTCGGCGGCAAGCTCGGGGTAGGCGACGCGGATCTCGGCGAGGGTGTGCGTGCGGGGCACCGACACCGGGTAGGGCTCCTGCCCCTGCGCCAGCAGCCGGGCCCGCTTGTCCTGGCGGATCCGGAACTGTTCTGGCAGGTCGTCGGCGATGTCTGCGGCGCTCACGTCGTGTCAGTTTAGTGGTCCGGCTGGGCGGCCCGATTTCAGGCGCGGCGCAGCCGTCCGCCGTCCTTGTTGCGGTCGAACACCATGACCAGGCCGTCCAGGGTGAGGTGCCGGTCGTCGCGGACCGGGGTGTCCATCACCTCGGCCAGCAGCGGGGCGGTGTGCCCGGTGACCACCACGGTGACGTCGTCGTCCGCGCCGAAGATGTCGGCGCGGATCCGGCGCACCAGGCCGTCGACCAGGCCGGCGAAGCCGAACACCGCGCCGGACTGCATGCATTCCACGGTGTTCTTGCCGATCACCGACCGCGGCCGGGTCAGCTCCACCCGGCGCAGCCCGGCCGAGCGGGCGGCGGTGGCGTCGGTGGACAGTTGCACGCCGGGAGCGATTGCGCCGCCCAGGAATTCGCCCTTCACCGAGACGACGTCCACGCAGATCGAGGACCCGAAGTCCACCACAATGGAGCGGCCGTACTTGCGGTAGGCGGCAAGGCAATTCACGATCCGGTCGGCGCCGACCTCCTTGGGGTTGTCGACCAGAAGCGGAATCCCGGTCCGCACACCGGGTTCGATGAGCACCACCGGAACCTTCGGCCAGTACTGGCCGAGCATGACGCGGACCTCCTGCAGCACCGACGGCACGGTGGACAACCCGACCGCGCCGGTGAGCCGCTCGGAGTCGTCGCCGATCAGGCCGTCGATGGTCAGCGCGAGTTCGTCGGCGGTGATCTCCGCTTCGGTGCGAATCCGCCAGTGCTGCTCCACCTTCGCGTGTTCGCCGGTTCCGGAGATCAGCCCGACGACGGTGTGGGTGTTTCGGACGTCGATGGCCAGCAGCACTACGCCAGCCCTCGCGGCGAGACGAGTTCGGCGGCGGCGGCGTGGTCGGGCACGAAGGCCGGATCGTCGCCCAGGTCGAGCGCGCGGTTCTCCCCGTCGACGAACACCACCCGCGGCTGGTACGCGCGGGCCTCGGCGTCGTCCATGACGGCGTAGGCGATCAGGATGACCAGGTCACCGGGGTGCACCAAATGCGCTGCCGCGCCATTGATTCCGATCACACCGCTGCCGCGGGCGCCGGTGATGGCGTAGGTGACCAACCGGTTGCCGTTGTCGATGTCGACGATGGTGACCTGTTCGCCCTCGAGCAGGTCGGCGGCGTCCATCAGGTCGGCGTCGATGGTCACCGAGCCGATGTAGTGCAGGTCAGCATGGGTGACGGTGGCCCGGTGGATCTTCGACTTCAGCATGGTGCGCTGCATGTGCGGTTAGTCCTGTTCTCCGATGTGCATTGCCCCGTTGTCCAGCAGCCGCACGCCCCCGACGCGCGCGGTGACCAGCAGTCGCGCCTGACCGACGACGGGCGGCGGGCCCAGCCAGACGCCACGGGCCTCCAGGTAGTCGACGTCGATCTGCGGGTAGGCGTCGAGCACCGCGCGGGCGGCGGCCACCGCCGCCTCGGCGCCCCTGGCTGCGGCGTGCGTGCCGGCCAGCAGCGCCGCCGACAGCGCGGTGGCCAACTCGCGGTGCTCGGGATCGAGGTAGCGGTTGCGCGAGGACATCGCCAGCCCGTCGTTCTCCCGCACGATCGGCACCCCGACGATCTGGGTCGGCACGTTGAGGTCGGCGACCATCTGCCGGATCAGCACCAGTTGCTGGTAGTCCTTCTCGCCGAAGAACGCCTTGTCCGGGGCGAGGATCTGCAGCAGCTTGAGCACCACGGTCAGCATCCCGGCGAAGTGCCCGGGCCGCGACGCGCCCTCGAGTTCGTCGCCGAGCGGGCCGGGCGTCACGGTGGTGCGGGGGCCGTCGGGGTACATCTGCGCGGCGGTCGGGGTGAACGCGATGTTCACGCCCTCGGCGCGCAGCAGTTCCAGGTCGGTCTCCAAGGTGCGCGGGTAGGCGTCGAGGTCCTCGTTGGGCCCGAACTGCAGCGGGTTGACGAAGATCGACACCGCCACCACCGCGCCGGGGGTGCGCTTGGCGGCCCGGACCAGGGTGAGGTGGCCTTCGTGCAGGGCGCCCATGGTCGGCACCAGCAGCACCGGACGTCCGGTGCGCCGCAACGCTTTTGACACCGCGTGCATCTGCTTGGGGTCGGAGTAGACGTTGAGCTCGCCGGACTCGTACTGCTTCTTCATCGGGTCAGCACCTCGATTACCTCCTGCGGGGCGTGTGCTCGGCGGGCGGTGCGCAGCGCGGACGCCCGGTAGGCCCCGGCCAGGTCGGGGTCGACCTCGTCGAGGGCGGACAGGTGACCCGCGACCGCGTCGGCGTCGCCGCGGGCGACCGGCCCGGTCAGCGCGGCCTGGCCGCGGGCCAAGGTGTTCTCCAGCGCGGCGCGGGCCAGCGGCGCGAGGATCCGTTCGGCCAGCCCGCCGGGGGCGTCGCCGACGAGTTCCTGGCCTAGCAGCTCCTGGCCCTCCAGCG
Source organism: Mycolicibacterium brumae (assembly GCF_025215495.1). Lineage (NCBI taxonomy): Bacteria > Bacillati > Actinomycetota > Actinomycetes > Mycobacteriales > Mycobacteriaceae > Mycobacterium > Mycolicibacterium brumae. Next base: position 348,342 of record NZ_CP104302.1, on the reverse strand, counting down.
CCGCGCGCAGCGCGTCCAGGCCGTCGGCGACCAGGGTGACCAGGTGGTTGCTGGTGTGCGCCAGCGCCGCATGGTACAGCGTGCGGGCGTCCTCGCGGACCCGGAACGGCTCGCCGCCGATCTCCAGCACCAGCGAGGTGGCGATCGCGTAGCCGATCTCGTCGGTCGCGGTGACCCCGAAGCAGGTCTCCGAGAGCCGGGCCAGGTCCTCGTCGGCGCCGGTGAACGTCATCGCCGGATGGATGGCCAGGCCGACGCAGCCGGCCTCGGTGAGCGGGGCCAGGATGCCGACCCCGCTGGCGCCGGCGGTGTGCGCGACGATGGTCCCGGGTTTGACCGCGCCGGTGGCGGCCAATCCGCTGATCAGGCCGGGGAGTTCGGCGTCGGGCACCGCCAGGATCAGCAGTTCGGCGGCCGAGGCGACCTCGTCGACGGGTTTGACCGGGGTGTCGGGCAGCCACTTCTCGGCGCGGCGGCGGGAGGCCGCCGAGACGGCGCTGACGGCGACGACGACGTGGTCGGCGCGTTCCAGCGCGGCGCCCAGGGTGGCGCCGACGCGGCCGGCGGAGATGATCCCCACCTTGAGCCTTGCCGGGCGCAAGCCATCGAGTTGCTCCATCGAGCCCTCACGTGTTTCGTTCCGGTCCCGATTGCGGGTACCGGACGGATTCGGTGGCCGGATCACCGGCCGTCACCGCGCGATTTTACTCAGTCGTCACGACGACGACGCCCGCCGCCCCCGCTGGGGGCGCGGTTCAGCCGGACCAGCAGCTCGGCGGCGGTTTCGGCGGCCCGCTCCTCCGAGCCGCGGTGCCGGCCGGGGCGGGCGTCCTCCGGGGCCTGCTCCGGCTGCGGCTGCTGAGGCTGTGGGGGTTGCTGTTGCGGGGGTTGCGGCAGCGGGGGCTGCTGGGCGGCGGGTTCGGGCGCGCGGCGCGACCGCCGGGCCGGCGGTTGCTGCTGTGGGTGCTGCGGGCCAGGCTGGCCGGGCTGGCCGGCGTGCCGGGCGTGACGCTCGTGCCGACCGCGCGGCTCGGGCTCCGGCCACTGCTGCTGCGGCGGCTGCGGCAGGTGCTGCGGCGGCTGCGGTTGCGGCGCCGACTGCTGAGGTGACGGTTGCTGCGGGGGCGGGGCGTGGCGCGCCGCGGTCGCCGGCGGCGGCGTCGGGCGCATCGCGGGCGTCGGCTCCATCTCCGGCGGCCGGGTCATCACCGGCGGCGGAGGCATCGGCGGCGGGGGCTTGAGCACCGGCGGCGGGGGCTCCGGGTTGCGGAACTGCGGCGGGATCCAGCTCTCGTCGTCGCGGCGGCGATGCGACCCGGGGCGCGGCTCGGCCGGCTCCGGGGTCCGCGGCGCCTCGACGGGCTCCAGCGGCTCCTCCGGCACGTCGATGATCGGCGTCTCCGCGGTGTGCGGCTCATCGTCGGCGTCGTCGTCCGGGGACTCCTCGGGCCCGGCGGTGATACGGCTGCTCTGCACCCGATCCGGCGCGGTGAAGCCGCCGCTGTCGTCGGCGAAGCGGCGCTCGCCGCCCAGCGCCGCGCGCTGTTCGTGCGGCAGCTCCGGCCGGTGCGACAGATCGGTGTCGAACAGGTACTCCAGGGTGCTGCGCAGCGCGTTGACCTCGGCGCGCAGCGCGGCGACCTCCTCGGCCGCGGCGGTGCGCAACTCGTGGCCGATCTCCCGGCGCAGATGGCTCTCCACCGACAGCTCGTACTCACGCCGCGCGGAGATCTCCCGGTCCAGCTGCAGGTCGTAGACGTACTTCATGTCCCGGGCCTTGGCGGCGTCGGTCTCGCTCTGCCTGCGGTAGAGCACCGAGACGAACGCGCCCATCACCGCGGCCCACAGCGACAGCACCACGGCGAGTTTGAGCAGTTCGACGCGGTTGGTGAAGACCAGCGCGGTGCTGGCCACGATGGCAAGCACCAGCAGCACGGTCAGCAGCACCCAGCCCGGCGTGCGGCCGCCGCGCCGTGTCCGGGCACCGCGAGACCCAAAGGTCATGGGCCGACTGTACCTGCGGGCCCCGGCCAAACCCGGTGACGCGCATCGGCGTTTCCGCATTTCAGAAGGATCACGGTGGCTAACCCTCGGCGGGCTCGGAGTCCTCGAACGGGTCGTCGAGGGGATCGTCGGGAGCCTTGCAGCAGTGCTGCAACCACATTCCGGCGACCGACAGCGCCAGCGCGCACACCGCGGCGACCACCGCGCCGGGGGCGTCGGAGGCGGCCACCGCCAGTTGACTGGCGCGGTCCAGCAGGAAGACCGCGATGCCGGCCCAGCCGCCGAACAGCAGCGCCCCGCCGACCGCGGACGCCTGCGCCAGCGCCACGCTGCGGGCCACCGCCAGCGGGTCCAGCCGGCCACCGCCCACGCCGATCTCGGCGCGGGCGATCTTGCGCCGCACGTAGAACGCCCAGCCGGCCTCGGCCAGCGCGATCAGCGCCAGCGACGAGCCTATCCAGATCACCACCGGCGGGAACCACCGGTAGAACAGCACCGCGCCGAGGTAACCGATCAACGCGCCGGCGACCGCGGCGGTCAGCAGATCGCGGACGCGCATGTTCACCGCAGCGCCAGATCCGTGCGCGCCACCGCGGCGAGTTCCTCCGGCGGCGTCGCGGCCAGCAGCTCGGCGATCGGGTGGTCGGACCCGTCGACGGCCAGCGTCGCGTCCGGGTCGACGTCGTGCCACGGCGCGAGCACGAACGCGCGCTGGTGGGCGTACGGGTGCGGCAGGATCAGCCGGTCGCACACCCGCCGCAGCGTTCCGGTGTGGTCGCTGACGGTGACGATGTCGACGTCGAGAGTGCGTGGGCCCCAATGCTGCCCGCGCACCCGGTGCGCGGCCTTCTCCATCGACTGGGCCAGATCCAGCCATTCGATCGGGTCCAGGTCGTCTTCGGCGACGACGACGGCGTTGAGGAAATCGTCCTGCTCCACGCCACCCCACGGCGCGGTGGAATACACCGGCGACACCGCGCGCACCCGCGGCCCGAGCCCGTCGAGCACCGAGCGCAGATGCCCCAGCCGGTCGCCCACATTGCTGCCGATGGACAGCACGGCAATGCTCACACCAACCTCACCCGGGGTTGCGGCGGGCGGGCGCGCCGGGCCACCACGGCGACATCGGCGAAGTCCAGCGGGATCGGCGCCGACGGCTTGTGCACGGTCACCTCGACGGCCTGCACCCGCTCGTCGGTCATCACGTCGTCGGCGATCTCGGCGGCCACCGTCTCGATGAGATCCCGCGCGGGCCCGCCGACGATCTCGGCGGCCCGGGCGGCCAGCACCCCGTAGTCGTAGGTGTCGGCGAGGTCGTCGGAGGCGGCGGCCGGCGCCAGGTCCAGCCACAGCACCACGTCGATGACGAAGTCCTGGCCGTCGCGGCGCTCGTGGTCGAACACGCCGTGGTTGCCGCGAACGGTCAAGCCGCGCAGTTCGATTCGGTCGGTGTCAGGCATCGGCTCCCCCTCGGGTCCAGGCCGCGACGACCTTCAGCGCGTCCGACGAGGCGCGGACGTCGTGCACCCGCACGCCCCACACCCCGTGTTCGACGGCCAGCGCGGAGATCACCGCGGTCGCGGTCTCCCGGCCGTCCGGCGGTCGGGGGGCGCCGTCGTCGGCGGCCAGCAGCGCGCCGAGGAACCGCTTGCGGGACGCCCCGACGAGCACCGGGATCCCGGTGGCGACCAGCTCGCCCAGCCCGCGCAGCAGCGCCCAGTTGTGCGCGGCGTTCTTGGCGAAACCCAGTCCGGGGTCGATGATCAGGTTCTCCGGCGCGACGCCAGCGGCCACGGCGGCGTCGACGGAGCGCAGCAGTTCGGCGCGCACGTCGGCGACGACGTCGGTGTAGTCGGGCACCCGGTGCGGGTCGTCGGCGGAGATCGGCCGCCAGTGCATCAGGATCCACGGGACGCCGGCCTGGGCCAGCAGCGGGGCCATCGCCGGGTCGGCGCGGCCGCCGGAGACGTCGTTGACCAGCGCGGCGCCGGCTTCCAGTGCGGCGGCGGCGATTTCGGCGCGGGTGGTGTCGATGCTGACCGTCGCGCCGGCGGCGGCCAGCGCGCGGATCACCGGCAGCACCCGGCCCAACTCGACGGCGGCCGGCACCCGCACTGCGCCGGGCCGGGTCGACTCACCGCCCACGTCGAGGGTGTCCGCGCCGTCGGCGAGTAGGGAAAGACCGTGCGCCACAGCGTGATCCGGGTCGAGAAACAGTCCGCCGTCGGAGAACGAGTCGTCGGTGACGTTGACGACGCCCATCACCTGAATGCCGGCGGGCCTCATTTACGCAGGATCAGATCCAGGGCTTCGGCGCGGGACGCCTTGTCGGTCTTGAATTGTCCGCGCACCGCCGAGGTGGTGGTGATCGCGCCGGGTTTGCGCACCCCGCGCATCGCCATGCACAGATGCTCGGCCTCGATCACCACGATGACGCCGCGCGGATCGAGTTTGCGCATCACCGCGTCGGCGATCTGCCCGGTGAGCCGCTCCTGCACCTGCGGGCGTTTGGCGTACAGGTCGACCACCCGGGCGAGTTTCGACAGTCCGGTCACCCGGCCGTCGTGGCCGGGGATGTATCCGACGTGCGCCACCCCGTGGAAGGCCACCAGGTGGTGCTCGCAGGTGGAGTACATCGGGATCTGCTTGACCAGCACCAGTTCGTCGTGCTGCTCATCGAAGGTGGTCTCCAGCACGGTGTCCGGGTCGGTGTAGAGCCCGCCGAAGATCTCTTTGAACGAGCGGGCCACCCGGGCGGGGGTGTCCCGCAGCCCGCAGCGCTCGGGGTCCTCGCCGACGGCCAGCAGCAGCTCGCGCACCGCCGCCTCGGCCCGTTCCTGGTCGAACTCGGGAAATTCCGCCATCAGCGACGGTCCTCGCCCGGTTCGCCCTGGGGCTGGCCCGGGTAAGGGTACGGCGGCTGCTGGCCCGACGGCGGGTAGACCGGCCGGGCGGGCTGCGACGGCGGCGGGTAGTGCGGGGCCTGGGGCGCGGGCGGCCAGCCCGGCGCGTGCCAGCCGGCCGGGGCGCCGTAGTTCGGCTGCCCGCCCTGGGGCTGCCCCTGCTGCTGGCCACCGTGCTGCGGCTGCCCATGCTGGCCCTGCGGGCCGTGCTGACCGGCGCCCGCGTGTTGCGGGTATTGCGGCTGCGGGTAGCCGTTCGGCGCGGCGTGCCTGCCGTCGCCGGAACCATTCGGGCTCGGCGGCGCGAAGTTCGGCGGCACGGGGTTCGATGGCGCGGAGGCCGCGGCCTGCGCGGACGCGGCGGCGATGGCGGCCTTGAACGCTGGCTCCGGGGCGGGCTTGGGCCACTCCTCGCCGCGCTCGATGGCCAACTCGCCCGGGGTCTTGATGGGCGGCTTGTTCGACGGGATGCGGCCGCCGAAGTCGTCGAACGCGGTGATCCGCGGGCGCTTGCGCACGCTCGCCATGATCCGGTCGAGTTCTCGTCGGTGCAGGGTTTCCTTCTCCAGCAGCTCGCCGGCCAGCACGTCCAGCACGTCGCGGTACTCGGTGAGCACCTCCCACGCCTCGGTGTGCGCGGCCTCGATCAGCTTGCGGACCTCTTCGTCGATCTCACGGGCCACCTCGTGGCTGTAGTCCGGGGAGGTGCCCATGGTGCGGCCCAGGAACGGGTCGCCGTGCTCGGTGCCGTACTTCACCGCGCCGAGTTTGGCGCTCATGCCGTACTCGGTGACCATCGCGCGGGCGATCTTGGTGGCCTGCTCGATATCGGAGGACGCGCCCGTCGTCGGCTCCCGGAAGATCAGCTCCTCGGCGGCCCGGCCGCCCATCGCGAACACCAGCCGGGCGACCATCTCCGAGCGGGTCATCAGGCCCTTGTCGTCCTCGGGGACGGCGACGGCGTGCCCGCCGGTGCGCCCGCGGGCCAGGATGGTCACCTTGTAGATCGGCTCCAGATCCGGCATCGCCCACGCTGCCAGGGTGTGCCCGCCCTCGTGGTAGGCCGTGATCTTCTTCTCCTGCTCGCTGATGATGCGGCTCTTGCGCCGCGGCCCGCCGACCACCCGGTCGACGGCCTCCTCCAGCGCCGCCCCGGTGATGATGGTGCCGTTCTCCCGCGCGGTGAGCAGCGCGGCCTCGTTGATCACGTTGGCCAGGTCCGCGCCGGACATCCCGACGGTCCGCTTGGCCAGCCCGTCCAGGTCGGCGTCCTCGGCGATCGGCTTGCCCTGGGAATGCACCCGCAGCACCGCGCGCCGTCCGGCCAGATCCGGCGCGCTGACCGGGATCTGCCGGTCGAAGCGGCCGGGGCGCAGCAGCGCCGGGTCCAGGATGTCGGGCCGGTTGGTGGCGGCGATCAGGATGACGCCCTGGCGGTCGCCGAAGCCGTCCATCTCGACCAGCAGCTGGTTGAGGGTCTGCTCGCGCTCGTCGTGCCCGCCGCCCATGCCGGCGCCGCGCTGGCGGCCGACGGCGTCGATCTCGTCGACGAAGATGATGCACGGATTGTTCTGTTTGGCCTGCTCGAACAGGTCCCGGACCCGGGACGCGCCGACGCCGACGAACATCTCCACGAAGTCCGAGCCGGAGATGGTGAAGAACGGCACCCCGGCCTCGCCGGCGACCGCGCGGGCCAGCAGCGTCTTGCCGGTGCCGGGCGGGCCGTAGAGCAGCACGCCCTTGGGGATCTTCGCGCCGAGCGCCTGGTAGCGCGACGGGTTCTGCAGGAAGTCCTTGATCTCGTAGAGCTCCTCGACCGCCTCGTCGGTGCCGGCGACGTCGGCGAAGGTGGTCTTGGGCATGTCCTTGGAGAGCTGCTTGGCGCGGGACTTGCCGAACCCGAATCCCATCCGGCCGCCGCCCTGCATCCGGGCGAACATGACGAACAGGAACACCAGCAGCAGCAACGGCAGCATGAAGATCAGCAGGGTGGAGAAGAACCCCTCCTGCTTGACGGTGGTGTTGACCTTCGCGTCCTGCTTGTCGAGGTCGTTGAACAGGGTGACCGCCAACCCGGTGGGGTACTTGGCGATCAGCTTGTCGGAGCCCTCGACGGTCTTGCCGTCCTTGAGGGTGACCCGGACCTGCTGCTCACGGTCGTCGATCTGCGCCTCGGAGACGTTGCCGTCGCGGATCTGGGCGACCGCCACCGAGGTGTCCACCTGCTTGTAGCCGCGGGTGTCATCACCCAGATAGAAGAACAACAGGCCTATGACGAGCAGCCCAAAGACCACTGTCAGCGTCCGGATGACGGTTTTTCGGTTCATCGTGTGGCTCGCGCCGGGTCCTTCCCTGTGGCATGCCAGGTGTCCTCACAGGTTACCGGTAGGGCTCCCGCGCCGAGCCGCTAGTCTGGCGGGCATGCCCAGCGCCGGAAAATCCCGCACCCTCGCCCGCCTCGGAGCCGGTTCGCTGATCGCGGCCACGGCGCTCGCGCTGTCCGGTTGCGACGCGGCCAGCCCGGTCGGATCGTCCAGCGATGTGCGGCAGGTCAGCGTGACCGGCACCGGCAAGACCGAGGGCACCCCGGACACCCTCACCGCGAGCCTGACGGTCAGCGAAACGGCCTCGGACGCGAACACCGCGATGGCCGAGGCCAACGAGGTGCAGACCACCGTGCTCGACGCGCTCGTCGGCGCCGGGGTGGACCGCACCGACATCGCCACCAGCAATGTCACGCTGAACCCGCAGACCTCCAACGACGGCAACACCGTCACCGGCTACCAGGCCACCAACACCATCACGCTGACCATCCGCAACGCCGAGTCGGCGTCGAAGATCCTGGGCATCGCGGTGTTCAACGGCGGCGACGCGATGCGCATCAACAATGTGGACTACAGCATCAGCGACGATTCGCAGATGGTGAAGGACGCCCGCGCGAAGGCGTTCGCCGACGCTCAGGCCCGCGCCGAGCAGTACGCGGAGCTGGCCGGGATGAAGCTCGGCAAGATCATCTCGATCCTGGAATCGCCGGCCTCGGTCGACGTGCCGTCCCCGGCGTTCGAGTCGCGGACCGCGGCCGAGCCGTCGAATGTGCCGCTGGAGCCGGGCAAGCAGACGCTGACGTTCACCGTCGACATCTCCTGGGAACTGGATTAGGAGCTGTACACCTTCGGGTCCAGGGTGCCGATGTAGGGCAGGTCCCGGTAGCGCTCGGCGTAGTCCAGGCCGTAGCCGACGACGAACTCGTTGGGGATGTCGAACCCGATGTAGGCCACGTCGACGTCGGCGCGCACGGCTTCGGGTTTGCGCAGCAGGGTGCAGACCCGCAGCGAGCGCGGGTTGCGGGTGGCCAGGTTGCGCAGCAGCCAGGACAGCGTCAGGCCGGAGTCGATGATGTCCTCGACGATCAGCACGTCACGGCCATTGATGTCGCGGTCGAGGTCCTTGAGGATGCGCACCACCCCGGACGACGAGGTGGAGGAGCCGTAGGAGCTGACGGCCATGAACTCCAGCTGGGTCGGCACCGGCAGCGCGCGGGCCAGGTCGGTGACGAACATGACCGCGCCCTTGAGGACGGTGACCAGCAGCAGGTCCTGGTCTCCCCCGCCGTCGCGGTGGTCCGCGGCGATGGCCTCGGCCAGCTCGTTGGTGCGCTCGTAGATCTGTTCCTGCGACAGCAGCACGGATTCGATGTCCCCGGGGTACAGCTCTGTGTGGGCCGGCACCTGCACAGCGTGCCATGCCGCCCCGGGGGCTGACTACTCAGACCGGCTCAATCCGCAGCCGCAGCCGACCGTCGCGGCGTTCGGCGAACAGTCGCTCCCGCGGCCCGGCCCCACCGACGGCCACCCCGCCCTGCCCGCGCCAGTCGGTGACCAGCGCGTCGACGGCCCGCAGTTGCTCATCGGTGAGCCGGTGCGCCCCGCAGCGCAGCAGCCACCGTCGCAGCGCCCGGCGCCGCACCGCGGTGGGAAGCCCGAAAAACACGGTGACCTGCGGCTGGTCTTCGACGTCGACGGTTTCGGCGAGCGCGTCGAGGGCGTCGCCGTCCTCCTGCAGCGCGGTGGCGGTGCGGGCCAGCGCCGCCGCGACCCCGCCGCCGAGCACGTCCTCCAGCAGCGGCAGCACCTCGTCGCGCAGCCGCACCCGGGTGAATCGCGGGTCGCTATTGTGCGGATCGCGCCAGGGGTCCAGGCCCAGTTCGGCGCAGGCGGCTTCGGTGTCGGCCCGGCGCAGGCCCAGCAGCGGCCGGCCCCACGGCGGCGCCCAGGGCCGCATCCCGGCGATGGAGCGTGGCCCCGACCCGCGGGCCAGGCCGAGCAGCACCGTTTCAGCCTGGTCGTCGAGGGTGTGCCCGAGCAGCACCGGCCGACCGGCGCGGGCCTGCTCCAACGCGGCGTAGCGGGCGGCGCGGGCGGCGGCCTCCGGTCCCCCGTCGGCGCCGACGGAAACGGTCAGCACCTGCGCGGATTCGCAGCCCAGCCGTGACGCCTGCTCGGCGGCGTTCGAAGCGACCCCCGCCGATCCAGGTTGCAGCCGGTGGTCGACGATCAGCGCGGCGGTCGGGCGGCTGCGGGCCGCGGCGGCGGCCAGCGCCAGGGAGTCCGGGCCGCCGGAGAGCGCGACGCACCAGGGCCCGTCGGGAACCTCGCGGGCGAACGCCGCCAGCGCCCGGATCAGCCGGTGCAAGCTCGTTTCACCCGCGCTCCCGCTCACAGCACCCGGTCGATCCAGCGCTGCGGATGGTCGACCTCGGGCGGCAGCGGCAGGGTGTCCGGGCCGGTCCAGATGGTGTTGAAGCGGTCCATCCCGACCCGGCCGACGACGTTGTCGACGAAGGCCTTGCCGCGGGTGTACTGCGCGAGCTTGGCGTCCAGGCCCAGCACCGCGCGCAGCAGCCGCTGCAGTGGGGAGTGTTTGCGTTCCCGTCGGGAATTGAACCGGGCCCGGATGGTGTGCACCGACGGGACCACCGACGGCCCGACGGCGTCCATCACGTGGTCGGCGTGGCCCTCCAGCAGGGTGCCGAGCACCAGCATCTGGTCCAGCGCCTTCCGCTGCGGCTCGGCCATGGTGGCGCGCAGCAACCCGACCATGCCCTCCTCGCGGTTGCGGGCGAACGCCGACACCCGGGTCAGCAGATCGGAGAACTGCTCCTCGTTCTCGCCGGTCAGCACCCCGACGGCCGAGGCCATGTAGTCCGACAGCCACGGGTTGGCGCTGAACTGCACCCGGTGGGTGACCTCGTGCAGGCACACCCACAGCCGGAAGTCCGCTGGCGGCACTCGCAGCTGGCGCTCGACGGCGACGATGTTCGGGTAGACCAGCAGCAGCCGGGGTCCGTCGGCGCCGAACGGGTCGAACTGGCCGAGGATGCCCGAGGACACGAACGCCAGGACCGCGCCGGTCTGCGCGCCGGCGGCGCGGCCGGCCAGCGTGGACGCCAGCGCGCCGGCCCGGCCCAGCAGGCCGCTCGGCTCGGGTTCGGGTTCGGCCGGCCCGGTGGCGGCGGACATCAGCACCCGCATACCGGCCGCCGCGGCGCGGATCCAGTCCGGGCGGTCGACGATCGCGGCCTCCGGGGCGTCCTGTCCGGCGGTCAGCCGGCTGATCTCGCGGACCAGCGGTTCGGCGCGCAGCGCGCAGTCGGCCAGCACGGCGATGGCCTGATCGCGGGTGTAGTCCGACATCGGCGGCCCCGGGCGGGCCAGTCGCGCGCCGAGGTCGGCGGCGAATTGCCAGTCCAGCATGGCCGCGGCAGAGGTCACGAGCCGCAGCCGCAGGTCCGAAGCACAGCGGCCAGGGTGTCCAGGGCGTTGCGGCCGGTGGGCCCGGCGTTGTTGGACATGAAGGAGAACGTCAGCACCCGCCCGGCCCGGTCGGTGACCACCCCGGCGAGGGTGTTGGTGCCGGTCAGCGACCCGGTCTTGGCGCGCAGCCAGCCGGCCGACTCGCGGATGTCGTCACCCAGGAAGCGGTCCGACAGGGTGCCGCTGCCGCCGGCGATGGCCAGCATGTCCAGCAGCGGGCGCAGCTGCGGGTGCTCGTCGCCGGTGGCCTGGGCGACCACCTCGTCGAGGGTGGTGGCGGTGAGCCGGTCGTCGACGGACAGGCCACTGTTGTCGTGTAACTGCGCGCCGGAGGTGTCGACGCCGTTGTCGCCGAGCACCTGCAGCACCGCGGCCGCGCCGCCGACGAAGCTCATCGGCCGGCCGAGTTTGGCGGCGACCTCGCGGCCGACCGCCTCGGCCATCACATTGTCGGAGCTGTGCATCATCTCGGTGAGCCGCTGGATCAGCGGCGCGGACTGCACGGTGGCCAGTTCCTCCCCGGCCGGCGGGGTGTTGGCGTACACCACCCGCTTGGGGTCCAGCCCCAGCGCGCCGGCCAGCGCCCGGCCGGCGTCCAGCGCCGGGGTCGACGAGCGACGGGACTCCACCGTCGTCGGCTGGGTGCGCCCGCCGTCGACCATGACCGGTTCCATCGGCGCGATGTCGCCGCCGAGGATGTCGCGGCCGTCCCAGCCCTGCGCCATCCGCGGACCGCTGTAGAGCGAGGTGTCGACCTGCACGCCGGTCGGCTGAAAACCGCTGCGGCGCAACTGATCCGCGAGGTCGGTGAGCCGGGCCGCGCCGCGGTACCAGGTGGGGCTGCCCGGGTCGGCGGTGGAGATGGTGGTGTCGCCGCCGCCGACCAGCACCACCGTGCCCGCGGTGGCGCCGGAGTCGGCGGCCACCACCCGGGTGGTCAGCCGGTCCTCGCGGTCCAGGGTCAGCAGCGCCGCGGCGGCGGTCAGCGTCTTGGTGACCGAGGCCGGCTGCATCGGCACGTTCGGGTTCTTGGCCCACAGTTCCTTACCCGTCAGCGCGTCGGCGATCCGGCCGGTGAACGCGCCCAGGTCCTCGTCGTCGAGCGGCCCGGCCAGCGCGGCGGCCAGCCCGCTGACCGTCGGCATCGGCGCGTCGCCGGACACCGGGATCACCGCGGCCTGCAGCGCGACGGGCGCCGGGGCCGGCGGGCCGTCGTGCCCGCCGCGGGTCAGCAGGCCCGCGACGACCACCAGCGCCACCACCGTGACGAGCACGCCCAGGGCCAGCGCGATGTGCCTGCCGCGGCGCGGACGGGATGCGGACATGTACTGCAGGGTATCGCTGCCACGCGCCGATCCCTCCGCGATAGTGTTCGCGGGCGAGTTTAAAAATCGAAGCCGAAGGAGCCGGGCGTGGAGTTCGACGTCACCATCGAGATCGCCAAGGGCGACCGCAACAAGTACGAGGTGGACCACAAGACGGGCCGGCTGCGGCTGGACCGCCACCTCTATACCCCGATGGGCTACCCCACCGACTACGGCTTCATCGAGGACACCCTCGGCGAGGACGGCGACCCGCTGGACGCCATGGTGCTGCTGCCGCAGTCGGTGTTCCCCGGCGTGATCGTGGAAGCCCGCCCGGTCGCCATGTTCAACATGACCGACGAGGCCGGCGGCGACGCGAAGGTGCTGTGTGTGCCGGCCGGTGACAAGCGCTGGGACCACATCCAGGACCTCGACGACATCAGCGCCTTCGAACTCGAGGCGATCAAGCACTTCTTCGTGCACTACAAGGATCTGGAGCCAGGCAAGCACGTCGACGCCGCCGATTGGGTGGGCCGCGCCGAGGCCGAGGCCGAGATCCAGCGCTCCATCGAGCGGTTCCAGGCCGAAGGGCACTGACACCCGGCCGAGATTTAGCCCGGACGTAACACGAGGAAACCCGGGCGTGGCATGACTCTTCGATGATCCTCAGTGTGTTGGTACATCAGGGGATCGGACTCGACGGGTTCAACAATCTGCCGACGCGCTGCGCCGTGCACGCCGTCTACGGCGTCGCCGGCTACGTGACGATGGCCGCCGAGCTGGCCGCGGTGCGGCCGTACGCCAGCCGCGAGGAGCTGTTCGAACGGGTGGAGGCGCTGCTGGCGGAGCTGCCCGCCGACGACGCCGACCGCGAGGAGCTGGCCCGGATCACCCGGGCGCGGCTGGAGGAGTTGCTCGGGCCCGAGGGCGGTTACCAGAACTGGGTCTAAGAGCCCGCTAATGTTCTGAGCGTGAGTGTGCGCTCCGCCGCGACGACGGCCCTGGCAGCCTCGGCGATCCTGCTCGCCGGGTGCTCCACCGGCCCGCGCGTCGAGGAGGTCGCCGACGCCCCGACCGATTCCGACGCCCCCGCGCTGCTGACCGAACTGCGCAATATCGACCCGTGCGCGCTCTACGGCGACGCCGACGACGTCGACGGCCGGGCGCTGACCGTCGTCGGCCCCACCAACTTCGGCTCGTGCTCGTCGCAGATCGCGGACGCGTCCGGACAGGCCGCCGGCGACATCTCGGTGGCCTACCGCGACCCGGTCACCCCGGTCGCCGACGAGGACTGGGTCAGACACCGCGTCGTCGACGGGGTCGAGGTGACGTCGTCGTCGTTCTGGGACGCGCCGAACGCCCCGAAGGACCGCAGCACCGTCACGAACTGGTCCTGCAACCAGACCGCGAGCTACCCGGACGGCACGCTGCTGATGGTGTTCGCCAGCGGCGCCGTGCAGACCGACGTCTGCGCGATCGGCGAGCGGCTGGTCGCCACCGCGATCAATCAGTTCGCGCTGCGCCCGACGTTCTCCGACTCGAAGTTCCCGACGACGGTGCTGACCGGCGCGGACCCGTGCGCGCCGGTGAGCGACCTGGACGGGGTCGCCGACCCGCAGCCCAGCGTGCGGACCTGCTACTTCTCGCTGAACGGCCGCGGGCTTTCGGTGGAGTTCCAGTACACCCTGGCCGACCGGATCGAACTGTCCCCGCAGCGCGATTTCCACGGCCACATCCTGGTCGGGGACACCGCCGACTCGCTGATCAGCGTCGTGGTGGGCGAGCAGTTCCGGGTCGACGACATGGCGCTGCTGCCGCTGGTCACCATCTTCGACGAGACCGCGGACGACGAGGCGATGCTCGCCGTCGCGCAGGCCGTCGCCGAGGCGTTTTAGCGCGAAGCCCGGGTCTTGATCAGGCTCGCGATCATGGTGATGAACAGCACCAGGATGATCACCGCCAGGCTCCACAGCGTCGGGATCTCCGGCACGTGCACGCTTTCGCCGCCGTTGATGAACGGCAGGGTGTTCTCGTGCAGGGCGTGCAGGATCAGCTTCACACCGATGAACCCGAGGATGATCGCCAGGCCCTGCGGCAGGTAGACCAGGCGGTCCAGCAGGTCGCCGAGCAGGAAGTACAGCTGACGCAGGCCCATCAACGCGAACACGTTGGCGGTGAACACCAGGTACGGCTGCTGAGTGAGGCCGAAGATCGCCGGGATGGAGTCCAGCGCGAACATCAGGTCGGTGGTGCCCAGCGCCACGATCACCAGGAACATCGGCGTCATGACGCGTTTGCCGTTCTCCCGCACCCACAGCCGCGCGCCGTCCCAGGTGTCGGTGAAGTTCAGCCGATTGCGGGCGAACCGGATCGCGGCGTTCTCGGTGTCGTCGCTGTGGTCGGTGTCGCGGCCCACCTTGATCGCGGTGTAGATCAGGAACACGCCGAAGATGTAGAACACCCAGGCGAACTTGTTGATAGCCACCGCGCCGACGGCGATGAAGATGCCGCGGAAGATCAGCGCCAGAATGATGCCGATCAGCAGCGCTTTCTGCTGGTACATCCGCGGCACTTTGAAGCTGGCCATGATGATGATGAAGATGAACAGGTTGTCCACCGACAGGCTGTATTCGGTCAGCCAGCCGGTGTAGAACTCCAGCCCGTACTGGCGGCCGTGGAAGTTCCACACCCACAGCCCGAACAGGATCGCCAACCCGACGTAGATCGACAGCGCGACGGTGCATTCCCGTCGGCTCGGTTCGTGCGGCCGGCGGCCGATGACGATCACGTCGAACAGCAGCACCGCGATGGTGACGACCATCGTGATGGTCCATTCGAGCCCGGTCACTTGCATGCAGGAATCCTTCGGTCGTTAAACGCCCGAGGTCTCTTCCGCCGGGCGCAAGCAGCGGCCGACCCGCGGCACCGGTCTCCGATGACGGACGACGTGATGACGACACCGCGACGATGGGAATACTCCCCTCGCGTCACAGTCTTGCAGCTTCGCGCGGCGCTGGGAAACCGAACCGAACGCAGGCCCCTAAGATTTGACCCGTGACGGCTGAGGACGCGCATGAGATCCCCGCTCAGTACCGGCTCTCCGGTCGGGCCCCGGCCCCACGCACCCTGATCGACATTCTGTACGCGACGGCGGAGAAGTACCCGGATGCGCCGGCCATCGACGACGGCACGGTGCAGCTGACCTACAGCGAGCTGATCGCGGATATCGAGTCCAGCGTGGAGTGGCTGGCCAGCCGCGGCATCGGGCGCGGCGACCGGATCGGCATCCGGATGCCGTCGGGCTCCTACTCGCTGTACGTGTCGATCCTGTCCACCCTCGCGGCGGGCGCGGCGTACGTGCCCGTCGACGCCGACGACCCGCAGGAACGCGCGGATCTGGTGTTCGGCGAGGCCGGCGTGGTCGCGATCATCACCGAGGCCGGGCTGGTCCGCGGTCCCGGCTCGTCCCGCGGCTGGCGCGCCCAGGCCCCGCTGCAGCGCGACGACGCCTGGATCATCTTCACCTCCGGCTCCACTGGCACCCCCAAGGGTGTGGCGGTCACGCACCGCAACGCCGCCGCGTTTGTCGACGCCGAAGCCGAGACGTTCCTGCAGGACGCCCCGATCGGGCCCGACGACCGGGTGCTGGCCGGGTTGTCGGTGGCCTTCGACGCATCGTGCGAGGAAATGTGGCTGGCCTGGCGCAATGGGGCGTGCCTGGTGCCCGCGCCGCGCTCGCTGGTCCGTTCCGGGATGGACCTGGGCCCGTGGCTGGTGTCCCGGGACATCACCGTCGTCTCCACCGTCCCCACGCTGGCCGCGCTGTGGCCCGCCGAGGCGCTGGAGCAGGTGCGGCTGCTGATCTTTGGCGGTGAGGCCTGCCCGCCGGAGCTCGCCGAGCGACTCGCCGCCGAGGAGGCCCGCGAGGTGTGGAACACCTACGGCCCCACCGAAGCGACTGTGGTGGCCTGCGGGGCGCGGCTGAGCGGTGAGGGCCCGGTCAGCATCGGGCTGCCGCTGCCCGGTTGGGACCTGGCCGTCGTCGACGCCGCCGGCCAGCAGGTCGGCTACGGCGAGGTCGGCGAACTGGTGATCGGCGGGGTGGGCCTGGCCCGCTACCTGGACCCGGAGAAGGACGCCGAGAAGTACGCGCCGATGGAGACCCTCGGCTGGGCGCGCGCCTACCGGTCCGGGGACCTGGTGCGGCTGGAACCCGAGGGCCTGTACTTCCAGGGCCGCGCCGACGACCAGGTCAAGGTCGGCGGCCGGCGCATCGAACTCGGCGAGGTGGACAGCGCGCTGGTGAACCTGCCCGGGGTGTCCGGCGGCGCGGCCGCGGTGCGGCGCACCGGCAGCGGCACCCCGCTGCTGGTCGGCTACATCGCCTCGGCGGACCCTCACTTCGACCTGGGCGCGGCCCGGTCCCGGCTGGCCGAGGAACTGCCCGCGGCGCTGGTGCCGCGGCTGGTGCTGGTCGACGAGCTGCCCACCCGCACCTCCGGCAAGGTCGACCGCGACGCGCTGCCCTGGCCGCCGCCCGGCGGCGGCGGTGACGACGGGCCTGAGCTGGGCGGCACCATGGGCTGGCTGGCCGATCTGTGGCGCGACGTGCTCGGCGCGTCGGTGGACGGCCCGGAGGCCGACTTCTTCGCCCTCGGCGGCGGTTCGCTGGCCGCGGCGCAGCTGGTGGCGGCGCTGCGCCAGCGCCACCCCGAGGTGACCGTCGCGCAGCTCTACGACCACCCCCGGCTGGGTTCGCTGGCCGGGTTCCTCGATGACCTGAAACCGTCGGTGGAGGTGGAGCCGCGGCTGGTCAAGCCGACCCCGCGGTCCACCCAGCTGCTGCAGATCGTGGCGTCGTTCCCGCTGGCGACGCTGAGCGCCATGCAGTGGGTGGTGTGGCTGGCGCTGATCAACAATGTGGGCTCGGTCGTCACGGATTTGCCGTGGCTGGCCCCGGTGAACTGGTGGCTGCTGCTGGCCGGGTTCATTTTGTTCATCACCCCCATCGGCCGGATGGGCATCGCGGCGCTGGCCGCGCGCACCATGCTCTCCGGGCTGGAGCCGGGCACCTACAAACGCGGCGGCAGCGAGCATATGCGGGTGTGGCTGGCCGACCGGCTGGCCGAGGCCAGCGGCGCGGAGAACCAGGCCGGCGCCCCGTGGCTGGTGTATTACGCACGCGCCCTGGGCAATCAGGTCGGCAAGGGCGTGGACCTGCATTCCGCGCCGCCGGTCACCGGGATGGCGTCGCTGGGGCATCGCTGCTCCATCGAGCCCGAGGTGGACCTGTCCGGTCACTGGGTCGACGGCGACTGGTTCCACGTCGGGCCGGTGACCGTCGGCAACGACGCCACCATTGGCACCCGCACCACCCTGCTGCCCGGCGCGGTTGTCGGCCGCAACGCCGACGTCGCCGCCGGCTCCGGAGTCGTCGGCCGGGTCAAGAACAACCAGTACTGGAAGGGCTCGCCGGCGGTGAAGTCCGGCAAGGCCCGCCACCCCTGGCCGGATCACCGGCCGCCGCGCGCGGTGCACTGGGTGCCGATCTACGGGCTGACGTCGGTGCTGCTGGCGGGGCTGCCGCTGCTGGCGCTCGGCGTCGGGCTGGCTTTGCTGGGCTGGGCGATGCGGGGCGCGCCCACGTTCCGGGAGGCCGTCTGGCAGGCGCTGCCGTGGACGCCGCTGGCCGCCGTGCTGGCGTTTGCCAGCTACGCGCTGATCACGCTGCTGCTGGTGCGGCTGGCCGCCGTCGGTCTGCACGAGGGCTACCACCCGGTGCGCAGCCGGAGCGGGTGGCAGCTGTGGGCCACCGAGCGGCTGATGGACGCCGCCCGGCACTACCTGTTCCCGATTTACGCCTCGCTGCTGACCCCCGTCTGGCTGCGGCTGCTGGGCGCGAAGATCGGCAGCGGCACCGAAATCTCCACCACCCTGGCGATCCCGAAGTTCACCGTCGTCGAGGACGGCGCGTTCCTGGCCGACGACACCTCGGTGGCCTCCTACGAGCTCGGCGGCGGCTGGATCCACGTCGCCACCGCGACGATCGGGCGCCGGGCGTTTCTGGGCAACTCCGGCATCACCCAGCCGGGCCGGCGGGTGCCCGAGGACGGCCTCGTCGCGGTGCTCTCGGCCACCCCACACAAAGCCAAGCGCGGCTCGTCGTGGCTGGGCAGCCCGCCAATCCGGTTGCGCCGCAAGCCCACCGACGCCGACGCGGTGCGGACCTTCCACCCGTCCACCCGGCTGAAGGTGCTGCGCTCGCTGGTGGAGACCGCGCGGCTCATCCCGCTGATGCTGAGCTTCGCGATCGGCGCCGCGGTGCTGATCGGGCTGCAGGCGCTGGCGCTGCGGTTCGGCTGGGGCCTCACGGCGCTGCTGTCCGGGGTGGTGCTGCTGACCGCCGGCCTGGTCGCCGGGGTGATCGCGGTGGCGGCGAAGTGGCTGGTGGTCGGCTCCATCGGGCAGGTGGAGCACCCGCTGTGGTCGTCGTTCGTGTGGCGCAACGAGGTGGCCGACACGTTCGTCGAGACCGTCGCCGCGCCGTGGTTCGCCCGGCAGGCCTCCGGCACCCCGGTGATGAACATCTGGCTGCGCGGACTCGGCGCGAAGATCGGCCGCGGCGTGTGGTGCGAAACGTACTGGCTGCCCGAGGCCGACCTGGTCTCCATCGGCGACGGGGCCACGGTGAACCGCGGCTGCGTGGTGCAGACGCACCTCTTCCACGACCGGATCATGCAGATGGACACCGTGGTGCTCGAAGACGGCGCCACCCTCGGCACGCACTGCGTGTCGCTGCCGGCGTCGCGGATCGGGGCGGGCGCGACGATCGGGCCGGCGTCGCTGGTGATGCGCGGCGACGAGGTGCCGGGTTCGACGCGCTGGCAGGGCAATCCGATCGCGCCATGGCTGGTCAAGAAGAAGAAGGACCGGCCGTGAAGGGCTCCAAGAAGTCCAGCGTGCCGGTGATCGACCCGTACCTGCCCGGGGTCGGCAACTTCGGCTACCGCGCGTCGCGCTACGAGCTGGAGCTCGACTACAAGGTTCCGATCAACCGGCTCGACGGTTCGGTGCTGATCACCGCGGTGACGCTGGCGACGCTGCGGACGTTCTCCCTCGACCTGTGCGCGCCGCTGCGGGTGACCCGGGTGCTGGTGAACGGCAAGCCCGCCAAGGACTTTCGAGCGCGCGACAACAAGGTGCACATCACGCTGGCCGCGCCGCTGCCGCCGGGCGCGGCGATGACGGTGGCGGTGCGCTACACCGGCGCCCCTCGCCCGCGCC
Organism: Mycolicibacterium brumae; assembly: GCF_025215495.1. NCBI lineage: Bacteria > Bacillati > Actinomycetota > Actinomycetes > Mycobacteriales > Mycobacteriaceae > Mycobacterium > Mycolicibacterium brumae. Next base: position 329,034 of record NZ_CP104302.1, on the reverse strand, counting down.
GCACGCTGTGGGGCGAGGTCGGGTTCGAGGAGCTGACCGAGGGCGCGCTGGTCGCCGGTCAGCCCAACGGGGCCTCCACCTGGTTCCCGTGCGACGACCAGCCCGGCGCGAAGGCCAGCTACCGCATTCAGGTGAGCGCCGAGTCGCCGTACCGGGTGGTGTCCAACGGTGCTTTGGTGTCCACCCGCGCCCGGTCGGGGCGCACCACCTGGACCTACGAGCTGGCCGAGCCGACGTCGACGTACCTGGTGACGCTGCAGATCGGGATGTATGACCTGGTGCGCCTCGCCAAGGCGCCGGTGCCGATCTCGGCGGTGCTGCCCGCCCGGCTGCGCCGCAACCTGGCCGTGGACTTCAGCAAGCAGCCGCAGATGATGACGCTGTTCAGCGAACTGTTCGGGCCGTACCCGGTGTCGTCGGGGTACACGGTGGTGATCCACGACGAGTCGCTGGAGATTCCGCTTGAGGCGCAAGGGGTTTCGATCTTCGGCGCGAATCACTGCGACGGCACCCGCGACTCCGAGCGGCTGGTCGCCCACGAGCTGGCGCACCAGTGGTTCGGCAACTCGGTGACCGCGCGGCACTGGCGCGACATCTGGCTGCACGAAGGGTTCGCCTGCTACGCCGAATGGCTGTGGTCCGAGCACGCCGGCGGGATGACCGCCGCGCAGATGGCGCAGCGCTATCACCGCCGACTCCTCGAGGCCCCCGCCGACATCCTGCTGGCCGACCCCGGCCCGCGGGACATGTTCGACGACCGGGTCTACAAACGCGGCGCGCTGACCCTGCACGCGCTGCGGGTGTTCCTCGGCGACGAGACGTTTTTCGCGCTGCTGCGGGACTGGACGACGAGGTACCGGCATTCGACGGTGGTGACCGACGATTTCCTGGGGCTGGCCGCGAAGTACGCGCCGTCGTCGCTGAACGGGCTGTGGGACGCGTGGCTGTTCTCGCTGCCGGTGCCGGACCTGGGGTGAGTTCTCCGTCGGCCGGTCCGGTGGCGCGCTCAAGCGTCACCCGGGTGGGCGTCGCGACCGCGTTGAGCGCGCTGTGCGGGTTCGTGGTGATGTATCTGGCCGCGCGGGCCCTTGAGCCGGCCGGGTTTTCGCTGTTCGGGGTGTTCTGGGGGGCGTTCGGGCTGGTCACCGGGGCGGCGAACGGGCTGCTGCAGCAGAGCACGCGGGAGGTGCGGTTGGCGTTGGGGGGTGTTGCGTCGCCGTCGCCCCTCGCGCCTCCGTCGCCCCTGGAGCCTCCGTCGCCCCCGGAGGGGAAGGGGGTCTCCGCTCGCCCGGCTTTGAGCGACAAATCCACGACGAGCGACGACCTCGCCGTCGAGTGTGCGTCCAGATCGACAAATCCGCCGATTCTTCGATCTGCCGGCACACTCGACGCGGGGCCGGGCGTCGTCACTCACCCGATGCGGATGGCCGTCGGCATCGGGCTGGTCGCCGCGGCGGCGCTGGTGCTGAGCGCGCTGTGGTGGGGCCCGCACGTGTTCATCTCCCAGACCCGGCTGTCGGTGCTGCTGCTGGCCGTCGGGCTGGCGTGCTTCTGCCTGCACGCCACCCTGCTCGGGATGCTCGCCGGGGACAATCGCTGGGGCCAATACGGCGCGCTGATGGTGACCGACGCCGGCATCCGGGTCGCGGTGGCCGTCACCTCGATGATCGTCGGCTGGGGGCTCGGCGGGTTCCTGTGGGCCACCGTCGCCGGTTCGGTGGCGTGGCTGCTGATGTTGTTGCTGTCCCCCACCACCCGGCACGCGGCCGGTCTCGTCGCGCGAGAACGACCGTCGTCGTTCCTGCGGGGGGCCGGGCACGCGGTGGCCGCGGCTGGCGCGTCCGCGGTGCTGGTGATGGGGTTCCCGGTGCTGCTGCAGGCCACCTCCGGCGAGCTCGGCGCCGCCGGTGGCGTGCTGATCCTGGCCGTCACCGCGACCCGCGCGCCGTTGCTGGTGCCGCTAACGGCCATGCAGGGCAACCTGATTGCGCATTTCGTGGATTCCCGCGGGCACCGGCTGCGGGCGCTGGCGAAGCCGGTGGCGCTGATCGGGTCGATCGGCGCGGTGGGCGTGGTGCTGGCGTACTTCTTCGGGCCGTGGCTGCTGCGGGTGGGTTTCGGCGCCGAGTACATCGCTTCCGGCGCGCTGCTCAGCGTGCTGACCGTGGGCGCGGTGTCGATGGCGGTGCTGACCATCACCGGCGCGGCCACCGTCGCGGCCGCGCTGCACCGCGCGTACTCGCTGGGTTGGGTGGGCGCGACCGTCGCCGCCACCGGGCTGCTGCTGTTGCCGCTGGAACTGGAGCAGCGAACCGCGATCGCGCTGATTTTCGGCCCGCTGGTGGGGATTTCGGTGCACCTGAGCGCGCTGTCACGAGCGTAGGTGTCCGCTGGTGAGATTTCGGCGCACCTGAGCGAGCTGTCACGGGCGTAGCTGTGCCGAAATGGGGTGGCTGCGGGCCATGGATTGGATAATCCACTTCACCCTCGCCACAGACCCCATTTCGGTACAGCTCAGCGGTGCAGCGCGAGGAACCAGGCGAGGTGGTAGTTCGCTGCGCGCTGGTGGCCGGCGGTGAGCGCCTCGATCGCGGCCAGCAGCTGCCAGTTGCCGAGGGTTTGCGGATCCGGGTTCGGATACGTCGCGACCACTTGTCGCATGATCTCCGCCAAATGTTCTCGCAGCAGGGCGATTTCGCTGCCGAGAACGCCGGTGCCGCCAGCTGCCGCGCGGGCGACGGTGTGCGCCAGCCTGGGCAATCCATCCCGCCACTGAGCCGCTCGGCAGAGCTCCCACCCGAGGTCCTCGATCGCCGGCGCGTGAACAGGTCTCGTTGAGAGGTTCACCGGCTCGGGGTCGTCCGGGATGTGCTGACCCGGTGCGTGCACCGCCGCGACAACCACCGGCCCGAGCAGTTCCTCAACACCACCCCTGTGCGCGCCGGGCTCCAAAACTGCTGCGGTGGCGGGGACTTCGATGCCCGGCGGCAGCCACCCACAGGCGAGGTCGGTGACAAGCATGGTGAGGCCGTCTTCGCGCTGACCAATCCCCCACGCCAGCGCCGGCTGCTGCCGAGCGACGGCATTGAGCAGGCGGCTCAGGTGGTCGCGCTCGGAGCGCTCGCGAGCGATGGCGCCCGCGGTTGCTCCGGCGGTGAACGCGAACGCCGCCGGGCCGGCGGGCGGCGCGGTGACGGGCGTTCGGACCACCGCAGGTTGGTTGACTACGCCCGCGCCCGGGGTGTGCGTTGCGACGGGCGCCGCCGGCATGGCGGGCGCCATCGGCATCGCGGGCGAGACGACCGGCCGCAGGTCCGATCCGTAGGAAGGCAGTATCGCCGGAGCTCCCGTCACGGCCGGCGCGGCAACAGCGGGCGGCGCGGCCGGGATCGACGCGGGCGTTGGGGTCGGCTGGGCGACGACCATCGGCTGGTAGTCGTGCTCGGTCGGCGCGGCGGCGTGCTCGACCGGGGCCGCGATATCGGGCGCACTGATCGGAGCCATTTGCGTGGCCGGAGCGACCGGCGACGGGAATGCCGCTGATGCAACTTCGCTGGTGCCCAAGGACATTGGCGTGCCGGTGCGGACCCCTTCGGCGAAGCCCTCGATGAGGCCCTGCGGGGTGAGGGCGGCGGGGACGCTCGGCAGCTCCGCCGCTGACGTTGTCGCGAGGGCGGGGGTAGCAGGAAGGGACGGGGCGGTGGGGAGCTCTGGCGCGGTTGCGGGGAAGGACGAACCCGGGTTAGTCAGAGAGAAGGCCGCAGCGGGGGCCGACGTCAATGAAGCTGCTGGTACCGGGGCGACTGGCGGTGTCACCCCCTGTGAGCCGACAGGGGCGGCCGCGGGTGGAACACACACCAAGTCATCACGGCGCGGTGACAACGGAGCATCCCCAAGCATCGGGCTGAGATCGTTGCTGTGTTGATTAGCGGTCGGCAGATTCTCACTGCGTGCATCCGCCGCTCCCACTGACGCCGGAACCGACGCCTCTCCCGCGTCTCCGTACATGTCCGCGCCAGCGTCGCCCGTTAATAGTCCTTGAGAGTCGGGGCGGTTCAGCCGATTACGAACAAGATCCTCCACCGGCTCCGAACCGTGCGGTTGGGACGACAATCCACTTCCATCGGCGAGGCTTCGAAGGCTCGGCGACCCAACCTCATTCACGATCGTCTGCGCTGCCGCCATTATCGTCTGGGCCTGCAGGCCAGCGGCATGATCGGCCTGTCGCTGGCATCGCTGAACGACACCGACGATTTTGGCCAGTTTCGAAGAGTCATCATCTTTGGAGCTCTGAATATCCTTGATCTCAGAGTTTCCAGTTCGCGCGTACTCAGCCAACTGCGATCGAAGGTTGGTTAACGCGGAATGAGCCGACCGGCAGGCTTCCATTTTGACCCGATTCGACTCTGCAACAGCCAGTGCATCGCTCTGACCAAGAGTGAATGCATCGCGGGCATCGTCAGCCGTGACGCCTTCTTGATCGATAAGCGGGCCGTTCAACGCGGCACCCAATTGTTCAGCAAAGCTTCGATACGCAGCTTCCACCGACGCTCGGTTTGCTACCGCCGCCGCCAAAACTTGGACGGACTGCCCGGCTGGCCACTGATGGCCGACCAGCAGTGCAGACCATTCTCCTGGCGGATAGTCACTCATCCGCAATCCGCACGAAGCTCCCCAGCAAGCGCTTCCGTCGTCGCCTTCGCCTGGAGTAACTCAGAATCCTCCCGAGAGCCACCCGCCAGGTACCTGAGCGCAAGGTCAATCGCTGATGACTCAAAATCTGCGACAGTCTCCGCCAATGAAGGTGGGCTCGCAGAAGTAGACGAACCCTTCAAGCTTTGCGCGGAGGCCACGAGTGCCAAACGGGCATTGGCAGCGAGGGCCTGCCGCAAGGCGACATCTTCCCCGCCATCAGCATTCGTCGTAATCCTCAACGCTTTGTCGACGAGCTCGAACGCGTCGCACACCTTGTCCTTGGCGGCTTGGACCTCGGCGGCGGTGTAGGTGGGGGCGGGGTCGGTGGGAGGAGGCGCGGAAACCGGGCGGAACCAGCCGATCACTCCGATGACGCAGGCCAGGAAGGCCACCAGCAGCGCTGCTTGCGCGGTCCATCGCGACGGCTCGGCTCCCCTGGCCGGAGCCGGCGCCCACCCCGGACCCCCGGGAGGTGGCGGCAACGACGCCATCAGGAAATGGTATTCCTGCCGGTCAGGAAGCGCTATTCACAGTTTCGCCGCCCGGCCAAGCCGCGCGGCCAGAAAGCATCCACGCCCCGCCGGACAGAAATCGGGCGATACGCCCCGAGTCAACGAAACCCTGAATTTGTGACCCTACTGAGATTTAACATACGAGCAGTTCGGGGATCGCCCACAAACGCGAGGGACACTCATGAAGCGACTGGTAATTGCGGCGGCAGCCGCCGGGGCGGCCCTGGCTTTGGCGCCGTTGGCGCAGGCCGATCAGACGGTGACGGTGCAGCAGGCCTGCGGGATGCTGCAGGTCGGGACGCAGCCCTACAGCTACGGAGACAAGCACATCGCCTGCGTGACCCCGGAGGACTACGAGGTCGGCGAGTACCCGAAGGACACCCAGGCGCTGCAGAACGAGATGCAGTCGCGGTTCCCCGGCTCGCACAAGGTGGACCCCAACGACCCTTGGTCTGACTGGGTCATCCCAGGGGGCCAGGGCCAGCAGGGCCACCAGGCGCAGGCCGTCGATCCGGACCAGGTCAGCAACCCGGACCAGGCCGTCAACCCGGACCACGAGGGCCAGGTCGGCCAACCCGGCAACTGACCGTCGGGCAAGGGAGCGGCGGGGGCCGCGGCTACCCTGGAACACCGTGACTTGGCTTGTGACCGGCGGCGCCGGGTATATCGGCTCGCACGTGGTGCGCGCGCTCGCGGACGCCGGCATCGACGTCGTCGTCATCGACGACCTGTCCACCGGGCGGCGCGAGTTCGTGCCCGACGGCATCCCGCTGGTCGAAGCATCGCTGCTGGACGCGACGAATGTGCGGCTGACGCTTCAGTTCCACAAGGTCACCGGCGTCATCCACGTCGCCGGGTACAAGTACGCGGGCGAGTCGGTGCGACGGCCGCTGCACACCTACCAGCAGAACGTGTCGGCGATGGTCACGCTGCTCGACGAGATGGCCACCCAGGGCGTCGACAAGTTCGTGTTCTCGTCGTCGGCGGCCACCTTCGGCACGCCGGACGTCGAGCTCGTTGAAGAGACCACCCCGACGCGGCCGGAGTCGCCCTACGGCGAGACCAAACTGATCGGCGAGTGGCTGCTGGCCGATCTGGCCAAGGCCACCGCGGACGCCGAACGGCCGTTCCGGCACACCAGCCTGCGGTACTTCAACGTCGTCGGCTCCGGATCGCCGGAGGTGTTCGACGTCAGCCCGTTCAACCTGTTCCCGCTGGTGTTCGACATGCTCATTGCGGGCAGGACCCCGCGGATCAACGGCGCGGACTACCCGACGCCCGACGGCACCTGCGTGCGCGACTACGTGCACGTCGACGACATCGCCGCCGCCCACGTCGCCGCCGCCAAGCGCCTGGACGCCGGGGAGCCGATCGAGCCGGTGTACAACCTGGGCAGCGGGTCGGGAACCTCGGTGCGCGAGATCATGACCGCGATGGCCGAGGCCACCGGGATCGACTTCGAGCCGGACGTCGCGCCGCGGCGGCCCGGGGATCCGGCGCGGATCGTGGCCACCGGGGAACTGGCCGCCCGCGACCTGGATTGGGCGAACCGGCACACGCTGCGTGAGATGGCCGCCAGCGCGTGGCAGGCCCGCCAGCGTGCGGGAGACGCCGATCCTCGCTAGCCGTCTGGGCGCGCTGCGCCCGTTGAGCTTTCCGGCGCTGCGATCGCCGGTGCTGATCGCCGCGTTCGTGCTGGTCGCCGCGCAGTTGGTGGTGCGCGGGGTGCTGGCGTTCGGCGGCTACTACTACTGGGACGACCTGATCCTCGTCGGGCGGGCCGGCACCAACCCGCTGCTGTCGTTCGACTTCCTGTTCCACGACCACGACGGGCACGTGATGCCCGGCGCGTTCCTGCTGTCCGGGCTGATCAGCAAGGCCGCGCCGCTGGTGTGGGCGTGGCCGGCGGCGAGCCTGGTGGTGCTGCAGTTACTGGCGTCGCTGGCGCTGGTGCGGGCGCTGTGGGTGATCGTCGGCAACCGGGCGGTGCTGCTGGTCCCGCTGACGTTCGCGCTGTTCACTCCGCTGGGGGTGCCGTCGTTCGCGTGGTGGGCCGCCGGGCTGAACGCGCTGCCGCTGCAGGCCGCGCTGGCGTGGGTGACCGCGGACGCGATCCTGTTGGCGCGCACCGGGAATCGTCGGTACGCGGCGACCGGGGCGCTGGTGTTCTTCGGCGGGCTGCTGTTCTTCGAGAAGTCGGCGGTCATCCCGTTCGTGGCGTTCGCAGTCGTCGCGCTGCTGACCTACGTGCAGACCGACAAGAGCCTGCTGCAGGCCGCCGCCGATGTGTGGCGGCGCGGTGCGGTGCTGTGGGTTTCTTTGCTGGCGATCACCGTGGCGTGGGTGGCGCTGTACACGTCGGTGGTGGATCAGCGGCGGTGGAGCACCGACCTACCGATGACGTGGCAGCTGCTGCGGCGATCGTTCACGCACGGCATCGTGCCCGGGCTGGTGGGCGGGCCGTGGCAGTGGCAGCGCTGGGATCCGGCGTCGCCGTGGGGTGTGCCGCCGACGGTTGTCATCGTGCTGGGCTGGGTGGCGCTGGCGGCGGCGGTCGCGGTGTCGATGGCGCGCAAGCAGAAGCTGGCCCCGGTGTGGCTGACCGCGCTCGGGTACGCGGTGGCCTGCCAGATCCCGATCTACCTGATGCGCTCGTCGCCGTTCACCGCTTTGGAGCTGGCGCAGACGCTGCGCTACTACCCCGATCTGGTGGTGGTGCTGGCGTTGCTGGCCGCGGTCGGGTTCTGCGCGCCGAACCGCTCCACCGCGCAGGCGCAGGCGATGGACACCTCACCGGCCAGGACAGCCGCGGTGCTGGCGGTGATGGCGGGGTTCCTGTTCTCCAGCCTGTATTCGACGGCCACCTTCCTGACCAGTTGGCGCGACAATCCGACCAAGTCGTATCTGCAGAACGCGGAGGCCGCGCTGGCCCGCGCCGCACGCGAATCGGATGCGCCGCTGCTGGATCAGGAGGTCGACCCGATGATCTTGCAGCGCATCCAGCACCCGGAGAACATGTTCAGCCACATGTTCGCGTTGCTGCGCGATCGGCCCGAATTCGCCTCGGCCACAACACGACCGCGGATGTTCGACTCCCGCGGCCGGATGCTTGACGCGCAGGTGACCTGGGTGCGGCTGGTCAAGCCCGGGCCAGTACCCGACTGCGGGTATCTGGTCCAGACCGACTTCCCCGTCGAGTTGCCGCTCGATGGCCCACTGCTTCCCTCGGATTGGACGGCGGAGTTCAACTATCTGGCGAATTCGGTTGGCTCGCTGACGATGTCGCTCGACGACGGGCCGCAGGTGAAGGTGCCTGTGCAGCCGGGGCTGAACCGGGTGTTCATCCGGATTCCCGGCGCCGGGCAGACCATCACCGTGGAGGCGACGACCGCCGCGCTGACGGTGTGCCTGGCCTCTGGGCCGGTGGGCAACCTGGCGCCGACGGGGTAGAGCCGGGTCGGCGCCAGGCGCCCATTGCGGACGCTTTGTCTCTGTTGAGTTGTCAAGGTGCGTACTGGTGGTGCGTATTCGGTTGTGGGAGCGTCTGATTCGCGCCCTGCCAGGTGCGATTCGGTGACCGGGCGGCCTGATCGGCGCATAGACTGCACGGCTGGCGCTTGACGATTGGATAATCCAGTCTGCGGCCCGCATCGGTGCGGTCCATGCAAGGTCGCGGGGTTCAGGCGGGGTTCGGCGGGCGGTGGCTGTGGTCGGCGGGGTCCGCGGCGGTTAGGCGGCGGTGGGGAGGCTGGTCATGGTTCGTCGGGCGTGTGAGCGCAGGGGTTCGCGTGGCCGGTCGGGATGCTTCGGGTCCGCGGGTGGGATGAACCAGGGGTGGCGGTCTTCGCCGAGGAACACCTGCCAGCCGCCGTGGTGAACCATCGTGTGGTGATGCCGGCATTATGCCGAGTCGGCGGTTATGCCGATTTTGAGGGAGTCTGTGCTGGTCAGTGGGTTTTCGGTGGAGTTGTTGTCGGCATAATTTTGGCCGGTGATGCTTGGTTCTTCCGTCGGATTGGAAGGACTTTGGTCATGGTTGTGGTGTCGCGTGTGCGGGTGGATGGCCCGTTGCAGGAGTTTGCCGCGGGGTTCTCCGTAGCGCTGGAGTCGGTGGGTTATGCGCCGTTGTCGGCGGCGAATCAGTTGCGCTTGATGGCGCATCTGAGTCGCTGGATGGCGTTTGAGGGTGTGGCGCCGAGTGAGCTGAATGACGAACTGGTGCAAGCATTTCTATCGGTTCGGTCGGCGCGGGGGTATGTGGGTTGGTTGTCCGCGCGCGGGTTGGCGCCACTGCTGGGGCATTTACGCGCAGTGGGCGCGGCGCCGGCACCGGTGCCGCGGGTGCCGTCAGGCCCGGTGGAGGAACTCTTGACCGAGTACCGGGCCTATCTGTTCTGTGAGCGCGGCTTGGTGGCGGCCACGGTGCGTTACTACGCGCAAGAGGCGCGGCTGTTCTTGACGCGTTCGGGGTCCGGTGAGCTGCGCGAGTTGACCGCCGGCACGGTCACACGGTTCGTCGTCGCCGAGGCTTCAGTTCGATCGACGGGCGCGGCGAAGTTGATGGTTACGGCGTTGCGGTCTTTGCTGCGGTTCCTGTTGTTGACCGGGCGGGTGGAGACTGATCTGGTCTCGGCTGTCCCGGCGGTGGCGGGTTGGCGATTGGCGTGGCTGCCGCGTTCTGTGCGACCTGATCAGGTGCGGGTGCTGCTGGAGTCTTGCGAGCAGAATCGGCTTGTGGGTCGGCGGGACTTCGCGATCCTGACGGTGTTGACGCGGCTGGGGTTGCGCGCCGGTGAAGTCGCCGCCATGGAACTCGATGATATCGATTGGCGCGCTGGCGAACTCGTCATCCGTGGCAAAGGCAATCAACATGACAAGCTTCCGCTGCCGGTTGACGTGGGACAGGCGCTGGTTGGTTATCTGCGTGCGGGCAGGCCGACATCTTCGTATCGGCAGGTCTTTCTGACGGCTCTTGCCCCGCATCAGCCGCTGGCGAGCGGTTCGGTTTGCGCCGTGGTGGGCCGTGCGTGTGTTCGGGCCGGCATTGAGCGCATCGGGGCGCATCGGCTGCGACACACCACCGCCACCAGCGTGTTACAGGCGGGCGCTTCCCTGGAGGAAGTCGGACAACTGTTGCGGCACCGGGAACTGAACAGCACCGCCATCTACGCCAAGGTCGACCACGGCCGGCTCGTCTCGGTGACTCGGCCCTGGCCGTCTGGGAGCCCGTCATGACCGCCCTGGCCGACGCGTTGGCCGACTACCTCACCATGCGGCGTGCGCTGGGATTCAAGCTTGAACGCGCCGGCGGGTTGCTGGCTGACTTCGTCGCCGAGGCTGGGCGGGTCGGCGCGCAGCGCGTGACCGTCGAGTTGGCGCTGAGGTGGGCCACTGAGCCGGTGGGCGCAGACCCTGTCTGGCACGGCGCTCGGCTGTCAGCGGTGCGCGGATTCGCGCGCTATCTGGCCGCAATCGACCCAGCCACCGAGATCCCGCCTGCTGACCTGCTGCCCGGGCGATCTCATCGGGCGGTTCCCTACCTCTACACCGACGCCGAGATCGCCGCGTTGATGGCGGAGGCCCGGAATCTGCGATCACGGTTGCGGGGGATGACCTACGCCACCTTGATCGGACTGTTGGCCGCCACCGGGTTGCGCATCGGCGAAGCCATCGCGTTGGACCGTGGTGACGTCGATCTTCCCGGCGCGCTGATCACGGTGCGCAATGCCAAGTTCGGCAAGTCCCGGCAATTGCCGCTGCATTCCAGCGGGGGGTGTCAGATGGTCTGTGTAAGTCCTGACAAGGGAAGGATCTCAGGGCATGACGACAGATCGGGATTTGGACGCGCGGCTGGCTGAGGCCGCGTCGACGGTGGAGGTGGCCGAGGCGCTGCGGGCATCCGGGGCGGTCGATGAGCTGCTGGCCTCGATCGACTCCGGCGAGGTCGCGCTGACCGGTGAGGGTGGCCTGCTGCCCGGGCTGATCAAGCTCGCGTTGGAGCGGGGCCTGGCCGCCGAGCTGACCGATCATCTCGGCTATGAGAAGGGCGACCCGGCCGGCCGGGGCCTGCCGAACGCCCGTAACGGGCACTCGGCCAAGACCGTGCAGACTGAGGCCGGCCCGGTCTCGTTGGAGGTGCCTCGGGACCGTGACGGGTCGTTCACGCCGCGGCTGGTGCCCAAGGGACAGCGCCGGCTCGGTGGGCTCGATGACATGATCGTTTCGCTGTATGCCGGCGGGATGACGTTGCGGGACATCCAATTTCACCTGCAATCAACGATCGGCGCCGAGGTGTCTCATGAGACGATCTCCAAGATCGTCGACGAGATCTCCGATGAGGTCCTTGCCTGGCAGCGTCGCCCGTTGGATGCGCTGTACCCGGTGATCTACCTCGACGCGATCGTGGTGAAGGTCAAAGACGGCGGCCACACCCGCAACAAGGCCGCGCACATCGCCGTGGGCGTCGATATGGCCGGCGTCAAGCATGTCCTGGGCATCTGGGTCCAGCAGAACGAAGGAGCCTCGTTCTGGGCGTCGGTCTGCGCTGATCTGGCCAACCGAGGGGTGCGTGACGTGCTTATCGTGTGCTGCGACGGGCTCACCGGGTTCCCCGAGGCCATCACGGCGACCTGGTCGCAGGCCACCGTCCAGACCTGCGTGGTGCACCTGATCCGCAACGCGCTGCGGTTCGTGTCCTACAAGGACCGCAAGGCCGTGGCCGCCGCGCTCAAGCCGATCTACACCGCCGCTGACGCCGATGCCGCCCGCGCCGAGCTGGATGCGTTCACCGCATCAGATTTGGGCAAGAAAAACCCCACTGTGACAATGGTTTTCGATCGATCATGGGAGCAATTCATCCCCTTCCTGGAGTTCCCTCCAGAGCTACGCCGGGTGATCTACACGACCAACTCGATCGAGTCGTTGAACTACCAACTTCGCAAGGTCACCAAGACCCGCGGGCAGTTCCCCAACGACGCCGCGGTGGTGAAACTGCTCTGGCTGGCGATCTGCAACATCGAAGACAAACGCGCCGCCGAACGGGCCAAGGAACGCGGCCAGAAACATAACCGAAAGGCCGCCGGACGCCTCGTGGAAGGACAAGTGGTCACCAACTGGAAGAAAGCCCTCGAACAGCTCGTGCTGGTCTACCCAGACCGCATCGAGCCCCACCTGTAGAACACACCAAACGACAACATCAGAGGAAACGACTTACACAAAAGACTTGACACGCTCACGCGAGATCGTGGCGCATGTCGGTTCTGCTCACACCGATGCTGAGCTGGGTATTTTGCTGGAGAAGGCCCGGGTGATCGCTGATGGCGATCAGCAGGAGCTTGGCTTCGACGCTCACCGGGTGACTAGCCAGCTCGCTGATGTCGCTGACTGGAGGCCGGCGCAGGCGGCGCCGGTGGCGTCGGTGGCCGGGCCGGGCCGCACGATCGGCACCGCCTCTCGGCTGCTTTATGACACGCTCGGCGCGGTTTATGACTGGCTCGGGTTCGACGCCATCGATGACGCGGTGTTCCGGGATTTGGTGATCGCCCGGATCGTGGAGCCGACCAGCAAGCTCGATTCCCTGCGGGTGCTGGCCGACCTCGGCGCGAACCAGGTGTCTTACCGGACGGTTCAGCGTCACCTCGATGCGGTCGGTCCCGGCAAGTACCGCGACACCATCGCCGCGAAGTGCTTCGCCCACGCGCGTGACTGCGGCGGCCTGTCCCTGCTGCTCTACGACGTCACCACGTTGTATTTCGAGGCCGAGAACGAAGACGACCTGCGCAAAGTCGGGTACTCCAAGGAGCGCCGGGTCGACCCTCAGATCGTGGTCGGGCTGCTGGTCGACCGGACCGGGTTCCCGCTGGAAATCGGCTGCTACGAGGGCAATACCGCGGAAACCACCACGATCGTGCCCGTCGTCCGCGGCTTCCTGGAACGCCACCAGTTGACCGACACCGAGATCGTCGTCGCCGCCGACGCAGGCATGCTGTCAGCCTCGAATCTCAAAGACCTTGACGAGTTGGGGTGCTCGTTCATCGTCGGCTCCCGGGTCACCAAGGCCCCGGCCGATTTGGAGTCTCACTTCCATTGGAACGGAGACGCTTTCACCGACGGCCACGTCATCGACACCGTGACTCCGCGGCACGGCAACAACAGGTGCGTCAACGACCGCGGCAAACGCGCCGAACCCGTCTGGGACCCGCAGGCGCATCCGGGCGCATGGCGGGCGGTGTGGGCGTACTCGGCCAAACGGGCCCGCCGCGATCAGAAGACCCTGGCCGCCCAGGAGGCCCGCGCAAAAGCGATCATCGACGGGACCAAAGCGGCGAAATCAGCGCGGTTCGTCAAAGTCAGCGGCAAAGACCGTCACCTCGACCAAGCCGCCCTGACCCGGGCCCAATCCCTGGTCGGTTTGAAGGGTTACGTGACGAATGTGCCGGTCACCCTCATGCCGGCGACCGAAATCATGGCGAAGTACCACGACCTATGGCACGTCGAGAAGTCGTTCCGGATGTCGAAATCCGACCTGGCCGCGCGCCCGATCTGGCACCGCCAACGCGAGACCATCGACGCGCACCTGACGATCGTGTTCGCCGCCCTCGCGGTCTCACATGCGATTCAGTCCCGCAGTGGGAACTCCATCGCCAAAGTCGTCAAGGGCCTGCGGCCGCTGCGCAGTGCCACCATCGCCATCAACGGCACCACCCACACGTTCCCACCCGACGTGCCCGCCAACCAACGCGAAATCCTCGAGCACCTCGGCGTCGATCCAGCGAAATCCGCGACCGCGCAGGGGCACTAACGAATTGTTAAGCCGGGGCTTTCGGTAGCGCCTGTGTAACTATCCGGTAGCAGTGGCGCGGGTATCTGGTAGCGCTGTTCGAGGATCGCTTTCATCCGTGGCCGCAGGGGTCGCGGCGATTGAGAGGGATCCCGCGGATGACGGATTACCGGTATGTGATGGGCCTGCTGGTGCAGGGACTGGCCTATAGGCAGATCGAAGCGATGGCGGGGTGCTCGCACCGGGCGATCGCCCGGGCCCGCCGTGTGCTCGATGAGGAGCAGTTGAGCACCGCCGAGCAGGTCGCGGCGCTGACCGCTGAGGATCTGGATCGGCTGTTCGCCGATGGCCGCAAGAACGTGGCCAGTGAGTTCGTGCCGGTCGATATCGACAAGGTCGTCGCGGCGCGGCTGGGTCGCAAGAAGCCGCCGTTGAAGGTGCTGTGGAGCCAGTACCTGCGATCCGATGCGGCCCCGGGCGCCCGGTTCTACGGGTATGAGCGCTACTGCCAGATCGTCACCGAGCACGTCCGGGTCAACGATCTGAGTGTGCCGATCGCCCACGTGCCGGGGCATACGATGCAGGTCGATTGGGCGGGCACGCCGATGAAGGTGACCGATCCGATCACCCGGGCGGTGACACCGGTGTCGGTGTTCGTGGCGACGTTGCCGTTCTCGGGGATGGTGTTCGCCTACGGCTACTTCGATGAGAAACAGCCCGCGTGGTGCGATGGGCATCGGCGGGCGTTCGAGTATTTCGGCGGGGTCGCCCAGGTGATCGTCCCGGACAACGCTTCGACGGCGTCAAACCAGATCAGCCGCATCGACCGGGCCCGCGACGTCAACGCCTCGTATCAGGATTTCCTGGCCCACTATGGGGCCGCGGCGGTGCCGACACGCTCAAATCGCCCGCGGGACAAAGGGAACGCCGAAGCGGGGGTGAAGGTCATCACCAACTGGGTGATCCACTTCCTGGCCGATCGGGTGTTCGCCTGCCTTGATGACCTCAACGCGGCGGTCGCCGCCCAAGTCGAGCAGATCAACGACCGGACCCCGTTTCGCGGGGAGGCGCGGGCGCGGCGTGGCTGGTTCGACGACCATGAGCGCGGCGAGCTCATCGGGTTGCCCGAGCAGCGGTGGGAACCGGTGTGCTGGCGCAAGGCGAAGGTGCACCGGGATTGGCATATCCAGCTCGACACCATCAAGTACTCGGTGCCCTACCGGTTCGCCGGGCGCGGGGTGGACGTGCGGATTATCGGCACGACGATCGAGGTGCTCGCCGATGGGCAGATCATCGCCGCCCACCAGCAGGGCCGGCACCGCAACGGCTATGTCACCGACCCTGAGCACGCGCCCCCGCACTATGAGTCGGTGACCGGATTGTGGACCCGCGGTTACTTCCTGCGCCAGGCCGGCAAGGTCGGCCCGGCCACGGTGGCCGCGCTCACCCGGCTGCTCGATGGCAAGGCGATCGAGGCCCAGGGCTACCGGTCCTGCATGAACATCCTGGACCTGGGCAAACGCGCCAGCGCCAACCGGATGCTGCTGGAGGCTGCCTGCCGCGAGCTCATCGCCGAGGACGCGCACCGGCCGATCACCTACACCGCGGTCAAACACCGCATCAGCGCGCTGCGCGCCGACGGCAACCAACGACCCACCACCATCGGCGGGGACGGCGATGCCGCCAACCCGATCACGCCAGCATCCAGACCCGCAGCGGCCGGGGTGGCCGGCCGTGACACCAGCCGCGCGCACCTGGCCGGCGCCGAAGCGTTCAGCCTCGACGCGCTCACCACCGGTGACCGGCGCACCGATGACGGTGGCGATGACGCCGGGGCGGGAGTCCAGCGATGAATGACCAGCACCTCAGCGTCGATGACATGCCCGTGTTCACCAAACTGCGGATGACCGCCTTCGGCGAAGCCGTCATCGACATCGCCAACGACCCCACCTACGACCAGTGGAGCTTCTCCCGAAAGATCCGCCACGCCCTGGAGCAGGAGACCGCCGCTCGCGCCGAGCGGCGTGTGCTCAAGCTCCTCAAAGCCTCCCGGACACCGAATCCAGCGGCCTGCGTCGAAGACATCCACTACCTCGATGGCCGAAACATCAACCGGGACTTGATCGAGCGCCTCGCCGCATGCCGGTGGATCGACCGCACACACAACTTGGTCATCCTCGGCAAATCCAGCGTCGGCAAGTCGTATCTGGCCCAAGCCCTGGTCAACGCCGCCTGCCGCCGGGACTACACCGCCAGATACTTCCGGCTCGACGACCTGGCCAACCAGCTCGCGGTCTACCAACGCCACGACGCCGGGCGGCTGACGTTCCTCACCGGCGTGCACACCTGCGAACTGCTCGTCCTCGACGACTTCCTGACCACCCCGATCACCGGCGAAACCGCCGCCGAACTGCTCAACATCCTCGCCGCCCGAGAAGGCCGCGGATCCACCGTCGTCACCAGCCAATTCGACCCCGAAGACTGGTACCGATCCCTACACGACGCTGTCATCGCCGAGTCCATCCTCAACCGCATCGTCTCCACCGCCGAACTGGTCCAGCTCGACGGACCCAACATGCGCCGGCACGGCCACGAGACTGCGACCGAGTAGAAAGCGCGGGCGCGAGGACCGCTACCCGATCCCCGCGCCCGCGCTACCACTTCGTCACACAACCGCTACCGAACGCCCCTGCTAAACACGAATGTCCTAACTCAGGTCAGAGCTACCTGAGAATCGTCTGGGCGCTTCCAAGCTGAACCCGGAGCGGTGCCGCATGAGCGCCCACCCCCGCGTCACTGCCGATCCGGCTGCCAATCGCGAACGCAGATGGGCTCCCGCCGAAGCGGGAGCCCATCCGGAACCAACTGCTAGGTCGTCGATTACTCGCTCTTCTTGGTCACCTTGTCGGTGACTTTCTTGACAGCCTCCTTGACCTTGCCGGCGGCCTCCTTGACCTTCGCGACGCCGTTGTCCAGGTCCCTCCTGGCCCGGTCGATGCGGTAGTCGGCCTTCTCCTTGACGGTCTTGCCGATCTTCGACGGGTCACCGGAGGTCACCGCCTTCACCAGATCGTCGGCATCCTTCTGAGCCTTTGTCAGGCTCTTCTGCAGTTTGGCACCGCCCTGCTGCAGATCAGCGCCGGCAGTGATCAGCGAGCCGATCGGATCCTTCTGCAGCTTGGTGAGCTGTCCACCGGTGATCACCGAGTCGAGTTGGGTGAAGCCCTCGTTGAGCACCGCGGCACCGTCGGCCACCGGCTTCAGGCCCTGGCCGAGCGGCTTGTAGATGCTCTTCAGGAAGGTCTGCTGCTCGGCTCGCGAAGCATCATCGGTCTTGATGAGTTGCAGCTCATCGGGCAGCTGATCGTTGAGGCCCACCAGCACGTCGCTGATCGCACCACCGATCTGATTGCCAACGAAGGTGATCGCGTCGCCGGGCGCCTTGAGAACGTTGTCGATGTCAGCCGACGGCGCGATGTTCAGAGCTTCGAGCAGGCGGCTCGCGGACTGACGAAGCACATCAGTCAACTCACCACCGAAGCCCGCCCCGACGGCCTTGATGAGATCGCCTTGCAGCTGCGCGATCTCACGCTGGTTGAGCGTGTTCGTCCCGAACAGCGTCGGGAGGTGCATCTCGCGCAGCGTCCGGTCATAGGCGTTGTAGTCAGACCCGTAGTACTTGCCACCTTCGGCCAAATCCTCGGGCGTCACCACGTCGGTGTAGCTGGTGTTGATCAGAATCTTCAGCAGAGGCTCCATCGCATCCGCAAACGGAGTGTTGATGCTCTCCCCCGTGACCGCGCCAATCAGGTTGGCGGGCAGTCGGATAGGCGCGAGGAGGGGAAGACCTTCCTGGGTGACGGTGGCGTAGAAGCTTCCCTCGTCGTACTCGCCCTTCGGCACCTGGTAGAAGACGGCGCTGACAGAACCATTGCCCTGCGACGCACCCAGCAACTCATTGGCCGCGGTCAGCACAAACATCGAAGCCACGGCCGAGTTTGCCCATGCCAGCGGGTTCGCATTCACCGGGGCGTCCGACTTGATGTCGTATTCCCAGGTGGCGTCCGCCTTGAGCGTGAGGACCATCTTCTTACCGCTGGAATCGTTCAGGATGGCTTGCCAGTTTCCGTCGGCGAGCTTGCTGAAGTCCGCGACGGTCGCCCCGTTCGGCAAATTCAACGACTCGGCCGCCGGCGTCACCGGGTTGATTCCGGTGATCTCCTGGTAGACCGGCGCGAACCGCGAGTAGAGACCGCCGTTCGGACGGCCGGGGTTGCGCAGCATCACCATGGTGATGAGAGTGAAGTCAATGACGCCACCCTTGACTGTCCCCTCGGGGTTCCCCGTCGGGATATCCCCCGAATCCGGATAACCGATTCCTTCTCCCGTGGTGACAGCCGCCTGGATCTTGTCCCAGATATCGCCGAGGTCAGTGCCCAAGTCGAGAGTGCCGTCCTGGCTCGTGATGACCAAGTCGCCGATATCAATGCTCCGGGGTCCTGTCTGCGCTTCGCCCGCAGTGATAGTCCCGTCCTTGACGGCTTCGATGTACTGGCGGTAGCCCTCACCAATGGCGATATTGCCGTCATCCCAGCCGACGAGATTCGTGTTCTGCAGGTAAACGGTCCAGTTAATGAACGGCGCCAAAGCTGAAAGGTCACCATTAGAGATCACAGCGGCGGCGTAGGCGATCTTCGCGGCGTTCGGCAACTCGTCGAACATGGCCGGAGTCACCCAGGCACCGCTGGTCTTGTAGTCGACGACGTACTTGATACCCCAATCATCCACCCACTTCCACTGCTGGATCTGCTGGTCGGCCGGAAGGTTGGCGTTGGCCTCGGCAACGGCCGCCTCGCCCGCGGCTTTTCCGGCAGCGTCCATGGCATCGTCTGGGGTAACCAGCGCAGCTGCGGCATCGCCAGCCAATTTAGCGACTTTATCTGCGTTGACAACAGCATCGGCGATCGTCGCGTCGGCGTCTGCCTTCGCCTTCGGTCCGGCGTACGCGTCCGCCGCTGCATCGTCGGCTGCACTTGGGTTTGCAATCGCATTCGCGAGAGCACCCGCGACGGCCAGATCTCCAGCCGCTTCTGCAGCTTCCCTCGCCAATCTCAAGCAAGTCGAGTTTCCGAAGCAATATTTCGATGACGTCTTGTAGGTGCTGTCATAGGCGGGGTTGTACGCATCATTATACTTCGGCATCCCCATCGCATACTGGGGCTTATACAGATCGTTGAGGTAATCTGCCTTATAACCGGTGAGCGCGACGTTATAGACCGACTGATAGGCAGTGCCGCTAGTCAACGCATTATAAACCGGATCATAGCTGGCGTTATAGGCATTCTGCCATGCCTCTGCTTTAGCCTCGTCCAACGCGGTGCCCACCACGCCGTTGTAGGCCGGGTCGTAGACCGCCTTGTACTCGTCGGTCAGCTCCTGGTGCTGACCTTCCAAGTACGGAACAGGCTTGGGTGCGCCGACTCCGCTGACCCACTGGACCCAGGTCGGATCTGTGGAGACTCCGCCGTTGACACCAATACCTTTAATCGGGTTGGGATCGGTGGTGTTGAGCAGGTTGTAGATGTCACTCGCGCTGGTATCGCCTGCCATGAACACGCTGCCCTCGCCGGCACCGCCCAGCATGCCGGTCAGCCAGGACGGCGCGCCGACGATATTGACCAGGTTCGATGTGGCCATCAGATCTATCTGCGTCTTCAGTTCACGGACCTGCTGCATCGTGACCGCCTGATCCATGGCACCTGGCATGCCGGGGCTCGCGACCGCCCCGAGACTCACCGCACTAGCGACCGCCACCCCCGCGATCGCCGTCTTCTTCACTGCCCTACGCCGATGCTTAGCCACCGGAATCCCTCCCTCAGTAAAAATTAAGTTTCGGTACCGAAAGTTACTCCATCCGTGGCGATCGCGATGGCCGGTTTCGCGTTGATACTTTGGACCGCAAGAACAATCATTAGCTACTCGCGAGGCAAGTTGGCCGGCCGTGGCAACGGCCAGCCGAACCCGGACACAACCGCCTCCAAGCTGGCAGAACTGCGAAATGCGCAGGCTAGCGCCAGCCGGTACGACACACGCGGCGCTCGTCCCGGCGTCGTCCTGACACCTGTCTGACAGCCGTCAATTGGTTCTCTACTGATCCCTGCCGGTTTCCTGAGTGTTAGCTGAGATTCTGGAACTCGCTTTGGCGCGTTCGATGGCCGCAGACGGGTTGCTGGTCCCGCTCGCTAGCCGAGTTGTGAGGCGACCAATCTCAGCAGCAGCCGCGTCTCAGAGTCCATGCCCCACGGTGACCACACCGGCGGACAACACCGGGTCAGCCGGTCTCCACCGCCAACGGCCGCAACCCCCGGGTGGCCAGCACGCTGACCCCGGTCACCGCGACCAGATACGCGCAGCCCAGCCACGGCGAACCGCCCCCGGCCCCCAGCAGCGCAGTGAGGATCAGCGGGGTCAGCCCACTGGCGTACACCCCGGAGAGCTGATAGACCGTCGACAACCCGGTGTAGCGGATCCGCGCCGGGTGCAGCGAGGCGTACAGGGTGGCCTGAACCCCGCAGAAGACGGCATAGCAGCGCGGCCACCGTCACCGCGACCAGCACCGGGACCGCGGCGCGATCGCCACTGTCACGCAGTTGTTCGAACGCCGGGGTCTCGGCGACCCGCAGCCGCACCACCACGCCGAGGGTCACCAGCGCGATGCTCAGCAGGAAGGCGATCCGCCAGCCCCACGCCAGGAACTCCTCGTCGGGCAGCGCCGCCCACCAGGAACATCGTCAGCGCCAGCGTCTTCTTGCGGCCGATCCGGTCGCCGAAGTGCCCGAACACGAAGCCGCCGACCGGCCGGATCACGAACCCGACCACGAACGTCGCGAACGCGAGCAGGGTGCCGACGAAGCTGGACTGGTGCGGGAAGAACGCCTGGTTGAACACCAGGCTGGCCGCGGTCGCGTAGAGGAAGAAGTCGTACCACTCGATCGTCGGGCCGATCAGGCTGGCCCACAACGCAGTTCGGGCCTCCGGCGAGATGCGCTCGTCGGAGGCCGGGGACTGCCCGACGACGCTCACCCTGGGAAGTCAAGCCGCGCCGGCGGGCCTCGCGCCAGATCTGGACTCAGTCCGATCCGAACACCGCGCGGGCCCTCGCGCTGCGGGCCCGCGCGAGGGGCCATGGCACGATGTCCCGGTAAGAGGCGAGGGGGTTTGCGGTGTTCGCAATGGGCAAGGGTCTGGACTGGCGACTCGGCTGGAAGGACAGTTGGTTCGCCGACGACGGCCGCGGCAGCATCTACAGCATCGACAAGGTCAACGACACCTCCGACGAGTGGGAGATCAGCGCGCTGACCGGCCCCGTCGACGCCCGAGTGAAGCGCGATGTGCCCTGGCCCGACGAACGCCGCGGCCTGCGCGCCGCCAAACGGGCCTGCGAGCTGGACCTGAAGGGCTGAAGCCCGATACCGAGGCGTAGTTGCCGGCCCCGCTGAAAGTGGCCGACGACCGACCCGAGGCGCCTACAGCTCCAGGTGGAGCTTTAGCGCAGCATCGAGCGCAGCCTCCTCGGCCGCCGACACGTGTCCAAGGCGGCGCACCAATCGATGCACCGAAACTGACCTGACCTGTTCGGCCTGCGCCTTCGACTCCACCGGCAGTCCCGACTGAGCCGACAGCCGGACTTGGAACGGATAGACGGTGTCGGTGTTGCTGGTCACCGGAACCACGGTGACAACGCCGCGACCCAGGCGCGCCGCCGTCGCGTTCGCGCGGTCATTGCTGACGATCACCGCCGGCCGGCGTTTGTCCGCCTCGCTCCCCCGTACCGGATCGAGGTCGACCTGCCACACCTCACCGCGGAGCATCGGTCACACCGTCGCCAACGGCGCGATCCCAATCCTCAGAAGCGTCATCACCCGCCCATTCCGACCACGCCTGCTCGTAGTCGTCTTCAAGGTTGGGGTGGCGCAGCATCTGCACCGCTCGCTGCAACCCCGCCGAGCGCGACGGCAACTGCGACTTCTTGACATAGGCGTCCAGGACGGCGACATCGTCATCCGACAGGCTGACACTGAGCTTCATACCACGATACTACTGCGGTAGCACCGCAGTAGTCATACACGCGTGGAGCCACCCAGGGGAATCGAACCCCTGACCTATTCATTACGAGTGAATTGCTCTACCGACTGAGCTAGGGTGGCG